>NZ_JAOWGW010000067.1:0-68946 GCF_030332945.1 Citrobacter sp. Cpo037
CAGCATAATATCGAGCTTCTTCTGCAAGGCGTCCGAGCATGTCGGCGAGCACTGCGGCGTCGGCTCCGGCTGTTTTGCTTCTGACGGCAGTGGCAAGATCTGCGGTGTGCTTTGCGGCGTCCAGGCGAGTGGCAAGCTTTGTTGCTTCGGTACGCAGCTGGTTAACAGTGGCAGACAGGCCAGCAGCAGTGGCAGCGGATTTAGCGGCTTGTGCTTGTGCATCTTTTACAGCCTCATCACGGGCAATAATACGCCCTTGTTCAATCATGCGAGCGGCGGTCTGTGCGTTCGCTGTTTGCGATGATTCTACGCTGTCACGCTCGGCCCACTTCTTTTCCCAACCGCGGCTGCTCCATACACTACCCGCGAAGAATGCAACGGCCACCAGCAACAAAATAACAATGAACTGATAGCGCAGGCTCACTGGTCTATCCCCCAGCACGTCAACGCGCTTTCCTGGTCTCGCCGTTCAACCTGACCATAGCAACCGTTCTTCTGCCCTTTGGTCAGACGACAATCGCGACCACCGTCTTTTATCCACCAGCGGATCGCTTCACAGGCACCTTCACGGTCGCCAGCATTTATTCGCTTATAGAACGTAGATGGGAAACATTTTCCGGGACCGATGTTATATGGGCAGAAAGACGCGATCCCGGCTTTCTGTGGTTCGGTCAGTGGTACTTTGATATTTCGGTCAACCCACGCCAGTGCCTTATCACGCTCAATGGCGTTTACCTGATCGCATTTCTCAGCAGACAGCTTCATGCCCTGAACTACTGGCTTACCATCAACCATCGTGGCGCCACGGCAAATAGTCCAGATGCCGGAGCCATCCTTGTATGCGGTCAGACTGTTGCCTTCTTTCTCATCCAGAAACTGATCGAGAATCACGGGCGCGGAAGCCCCCGCAAGAATTAAACCAACGACCGCTGCACTCAGTTTATTCTTCAGCTTTGGTGGCATAGCCATTGCGCCGATCCTCCCGTTCTTTCCAGCGGAAATACCAGTTCACTGCACAGGTGATAACGGTGCATGCGATACCGACAATAATTGCCCAGTCGCTCAGGCTTAACCCTGCAATTCTGTCGGCCAACATCCAGGACACCTCTTTTGCTGTTTTAGCTGTTTCGGCATATGCCTTCGCTGATACACCGCAGCCGGCAAGCGTGGTTCCTGATCCATATGAAAGTCTGCTGTAAATGGTGCTCATTCTGGTCATAGCCTCACCTCCGATTTTTCGGATGGCGCTGTGTGTGATTGGAGGGGATCAGGCAACCGGGCTCTTTTGTTCAACTAAAAGTAAGGATGATTCCCGGTGCCTGAAAATGGTGATCACCACAGCAACAGGGAGCGTGATGATCGTTATGTTTTGTTGAGTTTTTCCACCTCTTCGGTGGTCTGAATAAACCTGTCGGTTTCCAGTTCTACGCCGATCGCCCGACGACCAAGTTCTATTGCAGCTTTCACAGTTGAACCAGAGCCCATAAAGAAATCGGCAACGATATCCCCCGGTCTGCTGCTGGCGCTAATGATCTGCTTCAGCATGTCGGCAGGTTTTTCGCATGGATGTTTGCCTGGATAAAACTGAACAGGCTTATGCGTCCATACGTCGGTATACGGAACAAAAGCGGAAACAGAGAAGCAGCGCCGGAGGGTTTTGTATTCCTCCAGCAATTCTGAATACTTGCGGTTTAATGACTGATAGGTGGCTACCAGCTGGTGGTGAGGATGTTCAAGCTTCTGCTGAATGTGCTTATCGATAGCGATCCGTGTGAACAGTTCCTGCAATATTCTATAGTCCACTTCATTTGGTAGTTGCCATTGGCTTGCACCAAACCAGTGTGACGTCATGTTTTTCTTTCCGGTTGCCTCAGCTATTTCTTTCGCGCTGACTCCCAGTGATTCACGGGCATTACGGAAGTAATCAATCAGCGGCGTCATAATGTGCTGCTTTAGCTCTGTGCTTTTCCTTTCGTAAACATCCTCTTTACCTGTGTACGGCCCAAGATAGTGCTCAGCAAACAAAATCCGTTCCGTAGATGGAAAGTACGCACGCAGGCTTTCTTTGTTACATCCATTCCAGCGGCCCGATGGTTTTGCCCAAATGATGTGATTCAAAACTTTGAACCGGGTACGCATCATAATCTCTATGTCTGAGGCCAGTCGGTGACCGCAAAACAGGTAGATGCTGCCAGCAGGTTTAAGAACGCGAGCATACTCAGCCAGGCAGCTATCAAGCCAGCGTAAGTAGTCCTCGTCCCCCTTCCATTGGTTGTCCCAGCCGTTAGGCTTCACTTTGAAGTACGGAGGATCCGTAACAATCAGATCAATAGAGTTATCCGGGAGGGTGGCGACGTAATGCAGGCTATCAGCGTTGATTAACTCAACCCTGTTTATTTTTACAGTATTTTTCATAGATCAGTAAGCGTAACTCTGATAGGCTCACGTTGCTTTTGCGCTAAAGCAGTGGGCCTTGGTTAGCTTGTGACCTGAAAGCATGAGCTGATGGCTGACTGGGTGCGCTAACACCCACCAGCCGCCCATTTCCACAGCAGAAAGCCGCCAAACCATTTATAGCGGCGCGATTAGGATCAGTAAGCGGGAATTAATTGTCTACTCTCCAGACAGCTTCATCCACTTCAATGTGAATACTTCCATCTCTAACTTCATATTCAAGTATCCCAGAGTCTTCGTGGGTATCGTTCATATCTGAGCAACCAGCAAAAAAATCAATCCCAACCTCATACTCAAAAAAACCATCTCCAATACCGATAACTTCAAATGAGCCATCAATAACGGAGTATCGGGCATCACCGCCATAACCGGCTAGAAAATAGTCATTGAAAAGATGGGAGTGTGTCTCCAATAAGTCTTTAACCGCACCCAGGTTAGTTGGGTCAACATCATTTAAAGCAATTTCATAATTTTCAACACTCATTTTTCACCTCTATCAAGTTGATAAGGTAAAAAATCTTAATAGCTAAAGAGTTATGTCAAAAACTATTTTTAAGCCAGAAATAAGAAAAAACTAAACTGTTGATGCAGTTCACATAGTGCAAAAAAACATATCACTGGAAACGCTTATAACATCCGAACTGGTAGTCAGATAATCCCGCCATCACCAATTGCGTAAGTATGAGTTGGCAACGTTCGCGGCTGAGGTGGGTATTCTGTGCAATCTCCCCAACCGTTGCTGGTTTATCGCTTAACTCATTGAAAACAGCCTTCGCGGTTTCTGTCATATCTTGCTGATTTAGCATGCCTTTTACCCTTAAACAATTAGAGTGACATACAGATAACTCTGGTTGGCTTCACCAGCAAGAGAAGAATTCCATTCTGCGACCACCAGCGCCTTTACGCGCCGCGCATGTCTGATTTGTCATAAAAAAACCACCCGAAGGTGGTCTTATATTGAATGTTGTGATCATGAACCACTGCACTCAAACGCAGGAACTAATGATCTTTCTTGGTAGTTTCTGCACGATGGGCAATATGGTTGCACTATAACTCTGCCATCCCCCATATCCCTCTCGCCAAACTCCTCAATAAGATAGAAAACGTGATGCCCGGAAATCTGCGAACATCTTGGACAAGATTTGAACGTATTACCTAGGCTATCGGTGGAATACTGCGACTCATCAAGCCTACCACCACAAGAACACACTCCCAACATAGAACCTCCTTAGATAGAAAATTCATAGTCAAGGAAAAGAAGATAAGTTTCAGAGAGATAAGTCGCACAATCAAGCATCGTTAAAACAAAACTCAGAAGCTGAATTTGATGATTAAGCAATGTGACCAAGTAACCACTCTTAACACGTTACATCACTTTTTGCGGACCGCGCTAATGATCTTCTCAATTATTTATAGTATTTTTCGTCCGTTTATCAGAAATTCTCATCGGATTGATAATGACTACAGAAGATAAGAAGAAAACTCGTCGCGTAAGAGTTGGCTTTTTCACTGGAAATGGAAGTAAAAAAGACGGTCTGTCTACAGCGAAACTTGCATTCGAGCAAATGACAAACACGACTCCGATTACATTCCCTTTAGTGGTGACAGCAGAAACCCAAAACCGCGGTTTAAAACTTGTCATTCTTGAAAAGGATGATAAGCAGCAGAGTTATTTTGGGTATGTCTCGTGGAGGCGTGATTGTCTCTTACCTTTTATCGAGGATGGCACCACAGGAAGCGAGCGAACGATACCGCTTAGCGATAAAGATTCAGTAGTAGAACGGACATATTTTATTTACTACTTTGAAACAGATTTACTAGCAATGACTCTCAACCATTTAGGCCCCAAAGTGAATGATTTATCTTTCATTTTGTACAACAAGACACAAATGAAAAATGTTACATTCGAGGCTATCTGGAAGCACGAGAGCATGAAGGAACTTCTTGAAGATGGGAACATCCTTCGCAGTTTTGACCTCACTGTCGCAGCGCCAAGAAATTTCAATAAAGCTAATTATCAGATTAAGAATGACCTTACTAATGACATCATTGATATGGTGGTTGGTATGGGCGGTTCACACCTGAGACTTAACATGCGCGGTCGCATTCGTCCCAAAAGAGCAGGCTTCAACTATCTTAAATCATCAGTTACTGATGCTATTAAAGAACTGCTTGAACTATTCCCCAAAGGCTCTGGCGGGCTAAACATCAAGAAAATTGATGTAACAGAACCATCAGATACAGCGCCAAAAAGCCTACTTGATCAAGTGCTCATAGGCTCGAAAACTATAGTAGTAAAAAGCGGCTATCCTTCTGATTCTGATATCAGGACGGCGATGATATCTGCTAAAATTGATAATGCAAATTACCTTGCACAGTATGAGCTTGCAAAAAAAAACCAGTAACGCAAAAGGGAGGACAAAATGAGAGAATTTCTAACTCTTTTTTGGAAAGTGGTCCTCTTAGTTCTGATTACTTATGCAGCGACAAAACTGTTTAAGCCTATGAAACATGCTGATGTGTTAACTACAGCAGGTGTGCTTTCGACAATTTCAGGAATTCTTTTTGGGTTTGTTCTCGCCGCTATATCTATATTCAGTAGCGCAGATAGTGACAAAGATGGGGCCATTAACGCCCTCAAAAGGAATAATATATTACCAACATTGATAAATCGCTTGCTATCAACAGGGTTGACGCTGATTTTGGCCTGCTTGTTTCCACTGATCGCTATGTTCTTACCAGAGGATGTTAAGGTCTTTGCTCAACCAATTGATTTTTTATTTCTCCTGTTAGGATTGTCTTCGCTGCTCCTTTCACTTTGCACATTTGGTAGGTGTTGGTTAGTGCTGCGTAGAATTTTCCCTCACTTGTAACATTAGGCCCCTACACGGGGCATAATGTTAACAATTAGTTATTCATCCATATCAAGCCTTACATCCAACATTGAAAGGCAGCCATCAATAAACCCCTCAGCCATCTGTATCTCGATCCGTATCAATTTCTCATCTTTTTTACGCACTTTTGCGATCTTCCTCTTGGATATTCCATACAGATAGTGAGCTACAAGCAGTGAATGCTCATATGGTTTCCGGCTTTTCAATCGCGCCAGGCAACCTTCGATGATCAGCGCATCATCGTCAGTACATGACGGTCGGGATCTACCTGTTTGCGGCAACAGCCCCTTAAATCCTGCAGCTATAGGAGAATAGTCCACGCCAGAACTATCACTGGCAGCCCACCCGCCCCATCTTTCAAGTAACATTTGAATATCACGCATCACTTTTCTCCATACACTTAAGCTTTCGCAATTACACCGATCGCCAGCGCCCGATCCATAAAACGCAGTAGCAGCTCAAGCTGCGTACCATGCTTCTGCTCGAATGCCGGTACATCGGCGTGTAACTCGTCGTGGCACTCTCTGCACAGAGGGATCACGAAGAGGTCATGGGCTTTTGTTGCTGTACCACCCATACCGTGCCCTACGATATGGTGCGGATCATCTGCTGGCCGTCGGCAACACTCACAGGGTTGTGTTTTTACCCAGCGGGTGTAAGTCTCATTTATCCAGCGGCGTCGCTTTGGCCTGAGCATGAAAGATTCCGGAGACTCCGGATCAACAGAGAGCGTGATGATCTTCTTCGCCTTCTCCTGCACGAGGCTGGTTGCAGAAACGGAAGGTACAATATCGCTTTCCCTCATGACCGAGCGGATCTTCTCATCCGGAAGGCGTAGCCCCTTGTGCGCAACGCTTTCCGGAATAACATCAGCCAGGTCGTTTCTGACCATCCACCAGCACAGTTCCGGAAGCGTCAGGATATGCGACTCGGGAAAACCAGAATCACGCCGAATGACTTCCAGAATCCAGGATACCAGGTTTCCTGCCGCTATACCTGCAAGCTGTTCGGTATGTTGCCCCGACAAAGTGTGATCGCAATGCCAGCACAGGTGAATACTTCCTGGTGGGTGCCGCATTATTGTGAAGTTCTTATCGTGCCACGATGAATGTGGCCACTGGCATTCAAACCGGGTACTCAACCATTGCTCAAGGGAAGTAAGCCCACCGGCACGCTGAATAACCCGATCATTCTCGAAGACCTGCCGCATTACCGGATCATCAGCCAGCGGCTGAATGGCGGCGGGAACAGCTCCTGTACTGAATGACGCCATTTCTTCTGGTTCAGGCTCAAGCAGAACGCGACCGCGCATAAAGAGGTGCATCAGTTCCGCGCCGGGACGAAACAACACAATCCCCATGCGATGGGCGACTTCAGGAGTTAACAAAGCCCTCACGCCGCCTGCCCCCCTGCAATATGTTCAGCCCACAAACCACCAATCCAGCGTACTCCCTTGGCAGTGAAACGCGTCTGGCTGAATGCGTGATTGGATGAGCTCGATGTTCCCGTCTTAACTTCAAATCTTCCCGCGGAAATGTGCTGCGCCATGGGGGTAAGTGTGCCGCCGAGGCGATACAGGATATTGCGTTCAATAAGGAACAGACGAAACTCAGTTTCTTTTGCGTTAAGCAATTTGGCTACCTGCCGGAATGACATGGAGCCTTTTGCAGAGCAATAACGATCAACAAACTCCACTTTTGGCGCCGCGGCTGCCAGCTGGAACGTGAGTTGCTCTTTCTGCTCGGCTAAATCAGCAGCCAGACGAAGCGCTTCCGGCAATGAGCGGGGGACATTGACACTCTGCCCTTCTTCCAGTTCCTGCCAGCGATCGACGACCGCGGCGGTAAATTCAGGTGATAATCTGGCAACAATCACCAGAGAGTCGCGTTTGTTAAAACGATACTCCTGGTACACATTACCGTTATGCTCAAAATCGAACTGCGCCAACGGCGCGGTTAAAATTCCCGCAGCAACAAGACGCTCAGCTGAGCGTTTCACGTCACTGTGTTTACTCTGAACCAGATCCGCAATATCACGGCTGGACATTGTTACTACACCATTCACGATTAACTGGCTCATACTTTTCTCCATATCAGGCGGCTGCACCCGCCGGTCCATATCTGCTGATCGTTATCTCTACCCGACCTTTCGGCACTACGGGTCCCCATTCCACCAGCATGCGCTTAATCTGGCTGTCGTCTTCCCAGACACCCGCATGCGTCAGCGCGTCAAACAAGGCTTTGTTGTAATTATCGATATCCCGGCGGCGCGCATCCGGCGGGTACAGAGTGATTTCTACCGCTGCCAGTTCAGTCGATGGCTTCGGGAGACGTCGTAATTGCTCAATGATCGCCACGCAGGCAGCGCTTTGGTATTTACGGCCATCAGCGCTAATGAGGTGACGACCGGCCAGCGGCCCCTTGTTAGGGGCGCGCCAGTAAGTGTTCACGCTCGGAGGAAAAGGCAGGATCAGTTTCACGCGGCCTCTCCCCGCATATTGCGAACAAGTTCAGAAGCTGCAGTAATGATTTCGCTGGTGGCCGTTCGTTCCAGCCAGAGTTGATTGATATTGGCTTTCAGCTTGTTCTGCTGTGATTCATCCAGCATGCCAGCGCCATCCACCTGATCGAATACAATTCCAACCTCCAGCGGCCAGATATGGGACTCGGGATGCGGATCGGCTACTGGTTTAGCTTTCTCACGGATGTGCATGCGGATCTGGCGAATATTGGACCACCTGGAAACATCCAGGCTTCCCATAGCTGCAATGAAATCAGTACTGTTCATGCCATATTCACCAGATGCTTCAAGGGCAACAGTACGAATACGTTCCGACATATCCAGGCGCGCAGCAGCGTCATCGAATTCAATCGACAACAGCCACTCATCCACACCGAACAAAATACTCTCACGAATAAGCAGCTTCGCTTTGTCGATCGTTAATGGTGATACCTGAGTGAATTCCGGTGCTTCGACAGAATCCGCCGCCCAGGTATGCCCAAACTTCGATTCACTAAATGTGTATTCTTCTTTATCGCCGAACGCAGCTCTAACGCATGCCCACGCCTCGACACCGCTGATATCAAAAATATCTTTCTGGGTAAGTGGCAACTCTGCTTCTGGCTTGTCAGCTACAGATGGTGTGGCAGTTGCAGGTTGAAACTTGCTGGCAGCAAATTGCGCCAAAGTCATAAACGCCCGCCCTTTTGCCTCCAGTTCTGTACGGTTGATATAGCTGAACCGCTCACCACGCCATGACTTATCGAATACAGCTATGGCACCGGCAAAAAACGCGCTGGTGGGCTTCTGTTTTTCGTCAGCCGGTACAAACCACACAGGCAGATCGAACCCAATGCGCCCGCGAATGAATACAATGTGATCGGCATCTTCCGGCCACCACGTTTCACTAGGCGCGGCTTTTATCAGGAATACATAGCGACCGCCCTTCTCGCGCTGGGCTGCTGCGTACTTCATGATGTGCGTCATACCAGTGACCGCCTGTTTCTCGTGGTACTGCGAACGGCTATACGGTGGGTTGCCATAGCCAGCGCCACCCAGTTCTGCCAGACGTTCAGACCAGTCCTGCGTCAGCGCGTTATCTTCGGCGGTGTACCATGCCGGGCATTTCGCGTTGTCGTCGTCAGCAAACAAGTCCAGAACTAATGGACCAAATAGCGCGTTGATCCCCCAAAAAAGCAGATCCGGTGTTCGCCACTGATCGCCAACTTCTTTCAATTCGTGGGCTGGTTGGCTACGTAGTGCCACTAGCGCCTGGCAATATTTGTTTAACGTCATCCTCTGAACCCCTCTGGAATCGTTGTATCAACCGGACCAAAAGCCATCACATCGCGCTTTTTCGCACCCCAGTCAGCGCGTTTAGGCCGTCCCTTCTGCTCCCAGCGGGTAGCGCTTTGCAGATAGCTCTCGAATTTCTTCGGGCCGAACAGCGTTTCCGGGCGCATGTACTGGTACTGCTCGTCGTTCTCGTGCCAGTGCTCATGCTTCAGGTCGATAACCAATTGCAGGTCTGCAACGCTGTATCCCTCACGCAGTCGGGCACGAATGTTCTCCAGGGATGTTTTTGATTTCTGATACCGGGATCCGCTGATCTGGTTCAAATGAGACAAAACCAAAATCGCCTGGTCAGTAATCACGACTTCAGGGTCTGGTTGCGCTGCAACCGGACAAGAGGGTTTTGAAGTTACTTGTGGATCTTGTTTTGATTTTACTGACGGATCCCCGCCAGATTCTGACGGGTCAAAACCGCCTTTTTTGCCAGATTTCGACTGGTCAGTTTTTGAGGCGTCAAAATTTGATGCGTCAGATTTTGACGTGTCGGAATCTGACAGTTGAGAAAATGCGGCAGCCTGAAGTTTCGCCACATTCAGGCGGTACACGTTCGAAGCATTACGGTTACCATTACGGCGCTGTGTACGCGTGAGCCAGCCATCTTTTTCAAGCTTAGCGATTGCCGTTCTGATAGTGCTCGGCCCTGCGCCAAGCTGGCGAGCAATAGTTTCAATGGACGGCCAGCACACACCTTCATCGCTGCTGAAATCAGCAAGGCGAGCCATGATCGCGACACTAGACAACTTCATGCCCGACGCCGCGCAACCATCCCATACGTAGCCGGTTAATTTAGTGCTCATGATCGTCCGTTATCTCCCTGAACTTTTGCCTGAAATGCTCAAGTGGGCTGAAGCATTCGTGCGGGTAGCCATCACGCAGATAGATAACGCGCTGTGTTTCTGGCTCCCAGCGGATAACACGGACTGGCACTCCGCGGTTGTCTTTGAACCTTCGGTTAAGTTCGCGCACAGGCGTTTTGCCCTCCGGTTATAGACCCCCACAATTGAAACCGCCCTACTGTGGTTACACGGAACCCAGCGGTTTGATAATCTGCGTTCATACCGAAACAACGGAGTACCCGAAACCGGGATCATCCTGAGTTGCGGCAGACGGTCAAAAGCCGTTAAACTGCTCATGCGGATTATTTCTCCATACTCGAAGAGTTGTTCGCCAAGGCGCCCGGAGCTGCACACTCGCGGGCGTCACTCTTTTCAGCGACACAAAAAACTCGATAAAGAAGCGTTACGTGCTCCTGGAACTTCGCGATAACCTGATAGCTGTTTTCCTCAATCTGAGCACGCTCATCTGCGTCAATTACCCCATCAGCCGTGGCTTTACGTACAAAATTCGAATGACGGCCTATCCATTCGATGGACTCCATCAGGCGCTGATTTATATCGGCGTTATCCAGATCATCAACATCTGCCAGTGGTACAAATACGCCCTGAGAATGGCGCGCAACGGCATCAGCGATATGAGTTGAACCACCAGCACGTTGTAAAACCATTGCCCAGCCCAGTGGGAAGATCTGGTCGCCGTCAACACGAAGGCGGTTAAACAATGCGTTCTCTGTCACGCCCAACCATTCCGCCGCCTTGGCATAACCACCAGGTAGATCGGTGATCGTTTTTTTTATCGCCGCCACCAGCCAGGCTGGCTGACGTTCGACTTTCCAAATAGGTTCGTTACCCACGGCTTACTCCTTTTTCCTGTGGTTACTGGTTAGCAGATACGCCTGTAACCTTGTGATATAGGGATGCGTCATACTTAAGTTTCCCATTAGTAATTCTCTCTATTACGAAGGCTTGCTTCTCAGGGATGACCTTTCCCCAACGACATACGGCAGGGTGTGAGATATTCAAAGCAACAGCGGTTTTAGAGATACCGCCAAAATGCTTTACGACTTCGGACTTATACATAGTTCCTCCGGTGTGATGAATGAACTAAAGGTAACAAAAGGTACATTAAATAGCAAACAACAGTTACAAGCAAAGGGTGTAACATTGGTTACATGAAAACAGAGATGAAAGACCGCATCAGATCCAGACGAATCCAGCTGGATATAACCCAATTAGCACTGGCTAAAAAGCTTGGTGTAAGCCGTGTATCGGTTACAAAATGGGAAAACGGCACGACAAAGCCTGATGGTGAGAACCTTCACCAGTTGGCTCAGGCTCTATCAACAACACCAGAGTGGATACTCTATGGAAGCGGTGATGAGGCCATTGACGACACGCGCGTCGTGCCTTTTTTGAAACCCCCTGTAGCTGTACCGATCATATCGGCAGTTCAAGCCGGTTTATGGACGGATAGCTATGCCTGCTCAAGACTTACAGACGTGATTTCCTGGACTCAAACAACTGCAAATGTATCGGATGAAGCGTTTGGGTTAGTAGTCCGCGGTGAGTCGATGACTAACCCGCAAGGACTTCCATCTATACCTGAAGGTTCTATTGTTATAGTCGAGCCCCATTATGGGCAGCTTGATGATCTATATGGGAAAATAGTCGTTGCTATATTGGATGGGACATCAGAAGCAACGGTTAAAAAATTAGTTTGGGATAGCCCCTACTCATACCTAATGCCACTGAATCCGTTATTTAAGCCAATCCAAATTGATGGTAACTGTCGCATTGTCGGAAAAGTTGTACAAATCACTCAAAACATTTAATCCCTTCAAAATTAAGAGCCGAGCATAGCCTCGGCTTTTTTACATTCCCCAAGGTAACATAAAGTACATTACTCGCTTGACCACGAAGGTAACTAAAGGTACATTTAAATCATCAAACGTAATCATTGGTACGTTTGGTGAAGATAACAAATGCCTTGTATCACTATTCTGGCGGCCCAGTGTTTTCCCTTTTGTCTGGTTACCGCCAGCCTTTTTCAAGGCACAACATGCAAGCGCACTTCTTCACTTATCAGTTATGGGTGACAGGTATGAAACAGACAAAGTGCGCTTGCAGTTGAGTATGGAGAAAGTTCGGCGGTTGCAGCCGCCTTAACGAGGGTAAAACCATGAGTAATGACCACATGACCGTAGTGCCTGATTTTCTTGGCGAACTGGATGCCGGCGTGTTCATGAACAAAATCGCGGCAGCACTTAATACCACCGCGCTTGGCGTTCTGAACAACGGCAACAAAGGCAAAGTAGTCCTCACATTTGATTTTGAGCGCATGGGTAATTCCGTTGAAGAGAAGCGCGTCAAGATCAAGCACAAGCTGAACTACAGCACCCCAACACCGCGTGGTAAAGCCTCAGAAGAGGACACAACCGAAACCCCGATGTGGGTCAACAAAGGCGGGAAGCTAACCATCCTGCAGGAAGATCAGGGTCAGCTGTTCGGGATCACTGGCGCGGTGGATGGAAAGCTTAAAGCGGCTCAGTGATCCGCAACAACAAACTCACTGATACCACTTTGATCATCAGTTAATAAGGAATTTTTATGTCTCAGTTAGACAGCGGTACCTTCAAGCAGGTCAAAGACCTGGTTCTTTCAGGTTATCACCTGAATGATATTCATGGCCTGGCTTGCCCGACCGCATTACTGCCAGAGGGTACTGGCATTGAAAGCCTCGAGCGCTTTTCTCTGGAGCGTTTCCGCTTTCGTGGCGCAATGACCACAACCAGTATTGACGACTTCGCACGTTATTCTAAAGGCTATGCCAGCGACAGTGAGCCAGCTCGTTGCTTCATTGACGCTGACAACATGACCGCCCGTTCAGTGTTCAACATCGGCACCCTGGATAATCCCGGTCACGCCGATAACGTTGCTTCAATCACCCTGAAGAAAACCGCCCCGTTCCGTGCGCTACTGCAGATCGACGGTCAACGTCTGAAGCAAAAGCAAATCGCCGAATGGCTGGAAGACTGGAGCGATTACCTTCTGGCGTTTGATGCTGATGGCAATACGATGCAGATTTCCCAGGCGGCTCAGGCTGTGCGTCGTATCACTATTCAGCAAGCAACCCAGCAGGACCATGAAACTGGTGATTTCGCTGGTAAAAAATCGCTGATGCAAAGCGTTGAAGCAAGCAGCAAAGGCGTAATGCCTGTGGCATTCGAGTTCAAATGTGTGCCGTATGAAGGTCTGGGCGAACGCCGCTTTAGCTTGCGTAACAGCCTGCTGACCAGCGATGAACCCTGCTTTGTTCTGCGCATTGTCCAACTTGAAGCTCAGGAAGAAGAGATCGCCAACGAATTCCGCGATTTGCTGATCAGCAAGTTCGAAGGTGAATCAGTGGAAACTTTCATCGGTAACTTTAAAGCCTAATTGCTCTGCATTAAATCCCCGGCGCCGCGGGGATTTATTGAAGCGTAATTCCATTAATTATCGCCACCCGGCGAGGGATTCGTGCAACCAAAATCTGCGCGGTGCAGCGTGCCAATATGGAGAAAACCATGAGCTACATTCAGACATTATCCGGTAAAAAATTTAACTACCTGACCGCCACAATCGACGATATCGATGTTGAGGATATCGCGACGGCTCTTTCCAACATCTGTCGATTCGCTGGGCATCTGCCAGAGTTCTACAGCGTGGCCCAGCACTCTGTGCTTGTAAGCCAGATAGTGCCGCCAGAGTTCGCATTTGAAGCGCTGATGCACGACGCTGCGGAGGCATATTGCCAGGATATTCCTGCCCCGCTCAAAGCCCTGCTACCTGACTACCAACGCATGGAAACTTATGTTGATGGTCTTATCCGCTTTAAATTCGGTATCTCACTTGAACAAGCTGCTGTCGTGAAATATGCCGATCTAACCATGTTAGCTACCGAGCGCCGTGATCTGGAAATCGATGACGGTTCGAAGTGGGAAATTCTCGAAGGTATTCCCTGCTCTGATCTCGTTCAGGTTATCCCTCTCCGTCCTGGTCAAGCCTATGGCCTGTTCATGAATCGCTTTAACGAACTGGTGGAGCTGCGCCAATGCGCCGCATGAAGGTAAAAGAACTCGTTGCGGAGGCTTTTGCCTCCGTTGCTGAACTGCCACCAAAGCATGCACCGCTTATGCGCGAAGTCGCCACCAGACTGGACGCTACGTTCGCAGCATTAAAAGAGTCTCTGGTGCAACTGGAACAGGAACGTAAAGGTAAAACGCCATGACCGTATTTGAATATCTCCAGGCTCATCCGAATACCACCAGCGGTGAAATCGCCAAAGGCATGAATAAAAAGACACCCGCGGTCGCTGGCGCATTATCGCAACTCTATGGTACAGGCCGGATCGTGAAGTCTGGTGTTCGTAAGGGTATTCCAACATACCGTGTTAACGATATGCCGTTTGGATGCAGTAACAGCCTAACCATGTTGTTTAATCAGCTATTGAATAGCGCAAGACAGGGAGCAGCCCAATGACAGCACTCAACAAACAGGCGCTGCGTGAAGCGGTTAATGCCGCAAACATAGCTTCATGGGGTAAGTGGGAATCGTATAAGCCACATAAAGGCGCGAGAGGATATGAAGTAAAAGTTGGTGCAAAAGCAGTGGCTCAACACTGCCTTAAAGTTGATTCGGCATTCATCGCCGCAGCTAACCCTGCCACGGTGCTGGCGCTGCTGGATGAGCTGGAAGCCAAAGACAAGAGTATCGGCTTCCTGAAAGACCAGTTAGCTCAGCTGGCAAACTTCAACCCTGACTGGGACAGGCTAGAGGCAGCAACTGACAGCCTTCGTGAGCACATGGCTAAACTTTCCGCCGCAGAGAAGCGCATAGCAGAACTGGAGAGCAACGAAATTCGAGAGGACGGAAACCAGTTTCTCGTTGTTCGTCACCCTGGGAAAACTCCAGTCATCAAGCACTGCTCTGGTGACCTTGAAGAGTTTCTGCGGAACCTAATCGAACAAGATCCGCTAGTAACCATCGACATCATTACGCACCGCTACTACGGGGTTGGCGGTCAATGGGTTCAGGATGCTGACGAGTACCTGCATATGATGGCCGCCGCTGGCATTGGCGTGAAGGGGGAGTGAGATGACTGACAAATCTCCTTTAGAGCGCTTGAAGTCTGCAAACAAAGATAATCAGAGAATGGTCATGGTGAGCGTCGGAACACTCAAAGCCGCACGCAGTGAAATTCTTGCCCATGTCGCCGTAAACGGGAAAGGCCTGATGACAGATATCGTTCTCAATCAAATTAACGCAGTTATCGGTAAGGACTGACTCATGACAACTAACAACCACCCGGCGAACGGTCCTGTATCACTCGATCGCCTGCACCAGATAAGCGAAATACTCAGCAAAGCATCAGCACAAAGCGACGGCGGTAATCTCGGCTACGCAATGGCTGATGCTGTGAAGGTGATTGCTGGGGTTATTGCGGCGTTTGGTGCTGAGCCTGTGGCTGATGTTGTGGCCTGGTCATCGCCGAACGGGGAAAGAACCTGCGATATCCGATTGCGTCGTCACGATATTGCGCCGGGCCCGCTATACACCACCCCGCCAGCGCCGGAAGTGCCAGAACCAGCTACGGTAGAAACAACATACCCTGACGTGCAGACAAACTGGGAGGACGCAAAAATATACGCGGATGGATGGAACGCCTGCCGCGCCGCCATGCTTCAGGCTGGCAACTCTCCGGTGATTGGCTTTGACCTAGCATCTGAACCTGATCGCTCGGTCGAGGTTCACTATCTTGCACCTCCAGGCTACGTGATGGTTCCGAAGAAGCTAACCGCCGAGAGCGGCGCAAAGGGTGTACTGTCCGGTGAGTTTTCAGAAACGAAATTTATAAACTGCCCAGAGTGTTTTGGTGATGATGAATGCGAAACATGCGACGGCAGCGGTCAAATTGAGATAACAGTGCCAGTCAGTTGGACGAACATCAAGGCCATTTGGGCTAAAGGTGTCGAGCATTGCGAAGCAGCACCTCAGCAGGAGAATGTATAACGTGAACAATTTAATGATCGACCTCGAATCCATGGGCAAAAAACCGAATGCCCCTATCGTCTCCATTGGTGCCGTGTTTTTCGATCCGCAAAGCGGTGAACTGGGTCAGGAGTTTTACAGCGCCGTTAACCTTGAAAGCGCTATGGAGCAGGGAGCGGTGCCAGATGGTGACACTATTCTGTGGTGGTTAAGACAAAGCTCAGAAGCACGATCAGCAATCTGTGTTGATGATGCGATGCCGATATCATCTGCCCTATCTGAACTGAGCCATTTCATTAATCGGCATTCTGATAACCCAAAATATTTAAAAGTTTGGGGCAATGGAGCTACTTTCGACAACGTTATATTGCGCGGCGCATATGAGCGCGCAGGCCAGGTTTGCCCGAGGCAATTTTGGAATGATCACGACGTCAGAACCATCGTCACATTAGGCAGAGTTGTAGGTTTCGATCCTAAGCGTGATATGCCATTTGATGGGGTTGCACATAACGCACTGGCTGATGCCCGCCACCAGGCGAAATATGTTTCAGCGATTTGGCAGAAACTAATCCCAACCACCAGCAACAGCTAAAGTTTTCCCCGGGTGCAGCCGGGAAAATGGAGAAATAATTATGAGCAATATTTTCCAGTTAGCTCCCAACGATTGGGTTTGTGAAAGCGTTCTGATCGCGGTTACCGGGGTCAAACCCGGAACCATCCTCCGTGCCAGAAAAGAGTGCTGGATGGTTGGGAGGGAATATATCCACGTCTCGCCTGACGGGAATCCAAAACCGTCCAGTGAGTGCATGTATAACAGAAAGGCTGTAGATGCCTGGGTCGCTTCAATGAAATGCAAGCAGCCAGGGTGATTTGATGCCATGAAAAAGGTAAGCTCGTATCGCTCTTGGGCGTCTGGAGGTAACACCAATGGATAAAGTCACATATCCAACAGGCGTCGAAAACCACGGTGGCACTTTACGCATCTGGTTTAATTTTAAATGTAAGCGTGTCAGGGAAAGTCTCGGTGTCCCTGACACCGCTAAGAACAGGAAGATAGCCGGGGAACTGCGGACATCAGTATGTTTTGCCATCCGCACAGGAACCTTTGATTATGCAACCCAGTTTCCTGACTCCCCTAACCTCAAGGCTTTTGGTGTAAGTAAAAAAGACATTACAGTGAAAGAACTTGAAGAAAAATGGCTGGATCTGAAACGGATGGAAATCTGCGCGAACGCATTCAATCGCTATGAGTCTGTCGCAAGGAATATGGTGCCGAGGATCGGAGGTAATCGCCTGGTGTCAGCAGTAACCAAAGAGGAATTGCTGTATCTCAGGAAAGATTTGCTAACTGGTTACCAGAATCCGACGAAAAACAAAGTCCCGGCAAAAGGGCGAAGCGTTGTTACCGTGAACTATTACATGACGACAATGGCCGGAATGTTTCAGTTTGCTGCGGATCACGGTTACTTAGAGGTGAACCCATTCGAGGGAATTAAGCCTCTGAAAAAAGCCAGGGCAGAACCAGATCCTCTTTCTCGTGATGAATTTATTCGCCTGATAGATGCATGCCGGCATCAGCAGACGAAAAACCTGTGGTCATTAGCAGTGTACACAGGAATGCGTCACGGGGAACTGGTCTCCCTGGCCTGGGAAGATATCGACCTGAAGGCGGGAACAATTACCGTCAGGCGTAATTATACGAAACTTGGTGAGTTCACTCTACCGAAAACAGAGGCAAGCACAGATCGAGTGGTGCATCTTATCCAGCCCGCAATCAGTATCCTGAAAAATCAGGCTGAAATGACAAGACTGGGCAGGCAACATCACATTGAAGTTCAGTTACGTGAGTATGGACGTTCGGTGAACCATGAGTGTACATTCGTCTTTAACCCGCATGTGGTCAGACGCAGTAAGCAGGTCGGATTTATCTACCGAGTCGATTCAGTAGGCGACTCCTGGGAAGCGGCACTAAAGCGCGCGGGGATCAGACACAGAAAGGCGTACCAGTCACGACATACCTATGCGTGCTGGTCATTATCTGCTGGTGCAAACCCGAGTTTTATTGCCAGTCAAATGGGGCATGCGAGCGCGCAGATGGTGTTCAATGTTTACGGTGCATGGATGGCTGACAGCAGCGCAGAGCAGATCGCAATGCTGAATCAGAAGCTGGCAGATTTTGCCCCATTGATGCCCCATAGCCACGAGAGCAGTACGGGAGGATTATTAAAATCAGTAAGTTAACCCCTAACGCCCGTCATGTTAACTGCGTGGAGGGCAATACCACGCTGTATGCGCTGCCTAAAGCCGATATTGTTGCCCGCTGGCAGGCACAGACCACCGATGCGTTTCGATTTTGTTTTAAGTTTCCGGCGACCATCTCGCACCAGGCCGCGCTGCGTAATTGTGATGACCTGGTACAGGAATTTTTTACGCGTATGTCGCCGCTGGAATCGCGCATTGGACAATACTGGCTGCAATTACCCGCGACCTTTAGCCCACGCGACCTGCCTGCCCTGTGGCAGTTTCTCGATGCGCTCCCGAACCCCTTTACCTACGGTGTGGAAGTTCGCCATCCAGACTTCTTTGCCAAAGGCGAAGCCGAACAGCTATTTAATCGCGGTTTACACGAGCGTGGAGTAAACCGGGTGATTCTGGACAGCCGCCCGGTGCATGCCGCAATCCCACATACTGAAGCAATACGTGACGCTCAGCGCAAAAAACCGAAGGTTCCGGTGCATGTTGTGGTGACGGCAAACCATCCGATGGTACGCTTTATCGGTAGCGATGATATGGCACAAAACAGCGCCCTTTTTGCCGTCTGGCTGACCAAGCTGCCGCTATGGCAACGCAACACGACGCCGTATCTGTTTTTGCATACGCCGGACATCGCGCAAGCCCCGGAGCTTGTTGATACGCTATGGGCAGATTTACACAGTGCTCTGCCAGAGATCGGATCAGCCCCCTCTATTCCACAGCAATCTTCTCTTTTCTGAAAATGCCACCTATCATAGTCAATGCCAGCAGCCATTTAAAAAGGGAGTTTGTATGGTAAGCGCGCTTTATGCCGTATTGGGTGCGTTATTGTTAATAAAGTTCTCCTTTGACGTCGTTCGCCTGCGCATGCAATACCGCGTTGCCTATGGCGATGGAGGTTTTAGCGAGCTGCAAAGCGCTATCCGCATTCACGGTAATGCAGTGGAATATATTCCCGTCGCATTAGTGCTGCTGTTATTTATGGAAATGAACGGCGCAGAGACGTGGATGGTGCATATTTGCGGGCTGATGTTGATTGCCGGACGTCTGATGCATTATTACGGATTCCACCACCGACTATTCCGCTGGCGCCGTTCGGGCATGAGCGCAACCTGGTGTTCGCTGTTGCTAATGGTGCTGGCGAATCTTTGGTATATGCCCTGGGAGTTGGTTTTCTCCCTGCATTAGCGCACAATACGCCACTTTATTTTTCCCGGATTTTTACGTTATGTCTCACCGCGACACGCTTTTTTCTGCGCCTATCGCCAGTCTGGGTGACTGGACCTTTGATGAACGGGTAGCTGAAGTCTTCCCGGATATGATCCAGCGTTCCGTTCCTGGCTATTCCAATATCATATCTATGATTGGCATGCTGGCCGAACGTTTCGTACAACCCAACACGCAGGTCTACGATCTGGGCTGTTCTCTGGGCGCGGCGACGCTCTCGGTGCGTCGCAATATTCATCACGAGAATTGCAAAATTATTGCCGTCGATAACTCCCCGGCGATGGTTGAGCGCTGCCGTCGTCATATTGATGCCTATAAGGCACCGACCCCGGTTGAGGTTGTCGAAGGCGATATTCGCAACATTACTATCGAAAACGCCTCGATGGTGGTGCTGAATTTTACCCTGCAATTCCTTGAGCCACCTGAGCGCCAGGCATTGTTGGATAAGATTTATCAAGGGTTGAATCCCGGCGGCGCGCTGGTGCTGTCTGAAAAATTCAGTTTCGAAGACGCTAACGTTGGCGAGTTGCTGTTCAACATGCACCACGACTTTAAACGGGCCAATGGCTACAGCGAACTGGAAATTAGCCAGAAACGCAGCATGCTGGAAAACGTGATGCTGACCGACTCGGTAGAAACGCACAAAGCGCGACTGCATCAGGCCGGCTTTGAGCACAGCGAATTGTGGTTCCAGTGCTTCAACTTTGGCTCTCTGGTGGCGTTGAAAGCTGAGGTTAGCGCATGATCGATTTTGGTAACTTTTATCAGTTGATTGCCAAAAATCATCTGTCCCATTGGCTGGAAACGCTTCCGGCGCAAATCGCTGCCTGGCAGCGCGATCAGCACGGTCTTTTTAAGCAATGGTCAAACGCCGTCGAGTTTCTGCCCGAGCTGATGCCGCATCGTCTGGACTTACTACACAGCGTTACCGCAGAAAGTAAAGAACCGCTCAGCGAAGGCCAGCTTAAACGCATCGACACCCTGATGCGGAACCTGATGCCATGGCGTAAAGGACCGTACTCGCTGTACGGCGTCAACATCGATACCGAATGGCGTTCCGACTGGAAATGGGATCGTGTCCTGCCGCACTTGTCTGATCTCACCGGGCGGACCATTCTTGACGTCGGCTGCGGTAGTGGCTATCACATGTGGCGCATGATTGGCGCGGGGGCGCATCTGGCGGTTGGCATCGATCCTACGCAACTGTTCCTGTGCCAGTTTGAGGCGGTGCGTAAACTGCTGGGCAATGACCAGCGTGCTCACCTGCTGCCGCTGGGTATTGAGCAACTTCCAGCGCTCAACGCCTTTGACACTGTGTTCTCCATGGGCGTGCTTTATCACCGCCGCTCGCCGCTGGAACACCTGTGGCAGTTAAAAGATCAGTTGGTTAAAGATGGCGAACTGGTGCTGGAAACGCTGGTCGTCGAAGGTGATGAAAATACCGTACTGGTGCCGGGCGATCGCTACGCGCAGATGCGTAACGTCTACTTTATTCCGTCTGCGCTGGCGCTAAAAAACTGGCTGGAAAAATGTGGTTTTGTTGATGTGCGCATCGCCGATGTCTGCGTCACCACCACCGAAGAGCAGCGCCGCACTGAGTGGATGGTAACCGAGTCACTGGCCGACTTCCTCGACCCGAACGACCACAGCAAAACGGTAGAAGGTTACCCCGCCCCGCTGCGTGCGGTCTTGATTGCGCGTAAGCCGTGATGGATTGCCCGGTGACGCTACGCGTACCGGGCCTACAACTCCCGTAGGCCTGATAAGGCATCGCCGCCATCAGTCATAAAAGGATAAAAAAAGGCCCCTGTTGAAATTGCAGGGGCCTGGTACGAGCAAGCATCATATTGGGCGACATGATGCAACGGTAAAATCAGTTGGCCTGATGGTGTGCAATGATTGCTTTCATTTCAGCAACCGCCGCCCCGTCTACCGCATAGCGCGAATACTCATCCGCCTGCGCATCCGAAGACATCGACAACCCCGAATTGCGATAACGCATTGGTGAAGCCAGCCATACTCCGGCAGAACTGTGGACTTCCTGCACTCCAGCATCAAGGAGCAGGGACAAATTCGAGGCGCGAACCCCCGCTCCGGCCATAATGATTGGAGCACCGGGCTGCGCAATAAGTTCCATTATTTTTGTTAAACCTTGCGCCGCATCTGATTTTTGCCCTGAAGTGAGTACTCTGGCAACACCCAAATCAGCTAATTTTTTAAGCGCATTGAGTGGGTTAGCACACATATCAAAGGCCCGATGAAAAGTGACTTGCAGCGAACCGGCGGCAATCATTATTTTCTCCATGCGCGGCATATCGACATTGCCATCCGCATCTAAAATGCCGGTCACCAGCCCTGAGAATCCCAGTTCCCTGACCATCGCAATATCATCCAGCATTGCAGCGAATTCACCTTCGGTGTAGCAAAAGTCCCCTCCACGTGGGCGAATAATGGGATTGACGGGAATCGAAATGTGCTGGCGAACAGAACGCAAGACACCCAGTGACGGCGTTAAGCCCCCTTCTTTGGGTGCCGAACAAAGCTCAATACGATCCGCGCCGTTTTGCTGCGCCGTGCGCGCGCACTCCATGCTGTAACAGCAGATTTCCAGTATAGCCATGCTCACTCCTGACGTTCGCTTGCCACAATGGTTTCAATCGACCACGGATGGAATTTTATCGTCACGCTGCCATCGCTAACCGCCAGCGTCGGATTCGGTAAACGCTCACGCTCTCCTTTTGGCGAGCTGGTTTTCACAAAAATGCCCGGTTGACTCAGACCGTGATCGGAAAGCAGCGCCAGCGCGCGCGCATTCAGCGTTTCCGCCTCTCCCGGCAGAACAATTTCAATATGTTCCCAGCCTTCATGTGGGTAGCGTTTTTCGCCCGGCCACGGCAGTTCGACGATGGAAAATTGCCAATGTTGCACACAAACCGGCTCATGCAGTTTAAAAAGACAAATAGGTCTGCCGTTAATGATGTTTTCTGACAACAATTCACCGCACTGTTCAAACCCACGACGCCAGCGCTCTGCGGTGGTATTTTGATGGCAACGCAAGGAAATGTGATCGGCTTCCAGGCCTGTGATATCCAGCCCAAGACGGGTAGAAAGTTCCGTTAATGCCTGCGTGAAATGCGGTAAATCTGCAGAAATATCCTGTAGTTCTGCAACGGTTTGCCAGTTCGCCATATTAAAAGCTCATATCCATGTTCAAAGTCGCTAATTTACTCTGTTGCGCTGCGCCATCCAACCGCTGTTTTCTCCGAACACATCATGAATAAATTTACGCCATTGCATTGTTTATATTTCAGGCTACTGGCGGTACACACAATGCTGACGGCAACGGGCATTTGCAGTATACTCCCGCCCTTAATTCTTAAACTGGTGCGGTGAATTTTAGGCCGCTTCATAAATGTAAGGTATTCCGGTGAATATTCAGGCTCTTCTCTCAGAAAAAGTCAGTCAGGCCATGATTGCTGCAGGTGCGCCTGCAGATTGCGAACCGCAGGTTCGTCAGTCAGCAAAAGTACAGTTCGGCGACTATCAAGCTAACGGCATGATGGCTGTCGCTAAAAAACTGGGTATGGCGCCGCGACAACTGGCTGAGCAGGTGCTGACTCATCTGGATCTCAACGGGATTGCCAGCAAAGTTGAAATTGCAGGCCCGGGCTTTATCAATATTTTTCTCGATCCGGCATTTCTGGCGCAGCACGTTCAGCAGGCGCTGGCTTCCGATCGTCTGGGCGTCACTCAACCGGCTAAACAAACCGTCGTGGTTGACTACTCCGCGCCTAACGTAGCGAAAGAGATGCACGTTGGTCACCTGCGTTCCACCATCATCGGTGACGCGGCGGTGCGTACGCTGGAGTTCCTCGGTCACAACGTTATTCGCGCTAACCACGTCGGCGACTGGGGTACTCAGTTCGGTATGCTCATCGCATGGCTGGAAAAACAGCAGCAGGAAAATGCCGGAGAGATGGCGCTGGCTGACCTGGAAGGTTTCTACCGTGATGCGAAAAAACATTACGACGAAGATGAAGCCTTCGCGGAACGCGCCCGTAGTTATGTTGTGAAACTGCAAGGCGGTGACGAATACTTCCGCGAGATGTGGCGCAAACTGGTCGACATTACCATGTCGCAGAACCAGTTAACCTACGATCGCCTCAACGTTACCCTGACCCGTGACGACGTCATGGGCGAGAGCCTGTACAACCCGATGCTGCCTGGCATCGTCGCCGATCTGAAGGCGAAAGGGCTGGCTGTTGAAAGCGAAGGCGCTACCGTCGTATTCCTTGATGAGTATAAGAACAAGGAAGGCGAACCGATGGGCGTTATCATTCAGAAGAAAGATGGCGGCTATCTCTACACCACAACCGACATCGCCTGCGCCAAGTATCGTTACGAAACCCTGCATGCCGATCGCGTTCTTTATTACATCGACTCTCGCCAGCATCAGCACTTAATGCAGGCCTGGACCATCGTACGTAAAGCCGGTTATGTGCCGGATTCAGTGCCGCTGGAACACCACATGTTCGGTATGATGCTGGGCAAAGATGGTAAACCGTTCAAAACCCGCGCGGGCGGCACGGTTAAACTGGCCGATCTGCTGGATGAAGCGCTGGAGCGCGCACGTCGTCTGGTCGCGGAGAAGAACCCAGACATGCCTGCCGACGAACTAGAAAAACTGGCAAATGCGGTCGGTATCGGCGCAGTGAAATACGCGGATCTGTCCAAAAACCGTACTACCGACTACATCTTCGACTGGGACAACATGCTGGCGTTCGAAGGTAACACCGCGCCATATATGCAGTACGCTTATACCCGCGTACTGTCCGTGTTCCGTAAAGCAGATATCGACGAAAGCGCGCTGGCAAATGCGCAGGTCGTCATCAGCGAAGATCGCGAGGCTCAACTGGCGGCACGTCTGCTGCAGTTTGAAGAAACGCTGACCGTCGTTGCACGTGAAGGTACGCCACACGTGATGTGTGCTTACCTGTACGACGTTGCTGGTCTGTTCTCCGGCTTCTACGAGCACTGCCCTATTCTCAGCGCTGAAAACGAAGAGATTCGTAACAGCCGACTGAAACTGGCACAGCTGACGGCGAAAACGCTGAAGCTGGGTCTGGATACACTGGGTATCGAAACAGTAGAACGTATGTAATCACCTCAAGTAATATGAAAGCCCGCGCTATGTCGCGGGTTTTTTTATTTCCCCGAATTACCGCCCTCGTAGGCAGCACTATCAGGCCGACGAGAAACGGCTACGTTCACTGTAATTTGTAACAACCCACAAGGAATGACACATTTCCCTAGAGATATGGAACATCTTTTGCCTGTCATCCCGTCTAAGCCTCCGTATCATTAGGCGGCGAATTAATCGGGTACGGGTCAATGACATTCAGAGATTTTGAGGCGGAAGAAAAGCTCTTCCAGCGGCGTGTATTGGTGGCCTTTGGCCTGGTAGTCATCTGTTTTGGCATCCTGATTTACAATCTGTATAACTTACAAATCTGTCAG
The DNA here is from genome assembly GCF_030332945.1 of Citrobacter sp. Cpo037. Classification (NCBI taxonomy): domain Bacteria; kingdom Pseudomonadati; phylum Pseudomonadota; class Gammaproteobacteria; order Enterobacterales; family Enterobacteriaceae; genus Citrobacter; species Citrobacter sp. Cpo037. Next base: position 25,061 of record NZ_JAOWGW010000067.1, read on the forward strand.
CACCAGTATTACACCACCCGGTCGAATGCAAACGACATCAAAATGCTGCCCGTCGCCCCAACGCGCGGCATGATTTACGATCGCAACGGCATCCCGCTAGTGCGCAACGTTACCTGGTACGATATTTCTGTTACGCCGTATAAAATCAGCGATATGAATGCGTTACTCCAGCAGCTCACGCCGATCGTTGACCTCACTCCTGATGACATAGACCAGTTTCGCCATGAGCTGAAAACCAGCAGCCGCTATCGTCCTGTGGTGCTAAAAAATGCGCTAACCGATGTCGAAATCGCCCGTTTCTCGGTAAACCAGTTTCATTTTAGCGGCGTCAACATCAATAGTTACGAAGACCGCCAGTATCCCTATGGCGCGGCGCTGGCGCATGTCCTGGGTTATGTTTCAAAAATCAATGACAACGACCTGAAAGCACTGGATCAAAAAGGTCTGGCGGAGAACTACGCCGCCGATCACAACATCGGTAAGCAAGGTATTGAGCGCTATTACGAAAACGAACTGCATGGAAAGACCGGTTATCAGGAGGTGGAAGTAGATAACCACGGACGCATCGTACGCCTGATCAAAGATGTGCCGCCCGTTGCCGGAAAAGATATCCATCTGACGCTGGATTTACATTTACAGCAATACATTGAGAGCTTGTTGGCTGGCCAGCGTGCCGCCGTTTTGGTTGAAGATCCACACGACGGTTCCGTACTGGCGATGGTCTCAAACCCCAGCTACGACCCTAATCCATTTGTCAAAGGCATCAGCTATCAGGACTATAACAAGCTACTCCAGGATAAAGACCTGCCATTAATCAACCGCGTCACGCAGGGATTGTACCCTCCCGCTTCAACGGTCAAACCGTATATGGCGATGTCGGCATTACTGAACGGTGTGATCACGCCGCAGACCAGTTTCTTCGGTGCCCCTACCTGGACGCTACCCGGCACCGAGCGACATTACCGTGACTGGAAAAAAACGGGCCACGGTATGTTGGATGTCACCAAAGCGATAGAAGAGTCTGCCGATACGTTCTTCTATCAGGTAGCGTATATGATGGGGATCGACCGGATTAACAGCATGCTCAGCCAGTTTGGTTACGGTAAACCGACCGGCATCGATCTTGATGAGGAGTATAACGGCCTGCTCCCGAGCCGTGAATGGAAGCAAAAAGTACACAAAAAAGCCTGGTATCAGGGGGACACTATTTCAGTTGGCATCGGTCAGGGCTACTGGATTGCCACGCCTATCCAGATGGTAAAAGCCATGGTCGCACTGATTAACAACGGCAAGGTTATCGTCCCTCACCTGCTGCTCGATGAAGAGAGCGGCAAAACCATCACGCCGTATCAGGCTCCAGAAGCACCTTCACAAATCGCCTCGGCCTCATCGCCCTACTGGGGACTGGTGCGTCAGGCGATGTTCGGCATGGCGAATGAACCAAATGGTACAGGTTATAAGTTCTTTCACACCGCGCCTTACGGCATTGCGGCAAAAAGCGGCACCTCGCAGGTCTTTAGCCTGAAAGAAAATCAGACCTACAATGCGAAGATGATCCCTGTCCGCTTGCGCGACCACGTGTTCTATACCGCATTTGCACCCTATAAGAACCCGAAGGTCGCGGTGGCGTTAATTCTGGAAAACGGCGGCAGTGATGGTGTCACCGCCGCGCCGGTTATGCGTCAAATCATGGATCATCTGTTTGCCCCGCAGGACAACACGGTACAAACAGTGACGACTGAACAATCAGGTCCGATAGCGGTATCGCCATTGAATACCGATATCAAAAATACTTTCGCAAGTATTCGGTAAGGCACAGCATCGCCATCGCCTGTCCGTAAGGCATGGAGGTCCGAGGGATGTTGCGGTAGAAATCAAGATTATGTCCCATCCCGGTACCAAACGAGGTGTGCAGCAGTTCACCTTCCGGTGAAATATGCTGCACAATGCCGCGAATGGCTTTTTCGGCCACCAGCGCATACTCTTGCCCAACATAGCGTTTACGTACTGCTTTGAGGATCCCATAGGCAAATCCGGCAGTTGCCGATGCTTCCAGATACGACTGAGGGTCGTCCAGCAAGGTATGCCACAACCCACTTTCATCCTGGCATTTCGCCAGCGCCGCGATTTGCGCGTTCAGGACCTGTACCAGATAGCGGTGAACAGCATTGTTTTCCGGTAAATCAAGTAATTCGAGGAAGTCCGGGATCACGATAGTTAACCAACTGTTGCCACGCGCCCAGCGGGCATTAGCAAAGTTATGATTTCCTTCATAGCTCCAGCCGTGGAACCACAGCCCCGTTTCTTTATCCATCAGGTTTTGCACGTGCAGCAGGAACTGATACGTTGCCTCTTCGATGTAGTCCGGGCGATTGAGTAGCTTGCCAATCTTCGCCAGCGGTAAAACCGTCATCATCAGCGTGTCATCCCACATCTGTTGATGGTTTTCTTCCGCCAGCGTGATGTGTTGCATACCACCAAATTCGGTACGCGGCATCTCATGCATTGCCCACTCCGCCCAGCTGTCGAGCCACGGCAGATACGCTGGGTTACGCGTCTCTTCAAAGCGATACGCCAACGTTAAAAATGGCGCCATGGTGTTCACGTTTTTGGTGGTTGCCCCTTCAGCAAAGCGATCGGCAAACCAGCTATCGATGATATCGCGCATTGTTTCATCGCCGGTTTGCAGATAGTACTGATACATCCCGTACAGGCCGACGCCATGTGTCCACTCCCATCCCGCCCAGCCTTTAGTATCAATTACGCGTCCATCGTCCAGACGCAGCAAGAACTCACCGGTTTCGTCATGAATATTGACCAGGTTATGCGTCACCTTTTTGATCAGCGTTTTTAATTCATCCCTGGCAATAAAATGTTCTGGCTGGCGCAATAACGGGCTATGTTTAACCGGGTAAACAATCATTTACTTAACCTCTGTCAATGTCGGATTCAATGCTGAGACTTGCCCCTGTTACGGCGCAGCAGCTTTTTTGGAGGCCCCGCAATCCTCGCTTTGACAATGGGCATCCTTATAGGGTCACAGTAAAAGCTAACGGGAAGTGAAACCTTTCTATTTCTGCCAGAAGGATTCGTTAAATGGCAAGAATACAAAGAGTCCGGCAACGTACGTCACTTATTTTATAAAACGGCGTTTCTATTTAATTGAGTGAGAGACTGAAATGTTGAAACAACCAGCAGTTTCAACTGCTGGTCTGAATGACGGAGGGTGTTAACGGTAGTTCACAATCACTTGATTGCTCTGAATGCGTAACGCGGGGATCAGGCGACCACCGCCGGGGACCTCCCAGACAAAATGCATCGGTTCAATGGCCGGAACGTTATTGAACCCGTTGGTGGTCCCACTTTGCCCGTCCAGCTCAACACAACGGGACTGAGAACATAAACGCACCCGCAAACCTGCGGGCGTGGGGCCATTCAGCTCATAGCGCCAGGCCACCAGCGTCATCAAGCCTGAGACCGGCTGGCTGGGAACCAAAGGATCAGACGAGGCTGACTGGCCACGGTGATTTAAGGTGATCCCCATGCCGCTTGCCTGCCAGGCCCCTTCTCCAGCGGCCTGCGCCACCAGAGGAAAAAACAACAACCACAGTAACTTACGCATTATTTACCTCCAATGGTCGCCGTCATGCGGATATGGCGGTTATCGGAAAGCTCCATATTCGATAACACCACCAACTGCGGGATGCTGCGACGTAAAAACCGCGCCAGTAACGGACGTAACGCGTGATTAACCAGCAAGACTGGCGGCGCGCCCAACATTTCCTGCCGGGACAGCGCTTCCTGAGTCTGGGCCAGCAGTCGGTCTGCAAGCCCAGGCTCCAGGCCGCCGCCCCCCTGCAGCGCTTGCAGCAGCAAACGCTCGAGCGGAGTATCAAGACCGATAACCTGAACCTCTTCATTACCCGGGAACCACTGCTGAGTGATAGCGCGTCCTAACGCAACACGGACGACCGCGGTAAGCTCATGCGGATCGTTTTGCAGCGGCGCATGTTCCGCCAGTGTTTCAAGGATGGTGCGCATATCGCGAATCGGTACTTTCTCGTCCAGTAAGTTCTGCAGCACTTTATGCAGCGTGGTGAGCGTCACAACGCCCGGCACCAGATCTTCCGTCAGCTTTGGCATCTCCTGCGACACTCGATCCAGTAACTGCTGCGCTTCCTGACGGCCAAACAGCTCAGCGGCGAACTGGCCAATCAGGTGGTTTAAATGTGTAGCGACAACAGTACTGGCTTCAACCACCGTAAAACCCTGAATCTGCGCCTGTTCCTTCAATGCGCTTTCAATCCAGATAGCGTCCAGTCCGAAAGCCGGATCGACCGTTTTCTCACCCGGTAGCGACCCGGCGGCAGTACCCGGGTTAATGGCCAGCCAGCGTCCCGGATAGGCGTCACCGCTGCCAATCTCTACCCCTTTCATCAAAATTCGATAGCGGGCCGGCTGCAGATCCATATTGTCTCGAATGTGTACCACCGGCGGCAGGAAGCCCATATCCTGGGCAAATTTCTTACGAATACTGCGAATTCGCCCCAGCAACTCACCATCTTGTTGAAAATCCACCATTGGGATCAGGCGGTAACCAACCTCCATGCCCAGCGAATCTTCCAGCTGCACGTCGTTCCATGTGGCTTCCACCACGGAGTTGTTTTCCGGCATTTTCACCGGCTGCGGTTCATCTGGCGCTTTTTGCTCACGACCGCGCATCCACCATGCCAGAGCCAACAATGCGGCAGTAAACATCAGAAACACCAGGTTCGGCATGCCCGGAACCAGACCCAAAAGTCCAAGTACCGCCGCACTGAGCAACATGACGCTGGGGTTACTGAACAGTTGGGTCACCATCTGTTCGCCTACGTCCTGGTCGGTACTCACGCGGGTCACGATAACGCCCGCCGCGGTAGAGATAACCAGCGCAGGAATTTGTGCCACCAGCCCGTCACCGATGGTCAGCAGGGTATAACTTTCCGCAGCGCTGCCCATGCTCATACCATGCTGCAACACCCCAACTAACAGACCGCCGACCACGTTGATCACCATGATCAAAATCCCGGCGATGGCGTCTCCACGGACGAATTTACTCGCACCGTCCATTGAGCCGTAAAAATCCGCTTCCTGGGTCACTTCCGAGCGTCGTTTTTTAGCTTCATCTTCGCCAATCAGACCGGCATTCAAATCTGCATCAATCGCCATCTGCTTGCCGGGCATTCCGTCCAGTACAAAGCGCGCGCCTACCTCGGCGATACGTCCTGCACCTTTAGTGATTACCATAAAGTTAATGATGACGAGAATCACGAAGACCACGATACCGATCGCGAAGTTACCACCCACCAGGAAGTGACCAAAGGCTTCAACTACCTTCCCCGCCGCCGCTGCGCCGGTGTGTCCTTCCATCAAAATGATACGGGTCGACGCGACGTTCAGCGCCAGGCGTAATAATGTGGTAAACAGCAAAATCGTCGGGAATGCGGCAAACTCCAGCGTACGCTGGGTGAACATCGCCACCAGCAGCACCATGATCGACAGCGCAATGTTAAATGTGAACAGCAAATCGAGGACGAAAGCCGGCAGCGGCAGCACCATCATCGACAGGATCAGCAGGATGAGGATCGGTCCGGCAAGGATTTGCCATTGCGTGGATTTCAGGTTGCTGGGCAGACGCAGCATCGCGACCAGATTAGCCATCAGTATTCTTCTCGTTCATGAAATCCAGTGCTTCTGGCACCGGAAGGTTTTCAGGTTGTGGTGGACGCTTGCCGCCAGCCAGACGCCAGCGTTTTAGCTGCCATACCCATGCCAGTACTTCAGCAACGGCGGCATATAATTGACCCGGTATTTGCTGACCAATTTCAGCATGGCGATAGAGCGCACGCGCCAGTGGCGGCGCTTCTAATGTCGGGACACGGTGCTCTGCGCCAATTTCACGGATGCGCAGCGCAACCAGCCCGGCCCCTTTCGCAACAACTTTCGGGGCACTCATTTTGTTCTCGTCATACTTCAACGCCACTGAGTAGTGCGTAGGGTTAGTGACAATAACGTCTGCTTTCGGCACATCCGCCATCATGCGACGCTGAGCGGCCGCGCGCTGCATTTGACGAATTTTGCCCTTAACGTGCGGGTCGCCTTCGCTTTGCTTAAATTCATCGCGGATATCCTGACGCGACATACGTAGCTTTTTCACATGGCTATAGATCTGGAAAAAGACGTCGAACCCCACCATCGGAATAACGCCAAGTACCACCAGTAGTGCACACATACCGACTAAATCCAGGGCGTTGCCCATCGCCGTAATCGGTGACTCCGCCATCAGACGCATCATCGCCGGCCAGTTATGCCAGAGATAAAATCCGGCCACGCTTCCCACTAACGTGGACTTCAGTATCGCTTTGAGCAGTTCTGCGCCGGTTTGCGCGGAAAACATGCGCTTAATGCCCGGCAGCGGATTCAGCTTCGAGAATTTGGGTTGCAGGGATTTACCGCTGAAAATCAAGCCGCCAAGCATCACCGGGGAGATTAAAGCCACCAAAACGACGCCGGTAATCAACGGCAACAGCGCAATCATCGCGTCTTTAATCAGCAGGATGATTTGGCTGAGGATCAGATTCGGGTCGTTAACCATGCTATGGTCAAAACGTAATCCGGCCGACAGCATGCCAGCCAGTCTGCGGGCAAGCGACTCCCCACCTATCCAGATAATGCACACACCCACCAGCAAAATAAGCAGTGAGGTTAGCTCTTTGGATCGGGGGATCTGCCCTTCTTCCCGCGCTTTTTCAAGTCGGTGGGGTGTGGGGGCTTCTGTTTTGTCGTCGTCGCTTTCTTCTGCCACGCATCAGACCCTGGATAGAGATATAGGCGAGAATGATGCCAGAACAGCTATCCAGCAATGGGAAGAGTAAGCGGTAAAAAAGACGGGATTTATGGCTTTAAGCAGAATTGCGCGTAAGCCGGATGAGAGGCCCACGCCTCACATCCGGCAAATACTCATCAGAACCCGAGGCTATCCAGCAGGTCGTCAACCTGATCCTGACTTGCCACTACACCGGCTTTCGAGGCGTCAACCTGCGGGCCGTTAAGCAAGCTTTCGTTTTCACGTTTTGGACGTGCGCCCTGTTCCGGAATGTTTTCCAACAGAACCATCAGCAGCTGACGTTCAATTTCCTGGATAACATCCATCATGCGCTTGATGACCTGTCCGGTGAGATCCTGGAAATCCTGCGCCATCATGATGTCCAGCAACTGGGCATTGGTAAAGCTGGTATGTCCAGGCACATCACCAAGGAACTGACGGGTATCGGTGACCAGTTCACGAGCATCGGACAGTTCGATCGGATTTTCGAACCATTCATCCCAGCGTTTGGTCAGGTCTTTGGCCCCTTTTTCCATCGCGTCCTGATGCGGCTGCGAAGCTTCTACGCTGTTTAGCGCACGCTCCGCCGCCTGCGCGGTCATCTGCACAACATAATCGAGACGATCGCGGGCATCAGGAATCGCTTCTGCCGCTTCGGCAATGGCCTGATCCAGCCCCAGTTCACGCAAGCTGTCGCGCAGCATTCGGGTCAAACTGCCGATGCGCGCGATGATGTCCCCTGCAGAGTGTTCGTCAGCAGGTTTAATTTGTGGTTGCATCATCATCACACCCTCACATGCCCAGTTTCTCAAAGATTTTATTCAGTTTTTCTTCCAGCGTCGCCGCCGTGAACGGTTTCACGACATAGCCACTGGCACCTGCCTGTGCTGCCGCAATGATGTTCTCTTTTTTCGCTTCTGCCGTGACCATCAGCACCGGCAGAGAAGCCATCCCGCCATCGGCACGGATGGTTTTCAGCAGTTCCAGTCCATCCATGTTCGGCATGTTCCAGTCAGAAATAACAAAGCCGAATCCCCCAGCCTGCAGCTTGTTCAGCGCATCCACGCCATCTTCAGCCTCTTCAACATTGTTGAATCCCAGCTCTTTAAGCAGGTTACGCACGATGCGACGCATGGTGGAAAAGTCATCCACAACCAAAAACTTAAGCTCTTTATCCGCCATAAAAATAAACTCCTGATTCAAATACGTATTGCCTGTCCGGCACTAATTTTCACCAGCATTTGCTGGCTCACCTGGCTAAGATCGACCACTTCGCTTACGCCACCCATATTGATGGCCTCGCGCGGCATGCCGAACACCACACAACTTGCTTCGTTTTGCGCAATGGTCCAGGCTCCCGCCTGATTCATCGCTAACATTCCGGCTGCGCCATCGTTGCCCATACCGGTCAGGATCACCCCGACGGCATTGCGCCCCGCATGTTTCGCCACCGAATGGAACAACACATCCACTGAAGGCCGATGCCGATTAACCGGCGGACCGTCATGAATTTTGATTTGATAGTTCGCGCCGCTGCGCGCCAGTTCCATATGCTTGTCGCCCGGCGCGATATACGCATGCCCTGGAAGTACGCGCTCTCCGTCCTCTGCCTCTTTCACGGTTATCTGGCACAGTTTGTTCAGACGTTCGGCGAACGAACGGGTAAATCCTGGCGGCATATGCTGGGTAATAAGAATACCCGGACTTGAAAGCGGCAATGGCTGGAGTACATGGCGAATTGCCTCTGTTCCTCCGGTTGACGCCCCAATCACCAGCAATTTTTCCGAACTGAGTAATGGCCCTGCCTTCAAGGTCGTCGGTGCAGCCATGGGCTTATGGGCCGCCAGTTTTGCCCGCGATGCGGTGCGGATTTTCTCCGCAATCATCTCGCTATACGCCAGCATTCCTTCGCGGATCCCCAGTTGCGGTTTGGTGACAAAATCAATCGCCCCCAGCTCCAGCGCCCGCAGCGTGACCTCTGAACCTTTACCGGTCAGCGAAGAAACCATGACTACCGGCATCGGACGCAGACGCATCAACTTCTCAAGAAAGTCGAGGCCGTCCATGCGCGGCATTTCCACGTCCAGCGTCAGGACGTCGGGATTGTATTTTTTGATTAAATCCCGGGCGACCAACGGATCCGGCGCCGTCGCCACCATTTCCATATCACTGTGACTGTTAATAATTTCGGTCATGATTTGACGCATCAATGCAGAATCATCTACCGACAACACCCTGATTTTACTCATGCTTTATCCTTACCTGGCGCATGCGCATACACGGTCTGTCCACGCAGGCTAAACTCGCGCACAAGGTTGCTAAAGTTTTCTGAATGACCTGCAAACAGCAGCCCGTCAGGTTTAAGAAGTGGAACAAAACGGTGCAAAATGTCCTGTTGAGTCGTTTTATCGAAATAGATCATCACGTTACGACAAAATATGGCGTCGAACGGTCCTGGCACGTTGTACTGCTTATCCAGTAAATTCACGCTGGAAAATTCAACATGCCCTGCCAGTTCCTGCCGAACGCGTACCAGCCCTTCATGCGGCCCGGTGCCGCGCATGAAATAACGCTGCAGCTGCTGGGGTGACAGCGTCTTTAGCTCATCAAGGCGATAAATGCCATTTCTGGCCTTTTCCAGCACTTCGGTATCAATGTCGCTGGCAAAAACACGCCAGCGGCCCGGTGCCATACCTAAGGTATCGGCAAGCGTAATCGCAATGCTGTAGGGTTCTTCTCCGGTTGACGCCGCCGCGCTCCAGACGCGGTATTCACCGTTGCGCCGACGAGCATGATCTGACAGCACCGGAAAATGATGCCCTTCGCGAAAAAACGCGGTCAGGTTGGTCGTCAGGGAGTTAATAAAAGCCTGCCACTCAGCACTGTTCTGGTTAGCTTCCAGCATGCTGAGATAGCGACCAAAGTCATCCAGCCCCAGGGTACGCAGACGACGAACCAGGCGGTTATAAACCATGTCCCGCTTATGGTCGGCCAGTACGATCCCCGCACGCTGGTAGATTAATTGACATATCCGACGAAAATGCGCGTCAGACAGCGCGAGGCGCTGTGTCATCTGTAACAATAATGACGTTTGCCCGGAGGGCAGAGATGATGTCATAGCGCCTTCTCAATCACATTCAGGATACAACGGGCGCAACCTGAGGCTGCGCCAACTCTTGTTTTGCTACGGTTTGCTCTTCAAGTTTAAAAAATGCGACACAAGCAGAAAGATGATCGGCCTGCGTCGCAAGTTGTCCGGCGGCGGATGCGGCTTCTTCCACCAGACCGGCGTTTTGCTGCGTCACGGAGTCCATCTGGCTGACGGCCTGCGCCACCTGCTCAATGCCTCTGCGCTGTTCATCGGATGCCGAGGCAATCTCGCCCATGATGTCGTTAACCCGGGTCACCGAACTGACAATTTCCGTCATAGTGCGCGACGCCATATCCACCAGTTGCGATCCCTGATGCACCCGGGTGACGGATTCCTCAATCAGTCCCTTAATTTCTTTCGCCGCCTGTGCGCTACGGCTTGCCAGATTGCGCACTTCTCCGGCGACGACGGCAAAACCACGCCCTTGCTCCCCCGCTCTGGCGGCCTCTACCGCGGCATTCAACGCCAGGATATTGGTCTGGAAGGCAATGCTGTCAATCACCCCGATAATGTCGCCGATTTTCTGCGAGCTGGCAGAAATCTCATGCATGGTGCTGGCGACCCGGGACGTCTGCTCGCCACCTTTATGCGCTGTGTCTGCCGCACTTTTGGCGATTCCTGACGCCTGGCGTGCGTTATCAGCGTTCTGGCCGACGGTGGCGGTCAGTTGTTCCATGCTGGCCGCCGTTTGCGCCAGCGCAGCCGCCTGCTGTTCAGTCCGTGAAGACAAATCGTTATTGCCCATCGCGATTTCTGAAATACCGCTATGCATGGCTGAGCTGCCCTGACGAACGTCACTTACCGTTTCGCGTAACGCCTTTTGCATCTTCTGCAGGCTGGCAAAAATAGCCGAGATCTCATTGCGCCCATAAACCGCTACCGGTCGTGCCAGGTTCCCCGCGGCAATACTGTCGAAATGGCTGCCAATAATCGCCAGCGGCTGAACGATCATCTTGCGTGACCAGAACAGCGCACCGCTGGTGAGCAGTGCCGCCAGTACCACCATGGTGGCGAAAATCACCCCCGACATATGGTAATTACGCTGACTCTGCTCCCCCGCCGTTTGCAACACGCTGTCAATGTTGCTCTGCCACGCATTCACATTCGCATCAAAAGCATCCTGAGCCGCCTGCACCGGCGCGGTCAGAAAATCTGACAACTGATTGTTTTCAAGCCAGGTTGCCTGATGCGCGAGAGCGCTGTGCCACTGGCTGAAGCTATTCTCCGTTGCGCCAAACAGCGCCTTGCCTTGCTCCGTCGAATCCGACGTCGCCATAAAGCGTTTAAACATCAATTCAGACTGCGTCAGGCTATCGCGCGCGAGGGTCATCAGCGTTTTGATGTCCTCTGGCGGATAGCTCAGGGCAGTCAGCGTCCCTGCCTTATTAAGGGCCGTACTGGCCTGTAATAACACAGCGCGGGTTTGGGCCAGCGCAGCGCGTTGCTGATTACTCCGTTCGACCTGATTCAGGTTCTGAAAACCGTCCCGAAATGCCCAGAAGGACAAGCCATTACTGCCAATCTGCAAAACTCCGCAGAGGATCAAAATCAAAAACAGCGTGGTCGAAATTCGAATACGATTAAACATCAACGCTCCCATCGGGCGGCACTGGCCGCGGTTTAACTATCAGTCAAAATGTTTCCCAATTGGTATCTTGTTCAATGCTCTGGCGCGGATAGGATGCGCTCGGGGCTGCAGGTAATCGTGTATCGCGTGGTTTTGTCGACGCCGGACGAGACGCAAGACGGAAAGTCGATACCGACTGCGTTAAGCGACTGGCCTGTTCTTCAAGAGCGGCCGCTGCGGCAGCTGACTCCTGTACCAATGAGGCGTTTTGCTGCGTAACACGATCCATTTCAGAGACCGCGAGCGCAACCTGATCAATCCCCCGGCTTTGCTCGTCAGATGCCGAGGCAATCTCGCCCATAATGTCTGTCACCCGCGTCACGGCATTGACGATATCGTTCATCGTTTCGCCGGCGCTTTCTACCAGTACGGAACCGGTATCAACCCGGGAAACGGAATCTTCAATCAATGCCTTAATCTCTTTCGCCGCCTGCGCACTGCGGCTTGCCAGATTACGCACTTCACCCGCCACCACAGCAAAGCCGCGGCCTTGCTCACCGGCACGCGCTGCTTCAACCGCCGCGTTCAGTGCGAGAATGTTGGTCTGAAAGGCAATGCCATCGATGACGCTGATGATGTCGGCGATTTTCTTCGAGCTATCGGCGATTTCGTGCATGGTGTTCACCACGCTATCAACCACTTTGCCGCCATGCTGCGCGGTATCGGACGCGCTTTTCGCCAGTTGCGAGGCCTGACGCGCGTTGTCCGCGTTTTGCTTCACGGTTGCGGTCAGCTGTTCCATGCTGGCTGCGGTCTCTTCCAGTGCAGACGCCTGCTGTTCCGTACGAGATGAAAGGTCAGTGTTTCCGCTGGCAATTTCGCTGGTACCGGAATAAATCGCATCAGAGCCTTCACGCACCAGGGTGACGGTTTCCGTCAAGGAGCGCTGCATATGATCAACCGTACTGGCCAGCTCGCCGATTTCGTTACGACCGCTAACAGCGAGAGTTGCGGTCAGGTTACCGCTGGCGATTTCCCGGATATGGGCAATGACACGGGACAGAGGATTAAGCAGGGTATGACGGATGCCGTACCAGACCACCACCAGAATCAGCACCAGCACGACGGCCAACACGCCAAGCTGCCATTGGGCGAAATGGTAATCCCGCGCGCTTTGATCAAATGCCTGGACGTAAAGCTTTTCGCTAACGCTGGCGTACTTGCCCAGCGCCTCGCCGAGCGCGTTTTGCATTCCCTGCGTAGGCTGCGCGAAGTAGGCATCCATATTGCCGCTTTCCAGAAACTGAACCAGTTCTGCCAGGGCAGCATGGTACTGCTGATATTTTTCCTCGACGTTGCCGCTGGCTTCTGCCATTTCCGGCAACGGTGTGATGTTTTTAAATTTTGCGTAATGCGTTTCGGCCTGCGCCAGCGATGCTTTCGCATTCTTCAGCAGATCGTTTTTAGCGCTGCTTTGCTGGTTAGACGCATCCATCATCATGCGCGCAGAAGAACGGCTTAAATTGATTCGTGTCTGCAGCATCAGATCCCATGTTGAGGTGAGTTCACTTTGCTGCTGTCGAAGATCGTTAGAAATAACAAAACTTTGCTGATTCTGCTGCAATGAAGAAAACAACAGACCACCGGAAACAAGCTGTAGCAGTGCGAAAACCCCCAGCACCATCATCAGCATTGTGACAACGCGGATACGGTTAAACATAAGGCACCTTCCTGAAAACAAGTTATCAACGTTATCGGCACTCGCTGAGATAACTTTACGTTTGCGAAAAGGAAATCCTGAAGGGATGTGAAGCCTGGCGAGGGGAAAATAAAACGGGTGCGCAGCAACCACAAATCATTCACATAAAAACACCATAATTATCATGTAAATAACATTTATTTTCATCGATGAGCACGGCCAGAATGGCCGAAGTACGCATTTTTATGTGATTGAGATCACACATACGCATCGTAAATACCACAACAAAATGGATAAAAAATTAAAAAAAGTTGTATCCGCTTACGCTTTAATCCAATTTATATGATGAATACCTCGTTACCACTTAATAAGTATAAAAAATGAGTAACCGATCAATAAATGTTAAATCCTTACTGAGGGCTTTTTAGTGGCAAATGCAAACAAACTCACGTTGTTTATCGTGATCTTCATGCTGGCGGGGATCCTGTCGGGTGCGGTGATCCACTCTTATGCCTCCCCCGGCGTTGTGACCGCCTGGGCCGATAACATTACGCTTCTTACCGACATCTTTTTACGCCTGATTAAAATGGTGATCGCGCCTTTAGTATTCAGCACCCTGACAGTTGGTATTATGCGCCTGGGAGAAACGTCCACCATCGGACGCGTGGGCGGCAAAGCGATGATCTGGTTTATCAGCTCTTCTATATTGTCTATCCTGGTCGGTCTGTTTGTGGTTTCCCTTGAGCAACCTGGCAGCGGGCTGAACCTGGCGATCCCGCTGGAAGCCACCGACACCGGCCTGGCCGTGGGCGGCATGAGCCTGAAAGGTTTTCTGACGCATACCATTCCAACCAGCATCGCCGAAGCGATGGCTAACAATGAGATCCTGCAAATTGTGGTGTTCTCAATGTTCTTCGGTATTGGTGGCGCATCGCTCGGAGAGAAATTTAACGCTCCACTGGTTGCCGCGCTGGATGTGGTTTCCCACATTATGCTGAAAGTGACTGGCTACGTGATGTACGTTGCACCGCTGGCTATTTTTGCCGCCATCTCTTCCGTAATCTCCACCCAGGGGCTGGGGATCCTGCTTAACTATGCGTCGTTTATCGGCGGCTACTATGTGGCGATTTTACTGACCTGCCTGGTTCTGCTGGCTGTGGGTTATGTCATGCTGAAAAAAGAGGTATTTCGCCTGGTAAGCATGCTGAAAGACCCGGTTCTGGTCGCATTCACTACCAGCAGCTCTGAGGCCGCTTATCCGAAAACGCTGGAGCAATTAACTAAATTTGGCTGCTCACCCAACATCGTGTCATTCGTGCTGCCTATCGGTTATTCGTTTAACCTGGTCGGTTCCATGGTCTACTGTTCATTTGCCTCCATGTTTATCGCGCAGGCCTATAATATTCACCTCTCCTTCGCAGAAATCACCGTCCTGATGCTGACGCTGATGCTGGCGTCCAAAGGGATTGCCGGTGTGCCACGTTCAGCACTGGTAGTGTTGGCTGCAACCATCCCGAGCTTTAACATTCCGGTCGCCGGGATCCTGTTGCTGATGGGAATTGACCACTTCCTGGATATGGGACGTTCAGCAATCAACGTATTAGGTAACGGGATTGCAACGGCGATGCTGGCGCAGGATGAAGGTTTACTGGAAGAAGAACCCGAGCTGGTTGAGCGGGAAGCGTAAGAGAGAAATCTGCCGGATGCGCTACGCTCATCCGGCCTGCAACAGCAATCATTGTAGGCCGGATGAGTTATGGCGATTATGCGACGTGGGAAGCGGCAATATCCAGCAGCGCCATTTCTTCGCTGTTCAGCAGCTTCTCAATGTTGACCAGAATCAGCATCCGGTCACCCAGCGCACCCAATCCCGTCAAATATTCCGTTGACAGCGTGACCGCAAACTCCGGTGCCGGACGGATTTGATCCGTTGTCAGCGACAGCACATCCGAGACGCCATCAACCACAATTCCAACCACCCGCTGACCCAGATTCAGCACGATCACCACGGTGTTTTCGTTGTAATCCACATCGCTCTGGCTAAATTTCACGCGCAGGTCGACGATAGGCACAATCACACCACGCAGGTTTGTGACGCCTTTGATAAACGCTGGCGTGTTAGCGATGCGCGTCACCTGATCATAACCACGGATTTCCTGCACTTTCAGGATATCGATACCGTACTCTTCATCCCCCAGCGTAAACACGAGGAATTCCTGACCTGACGGTTCGCCGGCCAGTTTAGTTACATTACTCATACCGGTCATATTATTCCCTTCTCACTCAATCAGGCGGCTGTGATCGCCACACGTTGTTCGCGGTTTAACCCCTGCAATGCAGAGACATCGACAATCAGCGCGACGCTGCCGTCGCCGAGGATCGTTGCAGCAGAAATACCTGGCACTTTGCGGTAGTTGCTTTCCAGGTTTTTGACCACCACCTGGTGTTGGCCAATTAACTGATCCACCAGCAGCGCATAGCGACGCCCTGCACTTTGTAAAATGACCACTATGCCCTGAGTCGCTTCAGTTTTAGCGCCTTCAACCTCAAAGACTTTCCACAACTCAACCAGCGGTAAATATTCGCCACGCACTTCCAGAACGCGCTCTCCTCCGGCCAGCGGATGGAGATCTTCTTCGCGCGGTTGCAGCGATTCCATAACGGCATTCAGTGGCAGAATGAAGACCTCATCGGCCACACGCACGGACATCCCGTCGAGGATCGCCAGCGTCAGCGGCAGCAGAATGCGAATAGTGGTCCCCTGTCCCTGTTTAGACTGGATCTCAACATGGCCGCCCATCTCCTGGATATTTCGCTTCACCACATCCATACCCACGCCGCGTCCGGAAACATCCGTCACCTGTTCGGCGGTCGAAAAGCCTGGAGCGAAGATCAGCATACCCACTTCGTCATCGCTCATGTTTTCGTGGATCGGCATGCCCTGAGAGACAGCTTTAGCCAGGATACGTTCGCGGTTCAGGCCAGCGCCATCATCGGTCACTTCAATACAAATATTCCCGCCCTGATGCTCCGCGGAAAGCGTCAGATTGCCGATTGGGCTTTTGCCGGATTCAAGGCGTTTTTCCGGCAATTCGATACCATGGTCGAGGCTGTTACGCACCAGGTGCGTCAACGGATCGATGATGCGTTCAATCAGGCTCTTATCGAGTTCGGTTGAGCTACCAACCTGCGTCAGCTCGACCTGTTTACCCAGCTTACCGGCCAGATCGCGCACCAGACGAGGGAAACGGCTGAACACGTACTCCATTGGCATCATACGAATCGACATCACCGACTCTTGCAAATCTCGGGCGTTACGTTGTAACTGACCCATACTGGTGATGAGATCGCCGTGATTGACAGGATCCAGTTCGTTAGAGCGCTGGGCCAGCATCGACTGCGTGATCACCAACTCGCCAACCAGGTTAATAAGCTGATCAACCTTTTCAACTGCTACGCGGATACTGGTCGACTCGCTGGCGCGGGCGGGTTTTTCACGTTCCGCGCGGCTATGTGGTGCTTCACTGGCGGTAGCTTTCACCGCAGGTGCCACAGCAACCGGCTGCGGCTCAGTGACAACAGCCACCTCATCAGCTTCAGCTGCCACAGGCTCTGCGCTGACGGTTTCGAATTCAATTTGGTCGGCTTCAATGACAAAGCAAAGCACCGCGATGATGTCATCTTCTGCGAGGTTGCCATCAAGCGTTGCTGATAACGTGTCGCTTCCTTTTACCACATCGGTTAAGGTCGCCAGATTCGCCAGTTCCTCTTCCAGTAAATCCACTTCGCTGGCTTTCAGGCGCGAGAGAGTAATGCGTTTTTTGCTCTCTTCACTGGCGGGTTCAGGCTTTGCAACCGCCTCTTCCTGCATCGCGGCGCTGTCAACAACGCTAAGTTTTGCTGGGTTGACAACTGCCGGTGCGGTTTCACCTTTCGCTTCGAGCGCTAACTGCCGTAACGCCTGGCAGATATACTCAAAACTGTCGGCATCAGGCTCCACTGAGCTTTTATAGGCGTCGAGCTGTTCCTGCATAATATCTTTCGTTTCCAAAAACAGGTTGATAATGTCGGCATTGAGCTGCATCTCGCCACGCCGCGCTTCATCCAGCAGGTTTTCCATCAGATGGGTCGTTTCCTGCAAAATGGTAAAGCCGAAGGTGCCCGCCCCGCCTTTAATCGAGTGCGCTGCACGAAAAATGGCATTCAGCTGTTCGGAATCCGGGGCTTCAGGAACCAAATCAAGCAGGTGTTGCTCCATATCAGCCAACAGTTCGTCAGCTTCATCAAAAAATGTCTGATAAAAATCGCTAATATCCATGCTCACGCTATCACCTCGGATTGGCTGGTGGCGATGTGGGAACGCTTACCGGCGGGAGTTCCGCTGGCCGTTGTAAGACACTTACCGGCTCATTCTGGCTTTCAGCGTTTTCATGCAAAATGGCCTCTTCTGCCTGCTTATTGAGAACCAGCAGGCTAATACGGCGGTTGATAGCGTCTTCAGGACCGCGATCGCTCAGACGCATCGTGGCGGCCATACCTACCACACGTAATACTTTTCCATCATCCAGACCGCCGCTAACCAGCTCGCGACGCGATGCATTTGCGCGATCGGCAGACAATTCCCAGTTGCTGTACCCTTTCTCACCATTCGCGTAAGGGTAATCATCCGTGTGACCGGAAAGGCTGATCCGGTTAGGGATCCCGTTGAGCACTGGTGCAATCGCGCGCAGGATATCGCGCATGTACGGCTCAACTTCAGCGCTACCGGTCTTAAACATCGGACGATTCTGACTGTCGATAATCTGTATCCGCAGCCCTTCCTGAACTAAATCAATCTTTAAATGCGGACGCAGCGCTCGCAGTTTGGGATCGGATTCAATCAGTTGATCGAGATCGCCGCGAAGTTTGCTCAAGCGGCTCTGTTCCATACGTTTTCTCAGGTCATCAATATTCGGCTGTTTGTTCACCTCGCCCTGCTGCTGGGTGTAATCATCCCCGCCGCCTGGAATCGGGCTTTGGCTATTCGAAATACGATTTCCCCCGGTCACTGCGGTGGCCAGCGGTGTACGGAAATATTCGGCAATCTGGATCAATTCTTTAGGGCTGGAAATAGAAATGAGCCACATCACCAGAAAGAAGGCCATCATCGCGGTCATAAAATCGGCGTAGGCGATTTTCCACGAGCCATGCGCCCCACCACCGTGATTCTTATGCTTGCGTCGCTTTACAACGATAATGGGATGAGCCTGATTTTTCATGCGTCCTCGGTCGTCTGTTGCGCAGTTGGATTTCTCACCGCACGAACATGTTCTTCCAGTTCGATAAACGAAGGACGTTCGCTGGAGTACAGTGTTTTACGACCAAATTCAACGGCAATCGGCGGCGCGTAACCATTCAGATTGGAGAGCAGCGTTATCTTCACGCACTGCATCATTTTGGTTGTTTCAGCGCTTTTCTGTCGCAGAACGCTGGCAAGCGGAGAAATAAATCCATAGGCCAGCAAAATACCGAGGAATGTTCCCACCATCGCATGCGCAATCAACGCACCCAGCTCTGCTGCCGGGCGATCGGCAGAAGCCAGCGCATGCACAACCCCCATAACGGCCGCGACGATCCCGAATGCCGGTAGTGAGTCGCCGACCATCGCCAGACTATTCGCCGGGACTTCAGCCTCACTCTCATGAGTCTCAATTTCTTCGTCCATCAGCGCTTCAATTTCAAACGTATTCATGTTGCCGCTGATGATCAGGCGCAGATAATCGACAATAAAATCAAGCATTACAGCATCCGCAAGAATGCGCGGATAGCTGGCGAAGATTTCACTTTCTTTTGGGTTTTCGATGTCGCGCTCAAGCGAGAACATGCCCTGTTGACGTGACTTGGCCATCAGGCGATACAAGAGCGCCAGCAGATCCATATACATCGCTTTGGTGTATTTCGAACGACGGAAAAGCAACGGGATCGCTTTCATCGTCCCTTTGATGGCTTTCCCGTTATTGCCGACGATGAATGCCCCAATACCCGCACCACCGATAATCACCAGCTCAGCCGGTTGATAGAGTGCCCCAAGGTGTCCGCCGGTCATCATGTAACCGCCGAAAACTGTACCAATAACAACCAGGTAACCTAATAAGATAAGCACGACATCATCCTTTCGCAATTGACTATGACAGGATGCGCAGTCGGGCAATTAACGTAAGGTCAGGACAAAAAAAAGCAGCGGTAATTGCTTACCGCTGCTGGAGTGTTCATCCACACCGTATCAGTTAAACAGCCTGTTCGATCTGTTCATCCAGCAGTTGTGGAATAATATCGGCAGCATTCTGGGAAAGTTTACGTCTTTTTACGGCCCGTGATGGCGGTTGGCATAAACTACAGGCAAAGCTGCCTGCGGGTTGGTGTGCGTGGGTGATAAAATTCCCACCGCAGCAATTGCATTGGGACAACTCCAGCAATCCGCTGTCGACAAATCGCACCAGCGTCCACGCGCGGGTTAACGCCAGCAGTGGCCCTTCTTCAGGCTGCGGGCATTGCTCAAGATATAACCGATACGCCTTGATCACGGCATCCACGCCGCTACAGAGACCCGTTTTGAGCAAGAATTGCCATGCATTGCAAAACATCGACGCATGAATATTTTGTTCCCACGTCATAAACCAGTCGGTGGAAAACGGGAGCATCCCTTTTGGCGGAGGACTACCGCGTAATTCTTTGTACAGCTTGATTAATCGACCACGGCTTAATTGCGTTTCGCTTTCCAGCATTTGCAAACGGGCGCCCAATGTGATTAATTCCATTGCTAACTGGATATCACGCGCTTCCTGAACAATGCTTTTTTCGCTCATCATCAAGCCCTTTTCTTACGTGCTGCATCATCGATGTCGCTTAACAGGCGTGTTGAAAGCATGATACCAGTATGAATTTGCTGAAGATCGTCAACGCGGGAGTCTTGCGTCAGGCGAGTAACAGTCTGGTGATCGTCGAAACGGAAATGACATACCAGTTGGTTTGTTTCGGCCAGTTTGACCATTTGAGGAAGTGTTAATGTTGCCAACGTGTCCGCCATTTCCTCGCTGATACCAAGGCGAAACATCGCAGATGCTTTGTCCTGAACGATCAAACGCTGTGCAAGCAATAAATATGACAAATTGATGTCATAAATGTGTTTCAGCAACTCGGATGTATGCATTATTTGCATCCATAATAACCAACATTGTTTTCATGCGGTAAAACCGCACCCCGTGATGTCGCCGGGAAGGCCCGGTAAAAAAAAGCAAAAGGTCAAATACATAGCAGCGTGACGACACTTACGCGTTGTCTAAACATTCCCTTTTAAGAAGGCAGCATCCCTTACAAGCTCACATCAATTCTTACAAATGTCTAAGATTTTTCCTAATTCGACGCAACTCTACCCGCCGTCAGTTACACATACAACGGAGCTATGCTGCGAATTTAAAGAATATGTGATCAAGATCACATAAACCAGCCAAACACTTAACATAAATCCATCAGCGTAGCTTTTACTTTGCTTATTTTTTACCCTGCCATCATCCATTTCAATTCCTGATGTACGAATATTCTTGCAATAAAAGCGAATAGTATTTTGTTCACATCCGTTAATATCACGCCGTGAAATAGCGAGCTGGATCACATATTTAACTCAAAAAATTTTTTTAATTAAATTCTTTATAAACAATAAGTTAAATATTTAGAGTGATTAATTAATACCGCGATGTGACGACCTTGCAAATGTTAATATATGTTTAATTTCTATTAACACGTTGTTTTCATTAGCAGTGGGTTTCACTTAAGTAACTTGAACATATCTGCAACTAATATGAATCGATTATTCTATTTATAAGAATAATTAATGAATAATCATGATGACATTCACACTATGAAGGAAGGAAACGTTGCAGTATGGAGTAAGCTGAGTAAAGCTGAAAAGCCCTCTCATAATTCTTGAAAAAAAGGAGCGAGTTATGAGCTATTCGCACATTCTTGTTGCTGTTGCCGCCACCCCTGAAAGTCAGCAGTTGTTAGACAAGGCGGTTTCTATCGCTCGCCCTGTCAACGCCCGAATTAGCCTGATTACACTGGTCTCAGACCCCGAACTGTATAACCAGTTTGCTGCCCCCATGCTGGAAGACCTGCGTGAAGTCATGCAGGAAGAGACTCAGGATTTTATCGACAAACTTAGCAAAGAAGCAGAATACCCCATTGAACATACCTTTATTACCTATGGGGCTCTGAATGAACATATCCTGGATGTATGCCGCAAACACGCCGTTGATCTGGTCATTTACGGCAACCATAACCACAGTTTTTTTTCGCGCGCTGCCTGTTCAGCGAAAAGCGTGATTCATACCAGCCAGGTGGACGTTCTTCTGGTTCCGCTAGCTGGAGATTAATCCACGGTGCCACGACTTCATGCGAGTTTAGAACAGGAAGAGATATTGTCTGGCAGTTGGCATTGACTCCGACGCGGCGTGACCGTTTTAAGATCGCAAATGAACGTCGCCTGCCAGTTGTCGATATCGTTTTTAACGATAGTCTCAAGCATTTCAGCGTGGCGCGAGATACGTTCGGTAAGTGGCATCGTCAGCGCCTGGTTTAATGCGCCTGCCACTTCATCCCGGTCATAAGGATTAACAATAAGCGCGGAGGTTAGCTCGTTCGCCGCCCCGGCAAATTGCGATAAAACCAGCACGCCAGGGTTAGCAGGATCCTGTGCGGCCACAAACTCTTTCGCCACCAGGTTCATACCATCGCGCAACGGGGTCACCAACCCTACATCCGAGTAGCGGAAGATCTTCATCAGCAATTTACGATCAAAATACTGGTTCAGATAGTAAAGCGGCGTCCAGCCCAGTTGCCCATATTTGCCGTTGATTCGCCCTGCCTCTGTTTCCAGTTGGTGGCGAATATCCTGATAGGCCTGCACCTCTTCACGCGAGGTCGGTGCTATCTGCGTATAGCGAATTTTACCGTGGTGCTGCGGATAATGTTCCAGTAAGGCCTCATAGGCCTGAAAGCGCTCCGGCAAGCCTTTGGAGTAATCCAGACGCTCCACGGAGAAAATATTCTGCACATTTTTAAGCTCCGCTTTTAGCTGTGCCAGTTTTGGCGGCAGCGGACCGGACGCCTGTCGAGCAATCTCATCCGGTTCAATACCGATGGGATAGACCTGAGTGCGAAACGCTTTTCCCCATGCCTGGTGGTGCTTATCTTTATGCGTGGTCACCCGAGTCTGGGCTGCGAGACAGTCCAGAAAAGCCTGACGATCGTTTTCGGTCTGGAAACCAAGCAAATCAAAATCACACATTTGCTCAAGCAGCGCCAGATGTGGCGGGAGCGCATTAAAAATTTCCGGCGTCGGAAACGGAATATGCAGGAAAAAACCGATGCGATTACGCACGCCGCGCTTACGTAACTCGCAGGCAAACGGCAACAGATGGTAATCATGAACCCAAATAATGTCGTCATCGCCAAGCAACGGCAGAAGTTTATCCACCAATAAGGCATTAACCCGTTGGTAGCCTTCCCAGGCAGAGCGCTGAAACTGAACTAAATCCAGTCGATAGTGAAACGCGGGCCATAAAACCGCATTTGAAAACTGGCAGTAATACTCTTCGTAATCTTGCTCACTCAAATTAAACGAGGCCCAGGTGATATTGCCACGCGTGACCTTTTTTAACGGTTTATCCTCATTACCTGTATCACCACTCCAGCCAAACCATAAACCACCAGCAGCTTTTAACGCGCCCAGTACACCGACCGCGAGCCCACCCGCGCTCCCTTTGTCATCTGGTGAGGCGATACGATTAGATACTACGACTAAACGACTCATAGCCACCTCTTCTGTTATTCGTTGCTTTCGGTTCTTGCTGCGAAGAGTTAATTTTCTCCAGCCAGCGCCAGACATCCCTGACGCCATCCAGACGCCATGTCGCCTGCGTCGGCCCGATCCCCACCTTCACGGAAATACCGCCAGCGCGGTTAACTACAGCAAACCCTGTTTCATCTGTCAGATCATCACCGAAAAACACAGGGATCCGGCCAGCAAAAGGAGCTTCCCGCATAAATGCAGCTATCGCGTCGCCTTTATTGCTGCCCTTAGGCTTTATTTCCACGACACATTTTCCGTGCTGCAGAGCAAGCTGCGGCCATCTGCGCGTGATGCCTTCAGCCAGGGTAACCAGCGCCGCTTCGTGTTCGGGTGCCTGGCGATAATGCAATGCGAAGGCCATGCCTTTGGTTTCAAGTGTTGCCCCCGGTAACGTCACCAACGCTGCGTGTAATAACGCCCCGGCTTCACGTTCGATACCTTCAGGCAGGTTTACTATGTGCGTCTGACCATTGATGTCACGGCGTTCTGCCCCATGTACTCCGGCAAGCGGAAAACGAAACGGAGTAGTGAGTGCGTCAAGCTCAACCATTGAGCGCCCTGAAATCAATGCCAGCGCATCCGCATTCTGCGTCGCTAACTGATGTAGACATTGCAGGATTGTCTTCGGGACAACGACCTGGTCGGGAAAGGGTTTAATCTCAGCAAGTGTCCCATCGAGATCAAAAAAGTAAGCACAGTTTGCAGATTGTTCAGGGGGTAAAGTCAGTGATGCTGTCACCCGGTTATCCTCCTCATCATGGTCAGAACGCCACGCGGATCGCGGCATATAGATGATGTATGACGGATATAAGTATAGACAGTGTGACCATGCTCGCCATTTGAAAAAACAATCGCCAGCCGGGTAGCGGCTGGCGACGGGCAGAAGCTAGACTAAAAAGTTGGGGTTTAAATCATCAAACGGTACGCTTCGCTTTTTGCTTATAACGGTCGAAGATCACCGCCGCCAGCAGGATGAGGCCACGTACCACATACTGCGCGAACGGAGAGATATTCAGCAGGTTCATCGCATTCTCAACTGTACCCAGGATCAGCACCCCGGCCACCACATATGAGATTTTTCCGATGCCGCCTTTAAGCGAAACGCCCCCTAACACGCAGGCCGAAATAACGATCAACTCATAACCGATTGAGGTCATTGGCTGGCCGCTGGTCATACGCGATGCGAGGATAATCCCGGCAATGGCGGATACCAGACCGGAAAGAATAAAGATAATAATCTTGGTGCGAACAACCGGAACCCCAGCCAGGCGCGCCGCCTCTTCATTGCCCCCAATGGCCAGGGTATTACGCCCAAACGTGGTTTTGTTCAGCAGTAAGCCAAAGACAATGAAACAAACGACCGTGATCCAAATAGGCGCCGGCAGACCAAACCAGTTAGCATAGCCGAGTGTGAAGAAACGCTCGTCTTCAATCCCGACTGCCTTACCGTCGGAGATAATATAGGCCAGACCACGTACAATCTGCATTGTCGCAAGAGTCGTGATCAGGGCGTTAATTTTTAACCGCGCAATCACGAACCCATTGACCAGGCCACACAGAATACCGAGCAGCAGTCCGGCAGCCACACCAATCCACAGACTTTCGGTCATGTTAATAACTACGGCAGTGGTAACACCAGCACAGGCAATCACAGATGCGACAGACAGGTCGAAATCACCGGACGCCAGGCAAAACAGCATCCCGCAGGCAACCATACCCGACATTGATACCGCCAGCCCTAACCCCTTCATGTTGATGAAAGTAGCAAAGTTTGGCACAAAGAGGGAACAAACCAGGAACAGCACAGCGAACACCACCAGCATGCCGTATTGGTCCCAAATGCGGCCCAGATTTAGCGCCGACTTCGCAGCACCTGAACCCGATGTAGAAACGGAAGACATCATACTCTCCTTATTCAGGCTACAGCCTGGCTGACTTTAGGCATAGCAAGGCTCAACGCCTGGCGCTCATCCGCCTGTTCATGAAGTAACTCACCGGCAATTTCGCCTTCTCTCATCACCACAATACGGTCGGCGACACCGAGTACTTCTGGCAGGTCACTGGAAGCAAACAATACGGCCACACCGCGCGCTGCGAGGGCATAAATCACGTTGTAAATTTCATGCTTGGCGCCCACATCAATGCCGCGTGTCGGCTCATCCAACAAAATCACTTTCATCTCTTCCGATAACCAACGACCGAGAATAGCCTTCTGTTGATTACCGCCGGAGAGGTTCATGATCAGTTGCTCTGCACCCGGCGTTTTGATGTTGAGTGAACGAATATGGTGATCGGCATTGGTCTCTTCCCAGCCGTTGTTGATCACGCATCCCCCCAGAACATGCTTACGCCGTGCACTAATGTTGATGTTGTTGCGCACTGAATGGACCGGAATGATCCCTTCGGCTTTGCGATCCTCCGGGCACAGCATCATACCCGCTTCAATGGCATGGCTTGGTTTACGGATATCGATAGGCTGTTCATCAATAAATACCTGGCCCGCCGTGATACGCGTACCGCCGAATAGCCCTTTCATTAATTCGCTACGTCCGGCCCCCACCAGGCCAAACAGCCCGACAATTTCACCGCTTCGCACAGATAAGCTGATTGGCGTACGCACGCCTGGAGCTTTGACTTCATGCAGCCGCAGACGCTCTGTGCCATACGGTCTGGATTTCCAGCCATAGATATCCCCGAGGTCACGCCCGACCATCGCCTGCACCAGCGCATCGTGATCGACCTGCTGCATGTCCGAGAACGTTTTGACGTAATGACCATCTTTAAACACGGTGATGGCATCGCTGAGAGCAAAAATCTCCTCCATACGGTGCGAAACGTACAGAATGATACGTCCTTCGTTGCGCAGCTCACGGATAACGCGAAACAGATTCTCAATCTCGCGAGCCGACAGGGAGCTGGTTGGTTCATCAAAGGCGATAATTTTGGCGTTTCGCGCCAGCGCTTTTGCAATCTCCACCATCTGCCACTGGCCAATGGAGAGGTATTTCAGTGGGGTATCGGGATCAATATCCATCCCCAGATGCTTCAGCTGGATTCCTGCTTCATAGTTCAGCAGCGAGCGGTTCACAATCCCGCCTTTGTGTGGTAACTGCCCTAAGTAAATATTCTCGGCAACGGTCATTTCCGGGACGAGATGCAGTTCCTGATAAATAATGGCGACACCGGCGTTGAGTGCGGCAGTGGTATCCGCGAACGAAACTTCCTGTCCGCGGATCGTCAGAGATCCCGTTGTTGGCGCATAGTTACCGCTGAGAATTTTTAAGAGTGTTGATTTCCCGGCGCCATTTTCGCCCATCAGCGCATGCACCTGTCCGGCATAGCAGTCGAAACTGATATCCGTCAGCGCCTTAACGCCCGGGAACGTTTTGCCAATGCCGCGAAATGAGAGATACGGGGTAGACTGTTGCATAACGTCTCCGTGAGTCAGGATTTTACCGGCCTGGAAAACCGCCGGACGTAGGCCCGGTAAGCACAGCGCCACCGGGCATTGCGCCGGATGGCGGCTTCGCCTTATCCGGCCTACAACATCGCAGCATTTCTGTTACTTACCGCCTAAGCCTTTCTTCGCCAGCTCTTCTTTGAAGTTATCGCGGGTAATCAGCACCACATCCGTCACTTCAGTGAATGCCGGTGGCTCTGCACCTTTCGTTACCCAGTTGTAGAGCATTTCACTGGATTTATAGCCGTGCACGTCCGGGCTTGGCAGCAGTGAACCGTAGAACCCGGTCGCTTCGCCTTTAGACAGCTCGCTAACCGCGTCAACGCCGTTGATCCCGATACCAATCACGTTTGGTGCTTTGAAGCCCTGCCCTTCGGTAGCACGTACGCCACCCAGCACGGTGTTGTCGTTCATGCCGACAATCAGCCAGTTTTTGACTTCAGGATGCTGAACCAGCATGGAGTTGGCGGCGTCAAATGCGCCGGGGATGTCATTCGATTTTGTTGGGACCTGGTAAATTTGTTTTTCCGGGAAGCCTGCGGCTTTAAGCGCTTCCATTGAACCAGAAGTACGACGACGTGCGGTATCCAGTTCGTTGGCGGTAATGGCCATTACGGCGGTGGATTTCACATCCCAACCGCGTTTTTGCATCTCCTTGTACAGCTCCTGGCCCTGGCGCTCACCAATTTTGGTTGCCGCCATCATCACCAACGGTACGGTATCCATCGGCTTACCTTTGGCGTTGGCAAACTGGTCATCGACGGCAATGACTTTCATATCGTAGCCACGCGCCTTAGCCATAATGGCTGGTCCCAGTTTTGGATCTGGCGTGCAAATCACAAACCCTTTTGCTCCACTTGCAGCCAGGCTGTCGATGGCGTTAAGGGTTTTCTCACCATCCGGAACGGCAATTTTAATCACCTCAAAACCAAGGTCTTTACCGGCTTTATCGGCAAATTTCCATTCAGTCTGGAACCACGGTTCTTCCGGCTGTTTGACCAGGAAACCGAGCTTCATGGATTCAGCGATAGCGGATTGTGACATAATGGCAGCCAGACCGATGGCAGCCAGCGCTTTAGTGAATTTGTGCATGGTTAACTCCAGCTTTAACGTTCTTTTATGTAGGGTAAAATCAGACGATTTTTTGTAATTCGGACGTAAAACAAGGCATTACCTTTTATTGATAAGATCAATGCCAGTGCTGAGAGTATTTTTAGCGGGAAATTGATTCTCCATAAGAGAGCGGCATCACACCACAGAATTACAGTAATTGCGTACATAAATTCAGCGGGAAATGACATAAAAAAACGCGGTTTTGTCGACGGGAATAAAGAGGGATAGCAGATTAGTCCATAACATCAGCCAACGAATCCTTGTTCCCGAATACCGAAGCATTCGGGAGCACAATGATTACCATCTGTAATAAATGTGGTCAGCATGATCGCGAACCGGAATGTCATCTTCCAGCAGACGCGCTGAAAGCGTGAAAGCAAAATCGAAAATATGCCCTAACCCTTTGCCGCTAATAAGGTTGCCATCTTCAACAACCGGCGCATCAATATATTCTCCATCCGCGACGTTTTGCCACAGATCTCCCGAACACACATAGCGGCGCCCCTTCAGCAGGCCGTTGCCGCCCAGCACACGCGCCGCCGCAGAACACACCGGGCAAATGAGTTTTCCTGCCTCGTCATGGCGAGCGATAAACTGGATGACAGCCTCACTGGCGGCAAGATTAACGCTGCCCTGCGGCCCGCCAGGCAACACGACAGCATCGTAGAGGTCCGTCTGACGCATAGCCAGCGTGCTGTCCGTCACCATCGGCACGTCATGGTAGCTCACCACCGCACGGGACTCGGCGCAGGCCAGTGTTTCAACTTCGATCTGCAGGCGGCGCAGAATATCAATGGTAACAATGGCTTCCGCCTCTTCAAAACCAGGTGCCAGTAGCACGGCAAGCTTTTTCATACACACTCCTCGATTTTTCCAAATACACCAAACAATAAATGCCGAATCATTCAGGCGCTTAACTTTATTAATTTCCACAAAACTGATCTGGCGCAAAAAATTAGCCAGCAGATAGCGTTCACCGACGCGGGTCAATGGTGAAATTTCTTCATCCGAAGACCAGATAATCATCTGGCGACAGACAATACCTGATTGTGAAATTCCATTTCGTGATATGAAACATCATTTCATTATCAATGTTTTACTTTAATCCCATAAATATCAATCTGTTATATTCACAGCATTTATATGCACAAGCGGAAAAATCACTAATATTGCTATGACAATATGTAAAAAATCATAAATACGCAGATTTAAGGATTTTCTTATGTCGGGACTGGAGTTATGCTGAATCTCGATCGGGAGCGAATATAATTCGTGATCACTAAAGGACCGGCGGAACGGATTTATTCTGCTAACAGTTTTAATTGTACGTAGTGGTGACGTGTAGCGGCAGCCCGTTGCACTGACGTTAGTAACGTACATTCCCCTTTCTGGAAATAAGGATATTGATATGGCTGCAGTTGGAATTGTTCATAAACTCAACACACAAATGAACCTCGAGTTCTACGCATCGAATCTTTACCTGCATCTCAGTGAATGGTGCTACGAACACAGCCTGACTGGCACCGCAACCTTTCTACGCACCCAGGCGCAAGGTAACGTGACTCAAATGATGCGTATGTTTAATTTTATGAAAAGTGCCGGGGCTAACCCTATCGTCAAGGCTATTGATGTTCCGGGTGATGAACTAACTTCCCTTG
This sequence comes from Citrobacter sp. Cpo037, assembly GCF_030332945.1. Lineage (NCBI taxonomy): Bacteria > Pseudomonadati > Pseudomonadota > Gammaproteobacteria > Enterobacterales > Enterobacteriaceae > Citrobacter > Citrobacter sp. Cpo037. Next base: position 54,463 of record NZ_JAOWGW010000067.1, read on the forward strand.
AAGAACTGTTTCAGAAAACGCTGGATGAATACCAACAGCGCTACAGCAAGCTATCACGCTTAACTAATGAAGCAGAAGCCTTGAATGATGCAACAACCATTGATTTTCTTCACGATCTGGAAAAAGAGCAGCAGCAGGATGGCGTGCTGTTACAGACGATTCTTGATGAAGTCCGCAGCGCTAAACGTGCGGGACTGTGCATGGCGCAAACCGATAAGCACCTGCTGAACGTCGTGAACTATCAACATCACTAATCTTCAATTTTCATCGTGTTAATGCCGGATAACGATGCGACGCACCTTATCCGGCTGGTGCTTAATTTTCTCTACGCTCACGCCTCTCATTCTGCGAGGCGCAAAAAAACCTTTCTAAAACCTGAAACAACGGTTTATTTTAGTGAGATTCATTCTGCGGCGTGAATTTCAACTCGATCAAGGCAACCGCTTTTTGTATTGCGCGCATAGTGACCGGATCGGCACCTGCAGGATGGCTGGAAAAGTCGATGCTTTTCAGCTGGCTGGACATTTTCTCCCGAACTTCTACTGGGGCAATAACATCAAGAACATCCAGAATCTGCTTGATAACCAGCTGACAGGCAACAACGTCCGAGAGCAGTTCCTGATCGGCATTCAGTGTTTGGGACATAGTGAGCTCCTTATAGAAAGGTCGTCATAGTACCCATTCAACGAACGAAACGATAGCCGCGCATGCCTTCCGAATGCGCTGAAAATAAAAATAGTTCCAGTCAGTTTCTTTTGAGATGGCAAGCACAACATGAGTGAACATTTTGCGGTTGAGAACAAACGCGGTCTATCCCCGGCGGCATTACTGGTTGCCGGGGCTTTCTTTATGGAGTTTATTGACGGCACGGTGATTGCCACCGCACTGCCCGACATGGCGAAAAGTTTTGGCGTGCAGGCAGTTGACCTAAACATAGGTATCAGCGCCTATCTGATCACCCTCGCGGTACTGATCCCCGCCAGCGGCTGGATTGCGGATCGCTTCGGCGCCCGAAAGGTGTTTACCCTTGCACTGGCGATATTTACTCTCGCCTCGGTTTTATGCGGTTTGTCCGAAAGCCTTGAGAGCTTTGTCGCCATGCGAATCTTACAGGGTATAGGTGGTGCGCTAATGGTTCCGGTTGGCCGACTCGCGGTATTACGAACCACGCCTAAACATCAGTTGATCACCGCTATTGCGACCCTGACCTGGCCCGCGTTAGTCGCACCCATCATTGGCCCTCCCCTTGGCGGATTCATTACCAGCTATGCCAACTGGCGCTGGATCTTTTTCATTAATGTACCGCTCGGAATACTGGCGATTGCGCTGGCGCTACGTTTTATTCCGGATATTCATGACGACGAGCGCCGCCCATTTGATATAACGGGATTTATCGCAACCTCTGTTGCGATGGTGAGCCTGGTGTATGCCATGGAGTTACTGGGAACCCAACAGCCTCAGGGCTGGCTGACCGCCGGACTTTTGGCGCTAGGAACAGTGACCTTTCTGTTTGCACTGCATCATTTTCATCGCACCGCCTGGCCAATGATTCGCCTTGATGCCATGAACGTCCCTACTTTTCGCGTCACCATGTATGGCGGATCGCTGTTTCGTGCCTCTATCAGCGCCGTGCCGTTTCTGCTGCCGTTAATGTTTCAGGTAGGTTTTGGCATGAACGCTTTTCACGCGGGTTCGCTGGTACTGGCGGTATTTGTCGGCAATCTGACGATTAAACCTGCCACCACACCGTTGATACGCTGGCTGGGATTTAAGAAATTGCTGTTGATTAACGGTGCACTTAACGTTCTGGCGCTGCTGGCCTGTGCATTAATTACGCCACAGACCCCCGTGTGGGTTATTTTGCTGGTGTTGTATCTGGGCGGCGTGTTCCGCTCAATTCAGTTTACCGGCGTCAGCACACTTGCCTTCGCTGACGTCCCCGCGGCACAAATGAGCTACGCTAATACGCTGTTCAGTACGGCGACACAATTAGCGGTGGGGTTGGGCATTTCTTTAGCCGCTATTGGCATCCGCATTGGCGATGTGGTCAGTGAAAAGCTGGCATTGGGCAATGTTCCGGGGATCAGTTTCCGGCTGGCCTTTGTCGCTATTGCCATTATTTGTCTGGTAGGTATGGTGGATACGCTGCGGCTCACCCATGATGCAGGAAGCGCAGTATCGAACAAGAACAGGTAGCCCGGAGGGTGAACGCCGCCGGGCCAACAGGATTTAGCCAATCACCTCGCGTACAAACGCTTCGATTGCTTTGTCCTGGCAGTTTTCAAAGAAGCACTGCTGGAAGCGCGGGCCTGATACAGCGGTTTTCACCAGTTCAGGATCGATCGCGCGCAGCGTGTCCAGATAATTTTCTTTTACCACAGCCGCTTTCACCTGATTCAGAATACCGGCGTTACGCACCTGCGGCTCTTTACGCTCCGGTGGGTAGCCTTCACCGTTACGCCCGGTGAACGCTTTTTCAAACATATAGCGCACATTCAGCTCAGCACCCCAGCCAAAACCTTTGGCGAATGCCAGAGAAAGCGCGTTGCCGTTGTTAATCTGAGAGAACAAGAACGCATCTGCAGGATCGAGGCAATAACCACACACCACACCCGGATGGATATTCAGTGACATCATTGCCCCCTGGCCCGTACCGCAACCTGTAACAACAAAGTCTACAGCTTTGGAATTAAGCAGGATGCTGGCCATAATTCCTAAATGGATGTAGGTCAGATGATGATCATTTTCGTCGCTCATCCCAACGTTATAGACCGGAAAACCTTTCTCATCCGCAACGGCCTTAAGCTCGTTATGGATGATGGCGTTTTTGCTTGCCTGGCTGTTTTCCATCATCAATGCAATTTTCATTCTGTACTCTCCTGAATGCGCTGCGGTAGCCCGCTGAAAGTCATAACATTCAGCCACATTACTATTTTGCAATCACACTTTCAAATTTAATGAAATTTGGTTTTAAAAAACAAAGTTGCGCTCACATTCCTGTCTGAACAGTTCAGAATTTCCGCAAACAAATGACCTCGTTGTGATTAATCGCAGGTGATCTTCGGGCTATTCAAGCCATTGATGAGGGTCTCTGTATGCCATGATAGTGTATCTTCGAACTTTCAGAGCGATCTCATGAAGACTTTTATCCTGGCGCTTTTGCCGCTCATGCTGACAGGATGCACAATCACAAAACAGGCACAGGTCAGCGAAGCCAGCGCCATCACTGGTGTGGTTCGCCTCACTTATAATCAGGCCATGTTACAAACAGCACGTACCGATGACTACGTTACCCAAGGGACAGCCACCAAAGAGTGTCAGCGCCTGGGCTATGCCAGCGCAGAAGCGTTTGGTCAGCCGGTGTCAACCTGTAGCGTGTATGCTGGCTCTCTGTGCTTAAATACCAAAATTACACTCGCCTGGCAGTGTCATGGTGTCGCGGTGCCCCAATCACCTTCTTTCAATTATTAATATTTCCGACCAGCTCATTTTTGCTGGTCTTTTACCACTTTATTATTTATATCCTCCGTTTAATATCGTTAATGCGTTTTATTCCCATTCGCATTTTTAATAAATAAATTTATTATTTTACCTTTTGCAAATAATTAAATAACAAATTATAGTGGCGCCACGTCAATATATAATAACGTTTGTGGAGCAGAACCATGCTGAAAACAGAAATGATCGACCAACTGAATGAGCAAATGAATCTTGAATTATATTCATCTCTGCTCTACCAACAGATGAGCGCGTGGTGCAGCTATCACAGCTTCGAAGGTGCCGCCGCCTTTTTGCGCCGTCACGCCCAGGAAGAGATGACGCACATGCAGCGTCTGTTCGACTACCTGACCGATACCGGCAGTTTGCCGCGTATTAATACCGTTTCTTCACCCTTTGCTGAATATGCGTCTCTGGATGAACTGTTCCGTGTTACTTACGAACACGAGCAGCTAATCACCCAGAAAATTAATGAGCTGGCACACGCGGCAATGACCCACCAGGATTATCCAACCTTTAATTTCCTGCAATGGTATGTTGCCGAGCAGCATGAAGAAGAGAAATTATTTAAATCTGTTATTGATAAGCTGTCGCTGGCAGGAAAAAGTGGCGAAGGTCTTTATTTCATCGACAAAGAACTGGCTACGCTTGATACACAGAATTAATATTTTAGGGCAATGATGGCAGCCCGCCATCATTACCCCTTGAAATCAGTGACGGCAGATCTTGCTTTCGTGCGTAGAGAAGCCGTCTTCTTTTGCAATAAACTTTCCCTTCGCCGCTAAAAACGCCACCAACTCGCCTGCTGTCATATCCGCCGCAGAACAAGTGTGAAAACGCGCCTGCTCGCCGAAACGTGCCGTAATCGCCGCTTCAAGGCTGGCATTTGAATACTGCTCGCCAGATTCAATCATCATGTTGAGCACTTCGTGACCGTGAATAGATTCCATACTACCTCCTTAATAAAGTCCGTAGCCTAATGTGAACCGCACATCGTCGCTTTGCGCTAACGCAGGTTTATCAGCAGATAAATGTCATTTGTTATACACCTTAACGGTCAAAGCATCGTAAAGATTAATGTACAGCCATTGTAACGGTGATTTGACGAAAATAGCGTTTTGCCTTAATCTGCGCCGCAGATATAACCATTGATTATCTCTGGGACAGAGGAAAGCGTGAAAAACAGAACCCTGGGTAGTATTTTTATCGTGGCGGGAACCACGATTGGTGCCGGTATGTTGGCAATGCCGCTGGCTGCGGCAGGCGTGGGGTTTAGCGTCACGCTGGTATTGTTAATCAGTCTTTGGGCGTTGATGTGCTACACCGCGCTGTTGCTGCTTGAAGTGTATCAACATGTTCCGGCAGACACCGGGCTGGGCACGCTGGCAAAACGTTATCTTGGTCGTTACGGACAATGGGTAACGGGCTTTAGCATGATGTTTTTAATGTATGCCCTGACGGCCGCGTACATCAGTGGTGCAGGTGAACTGCTGGCCTCCAGCATCAGTGACTGGACCGGAACAAATGTATCCCCGACAACAGGCGTACTGCTGTTCACCTTTGTTGCCGGTGGCGTGGTTTGCGTTGGGACCTCGCTGGTCGATCTGTTCAACCGTCTGCTATTCAGTGCCAAGATAATCTTCCTGGTGGCGATGCTGGCTCTGTTAATGCCGCATATTCATAAAGTGAACCTGCTTACGCTGCCGCTGCAACAGGGGCTGGCGCTCTCCGCAATCCCGGTCATCTTCACCTCATTCGGTTTTCACGGCAGTGTTCCCAGTATCGTCAGCTATATGAACGGTAACATTCGTAAACTGCGTTGGGTGTTTATTACGGGTAGCGCTATTCCTCTGGTCGCCTATATCTTCTGGCAATTGGCGACGCTTGGCAGCATTAACTCGACAACGTTCATGGGGCTATTAGCCAACCACGCAGGCTTAAATGGCTTATTGCAGGCATTGCGTGAAGTCGTGGCTTCGCCGCACGTCGAACTGGCGGTGCATCTGTTTGCTGACCTCGCGCTGGCGACCTCTTTCCTCGGCGTTGCATTGGGATTATTTGACTACCTGGCCGACCTCTTCCAGCGCCGCAATACCGTAGCGGGAAGAATGCAAACCGGCGCGGTGACCTTCCTGCCGCCGCTGGCATTCGCGCTGTTCTATCCGCGTGGTTTTGTCATGGCATTAGGGTATGCGGGCGTTGCCCTGGCGGTGCTGGCGCTGCTCATTCCCTCGATGCTGGCCTGGCAGAGCAGAAAACATAATCCGCAGGCCAACTACCGCGTAGCAGGCGGTGCTCCGGCGCTGGCGCTGGTATTTTTGTGCGGCATTGTGGTGATAGCAGTACAGTTTTCTATTGCAGCAGGATTACTACCAGAAGTGGGTTAAAACAAAGGGGCTTTCGCCCCTTTCTGTTAGTGCAAACAGCACTGCTTATATTTCTTGCCGCTGCCACACGGACAAGGGTCATTTCGCCCTACTTTGGCATCCACTTTCACCGGTACTTTGACCGGCGTTTCCTGAGGATGCGCCATCCAGTAAGCATGCAGGTCCAGCGCTGCCAGGCGGATGGCATCGACGCTCTCTTCAAACGCTTCCGGCGTTAGTTTCTCAACCACCGCAAAGTTCTCTTCCGTACCGTGCAGCGCAATAGCTTCAAGTGCTGGTTTTAACGTGTCCGGTAACGCGGACCAGTCTGACAGTGCGACGCCGCGCATATAACCAAAGCACCACTCTTCAACGATGGTCAGTTCATGCTCGTCAATTTCACGTAAACCAAACAGCGGCTCAAACTGCTCAGGATATTCATCCAGACGATCGGCCGTATCCGCCATATGTTGAAACGCCAGGTTCATGAAACGCGTCATTTCTTTTTCGGAGGACCAGCGAGGGACATACTGCGCGCCGCCCCAAATCGCGACCAGCCACTGCTCTGGTTCAATTTCATACGGTGAACTCAGCACCGCTGTCAGCAAACCATCCAGTTCTGACACATCCAGAATAGCCTTGTCTGTATTGTACTTAGTCAGTACATCATCCAGCCATTCCAGTTCGCTCTCGTTTAATGGTCCCGTTTTCATAACGCTTTTCCTTAGTCAAAAAATCTTGCCTGTGATCATCCTACATGGCTGGAGGGATAACAGATAAAAATGGGCATATGCGGCATACAGCTGCCGCCTGTTCAGGTTAACAGGAAACGCGTGGAATTCCGGAAGTTAACGCACAAAAGAGAACACTAAGCCGCCGGGCATCATACCGGGAAAACACAATAAAACCACCCGTAGGTGGTTTACTGTTGTTCAATACGGTTGAGCGTTGCGGTATAGCCCGTTTTCGCTACCGCGTTAAGTAAAGTATCGGTTGGGAAACCTTCTGGCACAATCGCTTCTGCTTGTCGGGTTTTTAGGGAGGATTTTGCTTTAATCACACCGTTGGTTTCACGTAGCGCCTGATTGACCGAAATAACGCATAACGAGCAGGTCATATTTTGTATATCAAGCACCACTTTTTGATTGGCCGCCTGAGCCCACAGCGGCAGAAGCAGGCATGCAACTAGCGTGAAGATCTTCATTCAAATACCTCATAAAACCAGGCAACGAGCGTTGGATAAAATAGCACCGGCAAAATCAACGCCAACGCGCACCAGTAGAGAACGCGCGCTTGCTTCAACGTTAACCATCCGGAACACCACAGCCGCCTGGAAAAATAGAGCCGCCAGAAGACGCGCAGTAATAAACCCAATGACACCAGCATCAGGGGAATTCGCAAAAACTCAAACTGGGTGAAAACAGCAAAGCTCGCCGCCGAAATACCAAACAGCAGATAGAGCAGCGGTCCAACGCAGCATAAGCCAGCGGTGACGGCAGCCGCCGCGGCCGTCAACAGGGTGAGTCCCGCCCCTTTAGCGTTGTTCTGTGGCGACATAGCTGTAGGAGAACGCTTTAGGATCATAGAAATTGATCGGGTCACCATCGACTTCAGCGTAAGGATAGCCAAAGTTGTTCAGGGCTCCCTGCTCCGTTGCCGGATACAGCTCGAAATCACGCCCGTAGTTGAATCCAACCCAGTTCATTTCCCAGTTACCAAACAGGTAAGTGTTTACCGCCTGGACATCGGCGTCCTGATGCGACTTTTTCTCTGCCAGACGCATTTTGGTCACATCAGCAGGATCGCACGGTAACCAGCCGTAACCGGCCAGATAGAATTCGGCGCGACAATGTTGTCCGCCACTCACATCAGCGACACCTGCACTGTCAGCTCTGCCAAAAGCGCTTTTCGAGTAGCGTTCGAGCTTATTGGCTTTGCCCAGACGGATGCCAAACAGTTCGCGTGCCGGAATACCGCTGGCCCGTGCCAGAGCAACAAAAACGGAGCTCATGTCGGTGCATTTTCCTTTGAGCTTACCGCTTTTTAAGATCTCCGCCACATCCCCCGTGCCGCAGCCGATAACGTCGTTATCGCGCTCCATATGGCTACTCACCCACTCGTAAATCAGGCGTGCTTTTTTCAGCGGATCCTGCTCATTACCGGTAATTTTACGTGCGGTTTCCAGAACCTGCCCATCAACTGGGGTATGTGTCGTCGGCAGCAGGTACGGTTTTACATCCAGCGGATAAATAATCTGCTCCGGCGCTTGCCAGGTTTTCAGCGCATCCTGCTTCAGCGGCTCCCAGTCGGCGGTTTCAATGTCGATATCAACGTTAATCAACAGTTCGCCCTGCGAGTCAGGCCAGGTGGCAAACAGCGTTTTCGCGCCATAAGTATTATTAGTGGTAACGTACGCCTGCTTGTAGTTTCCGCTAAAGGCAAGCGCCGTCATTTGTTGAAACGCGGTATCTACCGGAAGCGGGATCCACAGTTTTACCACGCCGCTCGATCCCTTAGGAGGGTTAAGTTTATACGTCTGGGATAACACAAAGCGCCGACGCGCGACTGGTGCAACGGATGGCTCAGCGGCGTGAACCGTCTGGCTAATAACCGCAGGACCGACTAAACCGGCGGCGGAAAGGAGAACGCTATTTTTGAGAAATTGTCGACGTTGCATTGCTGTCTGTCCATGTTATAAGAGTTGAGCTACGGCTAAGAAGGTAAAAACCGTATGCGATCATCACAGCAGACAGACGCTGACATAAAAAGGTGAGCCGATGGAGGTTATTCATCAATAACAGACCTGTTAACTGTGAATGAAATAAGAAACTGCGCGACAGATAGTAAGCCATAGACAGGCAAAAAGTACAGCCGTGAGGGCGAGTTCAGAAAATATAGACATTCGTTGCAAGCTTACGGGCTAGCCCTCTGGCCCCTTCGCGCATAACCATATCGTGATTCCAGCGAAAAACGGGTGCCGCCAGCGGAGCCAGGTAATTCATCCAGCGAATCGTGGTGCGAACATTCCAGTCATATCTGACGATAGTTTCTGCGCCACTGGCAGAAAAAGACCACACGCCTCGCCCTTCAACCGCCCCGCTGGCTTGCCCCTCAAGCAGCGAGCAGGGCAAAATATTCAACACGTTGATGTCAAAGGTTAAGCGATAAGGAAGCGCTCCTTTCCAGGTATAACGATGCAGCGCCCCAATGCCCTGTATATCACCTTTTTTAATCTCAACAATGCGTTCCAGACTTTCCCACCATTCAGGCCACTGATCGGGATGAGAAAAAACATCCCATACCTCCTGAATAGAAGCCTCAACCCGCCAGACAGTGGAAAACCGATAGTTAGCCATAATACAGACTCCCTCAAGGCGAGAAGAAATTGGCGGGAAAACGGATGTTAATGACCATAGCATCCAGAAGCACGGTTTCTAATCGCTGCTCATCTGGCGCATAGCTGATCACTTTGGCAGGGAGTCCGTGATAATTATCCAGCCAGACGTCATAGCGGTGAACACCATCAACCGCCATTGTTCCAGGCCCAACCACAGATACGTGCGTCGTCGCCCGTCCTGCAAGGTTTTCCTTACCAACTGTGGTTGTTGTCCCTTCGCGTTGCAGATGACGAATATTGCCCAACAACACGCCGATATCAGAACGATTCACCCGATGACCGCGCTCATCCTGGATCAATGAATTAGTAGGCGACAGGTGCAAAATGGGCAATGTACCCACACCAAATGGCCATAACGTCACTTTACCGCTGACAGGATTAAAGATAAGCACCGCACCTGAATGCGGTTGGGTAAAATCCATCCGCACATACCCAGGCTTTTGAAAGCTATAGCGAATAATTTTGCTTTCATCGGATGGCGACGAGGTGCGCATCATAACCTGATAAGACCTCAGGTTATTAAATGACTGTTGAGAAAATGCGATGGGATCCGTAGCCCTGGCATTCTGCGAAAAGATATCTTCTTTTTCCACCGAATATGCTGCACCACTAAGGGTGAGCAATGCTGCGAACATGACTATCGGAAAAGATGAAATGTTCATAGCAGCCCCCTGAACCAGCACTGTCTGCAAACAGAAGTAATCACCTGTTGACTGTTTTTATTATAGTTCTTAACTGCGCAGCACTACTCTTCCGGTCTTTTAAATACAGTATGGACAGCAGGTTTAAAATATTGGTTTTCTTTTCAGTTAAGATGACAACATAAAGCTATACTTTAATAGCCATGCTTTTTATAGGTATTAATCATGAAACTGCCATCGGTATTTTCATGCGCCGTTCTCATATTACTGCTGCTGGCGTCATCGTCTGCCACAGCCAGCGCGTTACAAAACCAGGCCGTCAGAGAGCAAGAGTTGAGCGCGGCACTTCGAGCTGGTAATGGTGTGTTCATCATTGGCGGGACGGGTGATTTCGCTTTCACGTTCAGGGCACGAAACCGAATCCACAGACAGCTGGCGATACAGGATGGCTTTGGCGATCCCATCCTGATGAATAGTTTCCAGGACCACAACTACAATCCCGCCCGCGATGGGTTTATCAACAACCCTGCCCGAGGGGGCTTTATGTTTAACGCGCCGATTCGGCGATAGATTGATTAGCAATAGTGAGTATATAGAGGGCAGTTTACGTTTCTGGCAGGCTGCTTGACGCAAAGTATCTATGCTTGTAAAAAACAGGCACAAAAAAACCACCCGTAGGTGGTTTCACGACACTGCTTATTGCTTTGATTATTCTGTTCTTTCCCATGGTACCCGGAGTGGGACTTGAACCCACACAGCGCGAACGCCGAGTGATTTTAAATTCTACGTAGGATCAATGAGTTACATAGCAGTGCATTGCGAAACTTTGCTGACGTTGAATGGTCGTCTTTGCAACCACTGGCAGAAAATGGATAGCCGTAGATTGCGTTGAGCACAGAAACAGCACAGGGTAATCGTCTACCTGGTCCTGTAAAGGAGGTTGTTGCCACACAAGCTAAAGCGCTTGACCTGCCCCCAGTATTCGGTACAACTGTCAGTTAGTAATGGACTGACCCCACCCCGGTAGACGATCCTGCCCTATAGTTTGAGTATAGGGGGAGCATATGGGCACACCACGATTTACACCTGAATTTAAGGAAGAAGCCGTCCGACAGATAACGGAACGCGGTTATTCCGTTGCCGAAGTATCTGACCGTCTGGGCGTTTCTGCCCACAGCCTCTACAAGTGGCTACGGGCTATCAAACCGGATAACAGCGAGCAGCATGCCCGGGATTTACTGGAAGCCAAAAGCGAGATCCTGAAACTACGGGCGCAGCTAAAACGTACCGAAGAAGAACGGGATATCCTGAAAAAGGCCGCGCGGTACTTTGCAAGGGAGCCCGACTGAAGTACCGCTTTATCAATGAGCACCGCACTGTATGGGGTATGATGACAATGTGTCGGGTACTGGATGTCGCCCGGGCCGGGTTCTACGCGTGGCTGCATAACCCGGTCTCGGCACGTGATAAAGATAATCAGCGTCTGCTGACGCTTATCCGTGACTCCTATTCACTGAGCGGAGGCGTATACGGTTACCGGCGGGTTCATGGTGACCTGAACGAAATCGGGGAAACCTGCGGTAAAAACCGGGTGGGCCGTATTATGCAACTGAACCGGATTAAAGCCGTGCGCGGCTATAAAGCGCCGCGTCGTATCGCTGGCAGACCTTCAGTGGTTGCCCCTAATCGCGTGCAGCGGCAGTTTACTGTTGTCCGGGCCAATCAGGTCTGGGTCACCGACATTACTTATATCCGCACCTGGCAGGGCTGGCTGTATCTGGCGGTGGTTATCGATCTCTTCGCCCGTAACGTGGTGGGCTGGTCGATGAAGCCCACTCTCTCACACGAACTGGCGCTGGATGCACTGATGATGGCGGTCTGGCGACGTAAACCCGACGGCGAGGTCATCGTGCACTCAGACCAGGGAAGCCAGTACGGCAGTGACGACTGGCAGCGCTTCTGCCGGGCTAATAACCTGGTCCCGAGCATGAGCCGGCGTGGCAACTGCTGGGATAATGCGGTGGCCGAATCGTTCTTCAGTTCACTGAAAAAAGAGGTAAGCGTCAAGTCACTGCCGCCTGTGATTCCAGTCCCGGGATCGCTAGCTTAGAGCTCCGTCTAATTTAGAAGGAGCTCTGTTTATGGAAAATGCTGCCAACTGGCGAACTGAATCGCGTACCGTCTATTCCAGTGACTTCAAACTTCGGATGGTCGAACTGGCTTCACGACCAGATGCCAACGTCGCACAACTGGCGCGGGAACATGGCGTTGATAATAATCTCATTTTTAAGTGGCTACGCCTCTGGCAGAGAGAGGGGCGAATCTCTCGTCGAATGCCTGCAACTATCGTGGGGCCGGTGGTACCTCAATCTCTTCCGGCTTCTCCGACTCTGTTGTCCGTCGACGTTATCAACGACCCGTTGCCCGCCGCAGAGAATGACACTCTGTGTACGTTCTCCTCCGCTCACGCCAGCGCCACTTCCTGTCATGTTGAGTTCCGCCACGGCAAAATGACGCTGGAGAACCCGTCGTCAGAGTTGCTGACTGTGCTGATCCGCGAACTGACCGGGAGGACACAATGATATCCCTCCCGTCAGGCACCCGCATCTGGCTGGTCGCCGGGGCCACGGATATGCGTAAATCCTTCAACGGGCTGGGCGAACAGATACACCACGTTCTGGATGAGGATCCCTTCTCCGGCCATCTGTTTATCTTCCGGGGACGCCGTGGCGATACCGTGAAAATACTTTGGGCTGATGCTGATGGTCTGTGCCTGTTTATCAAACGCCTGGAAGAGGGACAGTTCGTCTGGCCTGCTGTACGCGACGGCAAAATCGCGATCACCCGCTCACAACTTGCCATGCTCCTTGATAAGCTGGACTGGCGCCAGCCAAAAATATCCCGCCTTAACTCACTGACAATGTTGTAAAAAAATCATAACCGCATTATAAAAGCGGTTATGAATCACGACTATCTCGCCCGTATCGCTGCGCTGGAAGACGCGCTTCGCCAGAAAGACAGTCAGCTCAGTCTCGTTGCAGAGACTGAGTCGTTCCTGCGTTCTGCACTGGCCCGCGCAGAAGAGAAAATAGAGAACGAAGAGCGCGAGATAGAGCATCTGCGGGCACAGATAGAAAAACTGCGTCGAATGTTGTTCGGTACCCGCTCCGAAAAACTTCGCCGACAGGTTGAAGAAGCCGAAGCCCTGCTGAAACAGCAGGAGCAGCAAAGCGATCGCTACAACGGACGGGAAGACGATCCGCAGGTACCTCGCCAGTTACGTCAGTCCCGCCATCGTCGCCCGTTACCGGCACACCTTCCCCGCGAGATACATCGGCTGGATCCTGCGGAAACCAGCTGTCCGGAATGCGGCAGCGGTATGGCGTACCTCAGCGAAGTCAGCGTGGAGCAGCTGGAACTGGTCTCCAGCGCCCTGAAAGTGATCCGCACGGTCAGGGTGAAAAAGGCCTGCACCCGATGTGACTGTATCGTTGAAGCACCTGCGCCATCACGTCCCATCGATCGGGGTATCGCCGGGCCGGGTCTGCTGGCCCGCGTGTTAACGGCCAAATACTGCGAACACCTGCCGCTGTATCGCCAGTGCGAAATCTTTGCCCGTCAGGGCGTGGATCTGAGCCGGGCTCTGCTCTCCAACTGGGTGGATGCATGTTGCCGGTTAATGGCCCCGCTGGATGAGGCCCTTTACCACTACGTGATGGACTGCCACAAACTGCATACGGATGACACTCCGGTTCCGGTGCTTGCACCGGGCAGAAAGAAGACGAAAACCGGGCGTATCTGGACGTATGTACGTGACGACAGAAGCGCAGGTTCATCAGATCCGCCAGCGGCATGGTTCGCCTTCTCGCCAGACCGGCAGGGAAAACATCCTCAGCAACACCTTCGCCACTATCATGGTGTGCTGCAGGCGGATGCCTTCGCAGGCTACGATCGGTTGTTCAGTCCGGAACGTGAAGGAGGGCCGCTGACAGAAGCCGCATGTTGGGCCCATGCCCGCCGAAAAATCCATGATGTCTATATAAGCACTCACACAGCGACAGCGGAAGAAGCCCTGAAACGTATCGGTGAGCTGTACGCGATAGAAGAAGAAATACGCGGCCTCACGACAGAAGAGCGTCTGGCAGCCAGACAATCGCAAAGCAAACCACTGCTGGCATCGCTGCATGAATGGCTGGTAGAAAAAAATGAGACGCTGTCGAAAAAGTCCCGTCTGGGCGAAGCGTTCGCTTATGTCCTGAACCAGTGGGATGCGCTGTGCTACTACTGTGAAGATGGCCTGGCAGAGCCTGATAACAACGCTGCCGAACGAGCCCTTCGTGCCGTCTGTCTTGGGAAAAAGAATTTTATCTTCTTCGGCAGCGACCACGGTGGTGAGCGCGGAGCCCTGCTGTACGGACTGATCGGGACGTGCAGGCTGAATGGTATCGATCCGGAAGCCTACCTTCGCCATATCCTGAGCGTACTGCCGGAGTGGCCCAGCAACAAAGTGGCCGAACTGCTGCCATGGAACGTGGTTCTTACCGATAAATAACCGTCAATACGGCGCTCACTTAACGCTTAC
>NZ_JAOWGW010000068.1:0-14161 GCF_030332945.1 Citrobacter sp. Cpo037
CAGCATAATATCGAGCTTCTTCTGCAAGGCGTCCGAGCATGTCGGCGAGCACTGCGGCGTCGGCTCCGGCTGTTTTGCTTCTGACGGCAGTGGCAAGATCTGCGGTGTGCTTTGCGGCGTCCAGGCGAGTGGCAAGCTTTGTTGCTTCGGTACGCAGCTGGTTAACAGTGGCAGACAGGCCAGCAGCAGTGGCAGCGGATTTAGCGGCTTGTGCTTGTGCATCTTTTACAGCCTCATCACGGGCAATAATACGCCCTTGTTCAATCATGCGAGCGGCGGTCTGTGCGTTCGCTGTTTGCGATGATTCTACGCTGTCACGCTCGGCCCACTTCTTTTCCCAACCGCGGCTGCTCCATACACTACCCGCGAAGAATGCAACGGCCACCAGCAACAAAATAACAATGAACTGATAGCGCAGGCTCACTGGTCTATCCCCCAGCACGTCAACGCGCTTTCCTGGTCTCGCCGTTCAACCTGACCATAGCAACCGTTCTTCTGCCCTTTGGTCAGACGACAATCGCGACCACCGTCTTTTATCCACCAGCGGATCGCTTCACAGGCACCTTCACGGTCGCCAGCATTTATTCGCTTATAGAACGTAGATGGGAAACATTTTCCGGGACCGATGTTATATGGGCAGAAAGACGCGATCCCGGCTTTCTGTGGTTCGGTCAGTGGTACTTTGATATTTCGGTCAACCCACGCCAGTGCCTTATCACGCTCAATGGCGTTTACCTGATCGCATTTCTCAGCAGACAGCTTCATGCCCTGAACTACTGGCTTACCATCAACCATCGTGGCGCCACGGCAAATAGTCCAGATGCCGGAGCCATCCTTGTATGCGGTCAGACTGTTGCCTTCTTTCTCATCCAGAAACTGATCGAGAATCACGGGCGCGGAAGCCCCCGCAAGAATTAAACCAACGACCGCTGCACTCAGTTTATTCTTCAGCTTTGGTGGCATAGCCATTGCGCCGATCCTCCCGTTCTTTCCAGCGGAAATACCAGTTCACTGCACAGGTGATAACGGTGCATGCGATACCGACAATAATTGCCCAGTCGCTCAGGCTTAACCCTGCAATTCTGTCGGCCAACATCCAGGACACCTCTTTTGCTGTTTTAGCTGTTTCGGCATATGCCTTCGCTGATACACCGCAGCCGGCAAGCGTGGTTCCTGATCCATATGAAAGTCTGCTGTAAATGGTGCTCATTCTGGTCATAGCCTCACCTCCGATTTTTCGGATGGCGCTGTGTGTGATGAAAAGGTCAGGCTTCACGGGCTGGATTTATCAACAAAGCACGTAGCGGATGATTCCCGTGAGCCTGAAATAGAAAAGGCCACGCAAATGCGCAGCCTGTAACCAGAAATCAATATTGTCTTTACATCAATTTTTCTTAAGGTTAAATTCTTCTGACAAGTTGATGAAAGACAACTTGAATATTAGCTATTTGTTCTCTGTTATGCCCGCAACCCAATGCGGGCTTTTTTTCGCCCTGCTAAAAGTTCCACCGTTGTGAGCCTTTTTGCTATGCAATAATGGATGCGTGGTGCCGGGTGTCTCCCGGTGATCCTTTGGCTGACAACCCATGCCTCACGAACATTTCACAACGGGATATAGAAAAGGCCGTGCATTTGCATAGCCCTGAAAGATGTTTATGCTTTATTAATTCGCTGGAATATCTGGCATGGCGCGATCCATAGAAGAGCTAATTAACGCCTTAATAGCGTTGCATACCTGATAAAATCCACCCAGCTGAGATGAGACAGAAAAACGGGAGACGTCGTCTCCTGAGCCTACTTCAGCATAAAATGATGAGTTCTCATACCAGAGTGAGATGCTTACGCCCTGCCTGTAGCCACCTGTTAGCGGAGAATCATCAAGAGTGGTTGCAATCACGAAATTCAAGTGGTAACGGCTGTCCATATTGAGTTGGGGGATTAAGACAGGAAAGAACTTCCCCTCCTCCTCCCAAATACCAATGTCCACATAAGGCCATCTTGTTCCGTCAGAACCAGTCCACTCACGAGATGTAAGATCAAGAGAACCTGAATACTCTCGTAGTAGTTCGCTCGCCTTCTCCTGAAGTTTATCCTGTAACTTCCATTGCGCCTCGACCAGTTTAGTGCGTTTTTCTTTCAGATCCTTAAATGTTAATTCCATGCCACTCTCCAGACAACTTTTGAAAGGAATCTGCATAGTAACTCACCCTGAAAGCACATGGTTATATTTCACTTACACTGAGTGCGAAAAGCAAAAACCCGCACGATGGCGGGTTTATTTTTTGTTCTGTTGCTCAGTTCGCTTTAACGTCCCGAGCCTACCACAATTTAAGCACTTTCTTGCTCACTCTGCAACTTAAATCTGTCGCTATTTGTGCCGAATGCGTCACAAACTGGAGCGTACAGGATCGATTCTGCCAGACTTAGCCAAGTGTCAATGCGACGACGGCAGGTGATCAGTGGCCAATCAGGATGTTTAGCCTGCAGTTCATTGGCCATCTGCAGCTTGCTCTTACGTAGGCGATGGCGGTCGACAATCACGCTATAGAGCGATCGGTAGTCATCATTCATCAGTACAGAAGCAATGACACCGTCCACTAACAACCCTTCTTCGTCTGAACAGAACGCCAGGCCGCTTTTATTTTTGCTGTTGAGGATTTCACGCAGGTACGCTTCAAGTTCAGGCTTGGTGATTCCTGATTTCTTCATGCGGCGCAGAGCATCATTGATAGCTGTCTTGGTGATTTTCCCAGATGCCAGAAGCTGGTTAAACATGTTCCCACCACTACCACCGCCGATATAAGACCAGCGGCCCCACATGCGCAACTTACCCTGTATCCAGATGCTTTCCAGAGTACGAAGACGAACCATTTCACCAGATTTACCAACTTCAGAAGGATTAATCATTTAGCGTTCTCCACTTACGCCAGTACGCCGATTGCCAGCGCACGATCTATAACCCGAAACACCAGGGCCAGTTGGTCACCGTATTTCGATTCAAATGCCACAGGATCAGCATGCAACTCGTCGTGATGCTCTCTGCACAGAGGAATCACAAACAGGTCGTGTGCCTTTGTACCCATTCCACCCTGCCCGTGGCCAATCAGATGGTGGGGGTCGTCAGCTTGCTTGTTACAGCAGACGCACGGCTGGGCCTTAACCCATCTCGTGTATTTCTCATTCACCCAGCGGCGACGCTTGGGTTTAAGCATGAAGGATTCCGGCGTCTCCGGGTCTACCTTCATCGCAACTATCTTTTTCGCTTTCTCCTGTACCAGTTGTTGAGCAGGTAATGTCGGAACAATATCGCTTTCACGAGTTACCGACTGGTTAGTCTCTTCCTTCAGACGAAGGGCTTTATGGGCTACGGCTTCAGGTATCTCGTCAGCCAGGTCGTTCCTGACCATCCACCAGCAAAACTCCGGCAGCGTCAGAATGTGGTCTTCACTGAAACCTAATTGGCCGTTTACAACCTTCAGTAGCCAGGATACCAGGTTTTCACGTGCTATACCCGCCAGACCTTCAGTGAACTGATCACGAATTTTTAAGTCACAGCCCCAGCACGTGCGGATTGAGCCAGGCGCATGCCGGGTGATGGTGTAGTTGCGATCATGCCACTCGCTGTGTGGGTACTGACATTCCAGTTTTCTTTCGAGCCAGGCATCCAGTGAATTCAGTCCACCAGCACGATGTATGACCTTCTGATTTTCGAAGACATCACGCATCAACGGATCGTTCTGAAGCTCCTGAGCAGTATCCGGCAGCATGCCAGACGGTAACTCAGCCATTGACTCTGTTTGTGGCTCGATAAGAACACGCCCACGTCTGAACAGATGCATCAGTTCACTGCCTGGGCGAAATATCACTACCCCGGTCATCGGTGCCACTTCAGGTGTCAGTAATGCCCTCACGCTACCTGCCCCTTAGCAATATGCTCTGCCCACAGGCCGCCAATCCAGCGAACACCCTTGGCGGTGAAGCGGGACTGATTAAACGCGTAATTTGTCTGGTTTGTCGTTCCTGTCTTCACCTCGAAGCGTCCTGCCTCGATATGCTTGCTCTTTGGCGTGAGAACACGGTTAAGCCGGTACATTATGCCGTTCTCAATCAGGAACATCGCAAACTCCGGCTCTTTGGCGTTAAGCAGCTTGGCGACCTGTCGAAAAGTCATTGACCCAGTAGCCGTAACATAACGATCAACGAACTCGGCCTTCGGTGCTGCAACTGCCAGTTCTTCACTCAGGCGCTGTTTCTGCTCTGCCAGATCAGCAGCAAGGCGCAGGGCCTCAGGAAGAGACCGGGGAACAATCATTCCACCGTTGCTCTCCAGTTCCTGCCAGCGGTCAACAAGTCGGGCGGTAAACTCCGGTGATAATTGGGCAACGATCACATAGCTATCTCGTTTGTTGACTTCATAATGATGGTAGGTTTGCCCGTTCTGGGGATGGGTGTACTGCAATGCAGCATACCCTCCAATCACACCGGAATTCATGAGACGCTCTATCGTTACGCAGACATTGCTGTGCCGGGAATCAACCAGTTTCGCAATCTCACGGCTGGACATGGTGATCTGCTGCCCTACTGTCGCTGCATGATGGGTCGGACATGTTACTGTTATGCTCATCTGTTGCATGCTCTGTCTCCACTTATCAGGCGGCTGCACCCGCCACGGTTTCAAATCGACTGATCGTTATCTCTACCATTCCAGGCTTTACTACCGGCCCCCACTCAATTGCCATCCGTTTAACCTGACTGTCGTCTTCCCAAACTCTGGCATTCGTCAGTGCGTCGAACAGCGCTTTGTTGTAGTTGTCCAGATCCCTCCGTCTGTTATCTGGCGGGAAAAGAACTATGTTTACCTCAACGTTGACGTTAACTGGTTTCGGTATGCCGCCGTACTGCTGCACAACAGAGGCATAAACGTTCTTCTTGAACTTCCTCCCCATCTCACTTATCAGATGCTTACCCTTTAACGCCCCACGGTCAGGTGACCGGTAATAGGTGTTAACTGTTGGCGGGAATGGCAGCGTTAATTTCATGGCTGAACACTCCTCGCTTCCAGCCATGACAAGGCGCGTTCTCTTGAATCACTATCACCGTTAATGAGTGACTTGATGATCGATATCGCGTCTGCCTCATCATTTCCTGAAATAACGGTGATCCCCCTGGAAACTCCAGGCGCTACTGAGATATATCCCTTCTTCGCTATGGCCTTCACATGCTCCGCTGCCGCGTTCGGTGATGAGCAACCAATCAGCCCTGCCAGTTCACATATCGTTGGAGGGAATCCGAACCGGCGCTGATAGTTCACGATCGAACCAAGTACTTCACTTTGTCTCACAGTAAGATTGTTCACTTCAGCGCTCCTTAATCCGCTTATTCAGAATCCCAACTTCGAGATACAAATGAGATGGTGTAAAGCCAAGCTGCTTAACCATCCCCATGGCACCGTTAAAAATTGGCCTGGCTATTTCGTCACAATTCATGCCAGGGTTAGCCTTGCGTTTAGCAGTTATTTCCTCGTTGCATCTTCTGGCGATGTTACGAAGCGCGTTACGTGCTTCAACGTCCTGCATAAGCCACCTCCAACAACGGAGCAGGTTTACCAACGTAACCAGGAAACATGATTACATCAGGGTTTTCTGCCTGATTTCCCCAGTGATGCCAGCCGGGAGCAGCACAGCGACTGAACAACTCAATGCGTGACACATCGCCGTATAATTTCTCCAAGCGGTAACGCGCTTCTGCTGGCTTCTGGCTGTGTTCACCGAGTGGACTGTAGATAACCTGTTTTATGCTGGCGTTCTGACGCTCAAGACCTTTCCCTCTGGTGGCAATTAGCAAATCCTCGGTATTTGCGCGAGTATGGTTACCACCGTTCATTCGGGTCTGAGCGTTCAACAGGTCGAGGAAGTCGTAAAAATCCTCTACTCCACCAGCCTGAAGCGCTTTATTGATATGCTGTTCTGCCAGTGAGTTAAACTTCACCCAGGTGAATCCCTTCATGGTCCGAACCTTAAAACCCCATGCCTCAGCAAGTTCGATCGCTTCACGGGTATGTGTACCGGTGAACCACATGGCCAGAACTGAATCTTCGGCGGCCAGTTCCCAGACAGGAAGGCGTTTAATGTCGATGAGTTTCATCGTGCCGTAATGGTTTTCCGCTGCGCCATTGCTGATAGTGTTCCCGTATTCCCACGGTGGATCGGCGTAAATCAGTGAATAGTTCATTAACGGCCTCCCGAAAATCGACCAGCCAGATAGCATCCGTCTTCGGCAATAACTGCTGGTTTAGCCAGGCCAAGACAGCGCTGACGTTCTGCCAGTATTGCTGCTCGCTCTGATTCAATGGCTGATGCGCTGAACGCCTCCATGTAAATTGTCGCGGCACGGTGAAAAAGACCTTTCGACTCCAGACCTTTTGCCGTTTCCATCAAGGCGCTGACTTCAGGACTTGGTTCAAACACTTCGAAGTGGCAATCTGCTGGCGGTTCCGCGTAGTAACGGAATTGGCGACCGTCGCGTTTACGCGTGGCAAGCCCAGAACCATACAGGCGGCAAACGGCGAGTTGGAGCATGTCCAGGCTGAATTGGGTCAGACCTTCGATGATGTCCCTGGTCGTTGAGCCGGGGTTCATGGCAATAAACATCTGGACCATTTTCAGAATGCTCATCGTTACCCCCTGAACCCTGGTGGAATAGCGCTGTAATCAGTGTTCTTGAAGCTGGGTTTGAAGATGCCATCTTCACGGGCCCATTCCCCATTCACTCGTTCAGGTCGGCCAGCTTTGTCCCAGTTATTTGCAGACTTGAGGTATCCCGGGAACTTGGACGGCTGGAAAAGCGTCTGTGGTCGCAGGTAATCAGACATCTTCAGGTCATCGCCCCACTTCGCGTTGCAGTAATCCACCACCAGCGACAACTCTTCAACGGTGAACCCTTCGCCGATTCGTGCTCGGATGTTTTGCA
The DNA here is from genome assembly GCF_030332945.1 of Citrobacter sp. Cpo037. Lineage (NCBI taxonomy): Bacteria > Pseudomonadati > Pseudomonadota > Gammaproteobacteria > Enterobacterales > Enterobacteriaceae > Citrobacter > Citrobacter sp. Cpo037. The sequence goes on from NZ_JAOWGW010000068.1 coordinate 6,970, forward strand.
TTGACGTGGTTGAAACCTGGTAGCGTGAGTTCGTGACCTGGTTCAGGTGAACCAAAACCTGTTTAGCCTGATCAGTAATCAACACATCTCGGTCTGGTTGCACCGCAACCGGACAAGAGTCTTTACCTGTAATCTCTGTAGTACTCTCTGTTGTAATCTCTGTAGGATCATCAGTGCATTTTGACCTGATGACAGCGGTTCGTTTTGACCTGATGGAGCGTGTCACTTTGACCTCTTCCATCGTGTCATTTTGACCTGATGGAACAGCGCATTTTGACCTCTTCGATTCAGTCACTTTGACTTCATCTAAAAGCTCGCTTTCATAGTTGATCGTGTAGAAGTTGGTCATGTCGCGTTGAGACTTGTTCAGTTGCTCAATTTTGAGCACACCGAGTGTCTTCAGGCGGGTGAAGGTTCGCTTCAGAGTCGACTCTGACCAGAACGGGAACTGCTCCAGCCACTGTTCAGTCGTGTTGTAAATCCAGCGAACACCGTCACGCTCCATGCCAGACGTTGTTTCTTTCAGCCAGTAGTTAATCTGCTGCAATGCAATCGCCTCATTCAGGCCAATGCTGTACGCAAGGTCAGGATTTATCACTATTGGCCGGGATGTCATTAACAGGCTCATTCGGACCCTCTATTTCCCGGAATTTACGCTGAAACTGTTCGAGAGGACTGAAGCACTCATGTTCGTATCCGTCGCGCAGGTATATAACCCGTTGAGTTTCTGGCTCCCACCGGATAACCCTGACTGGGACGCCGTAGCTGTCTTTAAACCGTCTGTTGAGTGCTCGCATATGCGTTTCGCCCTCCGCTGGAACACACCCACAATTGCGATAGCTCTTCTGTGGTTACAAGGAATCCACCGACCTGATACCATGCGCTCATACCGAAACAGCGAGGTTCCATGCACTGGAATTCCACGGAGTTGCGGAAGACGGTTATTTGCCGTTAAACTGTTCATGCGTTAGTTTCTCCACTGATACGACACGCCACGGAGCCCGGAGCTGCACACTCGCGGGCTTCATTCTTTTCTGGAAGGCAATAAACACGTGAAATCAAGTTCAGGAACGTCATAAGTGTTACCCTGAACTGGTAGGCTATTTCGTTCAGGCTGTCCCATTCCCCTTTATCAACCACACCATCATCGATGTATCGACGATATGCGTTAACCAGGTCACCGAGCCTGCCCACCAGCTCAGCCAGCTTTAAGCCAATCTCCTCGTTCTCTGTATCTGGTGCCGCGCCAGGGATATGAATGCCGTTATCGGTTTGACGAGAAAACGCATCAGCTATGTAGCTAACACCAGCAGCTTTCTGTAGCACCATCGCCCACCCCATAGGGAAGATTTGATCCCCATCCACACGGAGGCGGTTAAAAAGCGCGTTCTCTGTTACCCCCAGCCATTCCGCAGCTTCGGCATAACCGCCAGGTAGATCAGTGATCGTCTTTTTTATCGCAGCCACCAGCCAGGCTGGCTGACGCTCGACTTTCCAAATAGGTTCATTACCCACGGCTTGCTCCTTCGTCCTGTGGTTTTATGTCTGTACTCGCGCCTGTACAGTTCGAATAGCGATGTGGATAAAGGATTTCTAGCTCATTGATTTTTCCAGAGAAGAAACTGACAAGACGCTCAGCAATATCCAGTGAAGCGATTTGCTGCCCTCGCTCTATCCGACTTAGATTTCCCGGGTCGATATCAACCCCTTTCGCTACATAGGAAAGAGTCATACCTTGCGATTTACGCAAGATTCGTAACGGTGATTGCATATACCCTCCTTTAATTGCGTATAACGCATATTAATTGGAACATACAACTTGCGCAAGTTGCTTTGCACATCACGCAAAAAAAACATGTAATAGACGCATGAACATAGGAAATCGCATAAGAGAACTTCGCACTGCGAAGGGTCTAAAAATCGCTGATCTTGCTGAAGCCGTTGGTGTCGACGGAGCTAACATCTCGCGTGTAGAAACTGGCAAGCAGAAGTCATTTACTGAACAATCACTTAGCAAATATGCTCAAGCTTTAGGCGTTAGCGTTGCTGATCTATTTACTCCAGGTGGAAATAAAACTACTGTATGTGAATACAGTGGTAGTAACCCACATTCTGGAGATGGATCTGTGTTTAGAGTGGAGATTCTTGATGTTAGTGCCAGTGCTGGTGGCGGCTTTATTCAAGGCAGCGACATCATCGATGTCATCAGGTCAATCGAATACAACAATGAACGTGCGCTAGCGATGTTCGGTGGAAGAACGGCAGATCAAGTAAAGGTAATCAACGTTCGAGGCGACAGTATGGCTGAGACAATCGAGCCTGGTGATCTTCTCTTCGTTGATATCTCTATTCATGAGTTCGACGGTGATGGAATCTATGTATTTGGTTTTGATGATAAAATTTACGTCAAACGATTACAGATGATACCTGATAAGTTGTTGGTGATATCTGATAACCCAAAATATAGAGAATGGTCCGTGGACAAGACCAACGAACACCGTTTTTACATTTTTGGGAAAGTAATGATAAGCCAATCTCAATCATTCAAACGTCACGCCTGACGCTACATATCAATGTTGAAACCGCCTTTAGGGCGGTTTTTTTATGCACCTTACATTGCGTATTTCGCAATTATTTACTTGCGTTTTGCGCAATTTAATTTTATTGTCTACTCCATAGCGAACAGGCAGGACGCCCACGAAGTAGCCGCCGGTGGCATATGAATAACCGGATGATTCGCAGGTAACAAAAAAGCGCCCTACTGGACGCTTCGCTCTTTAACAATCTGGATATCCTATTAATACAGGTTATTTTTTATCGTTAGTTTCATCAACAGATTTGCTTTGTATTTGAGCATAATTCTTAATGCTGAAGAAACAAAAAAGTCGTAAGAAAACTAAAAAACCCGCCATTGAAACATATAAGGAGCGGGAGGCACTCCCCTTCAGAAAGGCCTCGAATATGAGTGAACAAAAGACACCTATCATTATGTAAAGCAAAAATAAAAAAAAGTTCGCTGTTCTAGGACAATCCCAATTACGGCCAGATGTGAATATAACCCTATCTTCAAATCTATATGATAGCGCCCACAAAGAAGCACACAAAGCGACCCAAGCACTGATGATACCTATTGGCATTTTAAAAATCTGTTCAACGCTAATAGCTCCACTAAATAGCCCAGTAATATAAACACCGATCATAGAGCAAACAATACCGCTCAAAATGCCACGAATTCCACTGTAATAGTTTTTATTGGTATCGAATGGGATTTTTAATTTTTTTTCACCAGCCACAAAAAAAACCTTAAAAATAAATGTATTAGGATATCCAGATTACTCTAATCATTGCTTTAGTTAAATAGCTACTCACTACCTATCTTGGTAGCTATTTAACACGACAGCATAATAACGATGGAGCAACCCGTTGCGCTAAGCACCTTTTGATGGGGCATTTACTGAAACGAAACCAAAACTTTTATTCGCCTTTTGGCGAGGGATTCGTGCAACCAAAATTCAGCGCCGTGCAGGGCGCATATAACACGGAGAAACTAACCATGACGACCACACAGAACGTCACTGAGTTACAACCACGTATGACCAGAGAGCAACTGATCGATGCAGCCCGTAAAGCTGCCCCTCTCCTGCCACCTGCTTCCCAGTGGCTGATGAATGAACTGGCGAACCGCTACGATGTTCAGGGTGTCGCGCTGTGCGAGTCAATGGAACAGCGTAAAGCACTGGCCATCGAGAACACCGTATTACGTGATGACGTTATTTGCTGGGCAAAAGAATGCGATCGCATTGTTGAAAGACACACAAAAACACGTAGCAACCTTCACCTTCTGGAAGCTCAGTGCGAACTGCGTGAGTTAACCCCGGTAACTAATGTTGTGATGAATGAAGGGGCTAAGTGATGGCCGCCAACTCATTCAAACAGATGTCCCGTGACGGGACCATCAAGCGCACCGATACCGGGATGTTTATCAGCCTTGAACATATCCACGTGCGCGAAGGTTTCAACAAGCGTGAAGACGACGAACGCACCCGTCAGGCAGATGACGACCTTTTTAACTATCTGATGAACGGCGGCACCGTTCCTCCGCTGGAGGTTATCGCACGTGATGAAGGCGGTGTGTGGATTGTTGAAGGCCATCGCCGTCGTCGCTGCTACGCACGTTGTGCTGAAGCTGGTAAGCCAGTAGACCGCATTCATATCATGCCGTTTAACGGTAACGATGTGCAGCGACTGGCTCGCATCATGACCAGTAATAACCAACTCCCACTTTCCGATATTGAACAGTCTGCTGTTATTCAGGAGCTTCATAACGCTTTCAACCAGACCACCAGCGAGATTGCAAAGCTGGTCAATAAGTCTGTAGCGACCGTTGAGAAGTTGCTCACTCTGAGCACCGCTAATTATGACGTTCAGCAGGAAGTTAAATCTGGTGCCGTATCTGTTGATGTTGCTGTTGACCGCGTTCGTGAGTTTGGCGAACAGGCTGGCGAAGTTCTCCAGCACGATAAAGCCGTAGCCGCCGCCCAGGGGAAAACAAAGGTTACGCGCAGCTCTATCGCGCCAGAACTCAACATTAAAAGTGCTCGCCGGTTCGTGGAGTTAATGGCCATGGCGACGATCAGCGATGAAGGCGTGTTCAATTTGCAAGGCACGGCACTGGCTGAAGCGCTGGCGATCATCGACGAACATAAAACCATTGCTGAAGCTCGCGAAACCTATCGCCTTTCACAGCCAATCCCTACTACAGAGATTATCGGGAAGGTGCTGTATGTGAAGCTGGACGGTAAGGAAATCGGCTCGGCAATAATTTATCGCGGTAAGAACGTCACGCTCGACCTAGGTGATAGAAAAATAATCGCCAGCCAGTCAAAAGCAGTGGCCCACTTCGTTAAACAACACAAACTTCAGCAGGTACATACCAATGCAAACGATCAATAACCGTATGACAGAAACTCAAATTGCTGATCTCTTCAGCCTGGCGGTTCAGTTGCAGGTTAAAGCTGAAGAATCAGATGATCGTGATACTGCAATTTTGGCCTACTCAATTCAAAACGCCTGCTCAAATTTAACGGAATCCCAGCGCGAGTTCCGTGCAGCAGACGCGACTATTCACAATCTTGAACTGAAACTCGCAGACATGGCAGTACAGCTCGCTAACTCCGAGAGCAAGTGCAGGGCGCTGGCGGCGGAATTAAGCGCTGTAGATAAAATTCACAATGAAGCGGTATTTATCACCGACGACCATTACGAACAATGTCCGCCAGAAGTGCAGAAGATGATTCGCTCCCTGGCTGTGTTACAGATACCTGCTTACGACGCGTTCCTGGCTGAAGTGCGGGCCAGTGGTGTGGAGATGTTTGCCGGGGAGATTGGCGATTATGCAAAAGGTAAAAGCCCAGCAACCGCAGAAATCATTAAGGCTACTGGTCGAAATGCTTTGAGGTTCGCCGCCCAGCTTCGCAAAGGAGCCGCTCTATGAGCAAATCGTACATCGTCATTCAGCAATATCTGTGGTGCAACGAAAACGGTCATGGGATTGAGTATGTGTCTGACTGCGTTGAATTCGATAAGCGCGACAAGGCCATCAAACATGGTCTTAAACAGCAAGGTAGCGACGATTTCAACATCGGTGTTATCGATGGTGGGCGCCTGATGTCGTTCGACTGGATGGATAAGCCGGTTGGGGAGAGTCAGGACGTTTTGGCGGCAATTGCAGGAGCCATAGGTTACGAAGGAGAAGCCCAATGACAGCACTCAACAAACAGGCTCTGCGTGTTCCTGAGCGCAAAAGACGTGACTGGAGTCAGGCGGTAATGCGTGATTGCGACTTCTGTAGCCAATGGGCACTAACTGTTAAGCATGACGACGGCGGACATATATGCGCTAGTTGCTGCGACGCTGAATACACATCTGAGCTTAAGTGCGCTCTTGAATCAGCGATTGACCGCGCTGAAGCCGCAGATAAGCGCATAGCAGAACTGGAATCGCGGACGGTTACTCTTCCAAAGGCATTGAACAGTTACGCTGGCGTGAAAATCTATCGCCCGAATGATGTTATCGAAGCTATCCGCGCCGCTGGCATTGGCGTGAAGGGGGAGTGAGATGGATAAATTAATCAAACCTACCACCAAAGGTAAATATGACGGTTCATGTGATTATCTTTGCTCGGACGATGCGCGATTCATCGTTATGCGCGGCGATTATACGGAAGCGGAAATAATTCAGGCTTCTGTGTCCCAAGATGTAATTGACTCGGATGGTGCCGCTGATTTTGCAAGTAGCGCCCGCTATTACCAGTGCTGGTACAAAGTTAGCCCAATAGGTGGTCAGGATGGCTATTCAGGCTGGCATCATCCTCGTGACTCGCCGTGTCGCGGTGCATATTTCGCATCAGTTTTGCAATGGGATTAAGGAGGACTAACCCATGACAACTAACAACCACCCAGCGCACGGTCCTGTATCACTCAATCGCCTGCACCAGATAAGCGAAATACTCAGCAAAGCAGCAGCACAAAGCGACGGCGGGAATCTCGGCTACGCAATGGCTGATGCTGTGAAGGTTATTGATGGGGCTATTGCGGCATTTGGTGCTGAGCCTGCACCAGTAGATATTGAAATGCTGGCCACTGTACTGAGAAACGCTCCGTTAGCGCCGTCAGATAGCCAGGGCAAGCCGAGAGCGCCGGTAGTGCCGGATGAAGATCCGCGAGATGCATTCGAGCGAACATTCAAAATGCCGAAGCATGTCACCCGCTGCGGTACCGGATATGCAGTAACGGCATATTCCGCATGGTTAGCCCATGATTTCGTTAGGATGTGGGAGGGCTGGAACGCCTGCCGCGCCGCCATGCTTCAGGCTGGCAACTCTCCGGTAACTCCGGATGGTTGGATTCCGGTAAGCGAGCGGATGCCTGACAAGCTCATCCCAGTAATGGTCATGTACGCTGATGGTGAAATGTGGTCGGCAATGTGGAGTGGTCAATTCTGGGATGACGGATGCACAATTCCAGATCCCCACGCAATTACGCACTGGCGGGAAATGCCAGCAGCACCTCAGCAGGAGAATGTATAACGTGAACAATTTAATGATCGACCTTGAATCCATGGGCAAAAAACCGAATGCCCCTATCGTCTCCATTGGTGCCGTGTTTTTCGATCCGCAAAGCGGTGAACTGGG
>NZ_JAOWGW010000069.1:0-268001 GCF_030332945.1 Citrobacter sp. Cpo037
TTCTTTAAGGTAAGGAGGTGATCCAACCGCAGGTTCCCCTACGGTTACCTTGTTACGACTTCACCCCAGTCATGAATCACAAAGTGGTAAGCGCCCTCCCGAAGGTTAAGCTACCTACTTCTTTTGCAACCCACTCCCATGGTGTGACGGGCGGTGTGTACAAGGCCCGGGAACGTATTCACCGTGGCATTCTGATCCACGATTACTAGCGATTCCGACTTCATGGAGTCGAGTTGCAGACTCCAATCCGGACTACGACATACTTTATGAGGTCCGCTTGCTCTCGCGAGGTCGCTTCTCTTTGTATATGCCATTGTAGCACGTGTGTAGCCCTACTCGTAAGGGCCATGATGACTTGACGTCATCCCCACCTTCCTCCAGTTTATCACTGGCAGTCTCCTTTGAGTTCCCGGCCTAACCGCTGGCAACAAAGGATAAGGGTTGCGCTCGTTGCGGGACTTAACCCAACATTTCACAACACGAGCTGACGACAGCCATGCAGCACCTGTCTCAGAGTTCCCGAAGGCACCAAAGCATCTCTGCTAAGTTCTCTGGATGTCAAGAGTAGGTAAGGTTCTTCGCGTTGCATCGAATTAAACCACATGCTCCACCGCTTGTGCGGGCCCCCGTCAATTCATTTGAGTTTTAACCTTGCGGCCGTACTCCCCAGGCGGTCGACTTAACGCGTTAGCTCCGGAAGCCACGCCTCAAGGGCACAACCTCCAAGTCGACATCGTTTACGGCGTGGACTACCAGGGTATCTAATCCTGTTTGCTCCCCACGCTTTCGCACCTGAGCGTCAGTCTTTGTCCAGGGGGCCGCCTTCGCCACCGGTATTCCTCCAGATCTCTACGCATTTCACCGCTACACCTGGAATTCTACCCCCCTCTACAAGACTCTAGCCTGCCAGTTTCGGATGCAGTTCCCAGGTTGAGCCCGGGGATTTCACATCCGACTTGACAGACCGCCTGCGTGCGCTTTACGCCCAGTAATTCCGATTAACGCTTGCACCCTCCGTATTACCGCGGCTGCTGGCACGGAGTTAGCCGGTGCTTCTTCTGCGAGTAACGTCAATTGCTGCGGTTATTAACCACAACACCTTCCTCCTCGCTGAAAGTACTTTACAACCCGAAGGCCTTCTTCATACACGCGGCATGGCTGCATCAGGCTTGCGCCCATTGTGCAATATTCCCCACTGCTGCCTCCCGTAGGAGTCTGGACCGTGTCTCAGTTCCAGTGTGGCTGGTCATCCTCTCAGACCAGCTAGGGATCGTCGCCTAGGTGAGCCGTTACCCCACCTACTAGCTAATCCCATCTGGGCACATCCGATGGCAAGAGGCCCGAAGGTCCCCCTCTTTGGTCTTGCGACGTTATGCGGTATTAGCTACCGTTTCCAGTAGTTATCCCCCTCCATCGGGCAGTTTCCCAGACATTACTCACCCGTCCGCCACTCGTCACCCAAGGAGCAAGCTCCTCTGTGCTACCGTTCGACTTGCATGTGTTAGGCCTGCCGCCAGCGTTCAATCTGAGCCATGATCAAACTCTTCAATTTAAAAGTTTGATGCTCAATGAATTAAACTTCGTAATGAATTACGTGTTCACTCGTTGAGACTTGGTATTCATTTTTCGTCTTGCGACGTTAAGAATCCGTATCTTCGAGTGCCCACACAGATTGTCTGATAAATTGTTAAAGAGCAGTTGCGACGCGCTTTAGCGCTCTGTCGCGAGGTGGCGTATATTACGCTTTCCTCTTTCAGAGTCAACCCTCATTTTCAGGTTTTTCTCTTCAACCGAACCGGCTGTTTGTGTGAAGTGATTCACATCCGCCGTGTCGATGGAGGCGCATTATAGGGAGTCGACTCAGGAAGACAAGCGGAAAAATGCATTTTTGTTTCAACCGCTCACCTTTTATCCACAACGCTTACTTTTGCTGCTTTTTTATCGCCATTGGCAGGTCTGCCAGACTATTTATGACCAAATCTGCCGCATTTTCTGCTTCCGGCGTGACGGGTTTTCCTGTGCGCACCAATACCTTCGTGCCAACATTCGCAGCTGCCGCCGCCTGCATATCTTCAATTTTGTCGCCTACCATATAAGAAGCGGCCATATCGATGTGCAAGAAGTCTCGGGCGGAGATAAACATGCCAGGATGTGGTTTACGACAGTCGCAGACCTGACGATACTCTTCTACAGTACCCTGCGGGTGATGCGGGCAGTAGTAGATGCCATCCAGCTCAACGTCGCGATCGGCCAGCGACCAGTCCATCCATTCGGTCAACGTTTCAAACTGCGCCTCAGTAAATTTACCACGCGCGATACCAGACTGGTTCGTCACGATAATAAGCGCGTAACCCATCTTTTTAAGTTCACGCATGGCATCAATAACGCCGTCGATAAACTCAAACTCGTCGATCTCATGTACATAACCGTGGTCCACATTAATGGTACCGTCACGGTCGAGAAAAATTGCGGGTACAGACTTTGCCACCTTTTATAGCTCCTGAATAAGGCATGTGACTCTAGTATCGCATGTTTCAGCGGGCAAGAAAGTGCTCATCGTGCAAAGCCCGATTGATTTAGACGTCTGGATGCCTTAACATCCATCTTGTTGACGGCTTCGACCGTACCTGACAGACGAAAATGCCACGGCTAACTTAATTACGATAATAAATAACCAATGATTAAACTTTCGAATATCACCAAAGTGTTCCAGCAGGGGACTCGCACCATTCAGGCGCTAAATAATGTCAGCCTGCATGTTCCTGCCGGGCAGATTTATGGCGTTATTGGCGCCTCCGGTGCTGGTAAAAGTACGCTCATCCGCTGCGTTAACCTACTCGAACGCCCTACTGAAGGCAGCGTTCAGGTTGGCGGTCAGGAGCTGACCACGCTTTCTGAGTCGGAGTTGACTAAAGCTCGCCGCCAAATCGGCATGATTTTTCAGCACTTTAACCTGCTCTCTTCCCGTACGGTGTTCGGTAACGTCGCACTACCGCTGGAACTGGATAACACGCCAAAAGAAGAGATCAAACGCCGCGTAACAGAACTGTTGGATTTGGTTGGTCTTGGAGACAAGCACGATAGCTACCCGGCCAACCTTTCCGGTGGACAAAAACAGCGTGTGGCGATCGCCCGTGCGCTGGCAAGTAATCCCAAAGTGTTGCTGTGCGATGAAGCTACCAGCGCACTCGATCCGGCAACGACCCGCTCAATTCTGGAATTATTGAAAGATATTAACCGTCGTCTGGGACTCACCATTCTGCTGATTACCCACGAAATGGACGTTGTAAAACGTATTTGTGACTGCGTGGCGGTCATCAGTAATGGTGAACTGATTGAGCAGGACACCGTCAGCGAAGTTTTCTCTCATCCGAAAACGCCGCTGGCACAGAAATTTATCCAGTCCACGCTGCACCTGGATATTCCGGAAGATTATCTGGAACGTTTAAAAGCGGAGCCGGAAGCCGACAGCGTGCCGATGCTGCGTATGGAATTCACCGGCCATTCGGTCGATGCACCGCTACTTTCTGAGACGGCCCGTCGCTTTAATGTGAATAACAATATTATTAGCGCGCAGATGGATTACGCCGGCGGCGTGAAGTTCGGCATCATGCTGACTGAAATGCACGGCACACAGGAAGATACACAAGCAGCCATCAGTTGGTTGCAGGAACACCATGTAAAAGTAGAGGTACTGGGTTATGTCTGAGCCGATGATGTGGCTGCTGGTTCGCGGCGTATGGGAAACGCTGGCAATGACCTTTGTGTCCGGTTTTTTTGGCTTTGTGATTGGTCTGCCGGTCGGCGTGTTGCTGTACGTAACGCGTCCGGGGCAAATTATTGAGAACGCGAAGCTCTACCGTACGCTCTCTGCGCTGGTGAACATTTTCCGTTCCATCCCGTTCATCATCTTACTGGTGTGGATGATTCCGTTCACCCGCATGATCGTAGGCACCTCTATCGGACTGCAGGCCGCTATCGTTCCGCTGACCGTCGGTGCCGCGCCGTTTATCGCCCGTATGGTGGAAAACGCGCTGCTCGAAATCCCGACCGGGCTGATAGAAGCCTCTCGTGCGATGGGCGCCACGCCGCTGCAAATTGTACGTAAGGTATTACTGCCAGAAGCGCTGCCAGGACTGGTCAATGCGGCCACCATCACCCTTATCACGCTGGTTGGTTACTCCGCGATGGGCGGTGCCGTCGGTGCCGGTGGTCTTGGACAGATTGGCTATCAGTACGGCTATATTGGTTACAACGCTACCGTAATGAATACAGTACTGGTATTGCTCGTCGTTCTGGTTTATTTAATTCAGTTATCCGGCGATCGCATCGTCCGGGCTGTCACGCACAAATAACGTTGCACACAACACTAAAAACTCATTAAGAAAAGGAAATAAGCATGGCGTTCAAATTCAAAACCTTTGCGGCAGTTGGAGCCCTGATCGGTTCTCTGGCACTTGTGGGTTGTGGTCAGGATGAAAAAGATCCTAATCACATCAAAGTGGGCGTTATTGTTGGCGCAGAGCAGCAGGTTGCAGAAGTCGCGCAGAAAGTAGCAAAAGAAAAATACGGTCTGGACGTTGAGCTGGTCACGTTTAACGATTACGTTCTGCCTAACGAAGCGCTGAGCAAAGGCGATATCGATGCTAACGCCTTCCAGCACAAACCATACCTGGACCAGCAGATCAAAGATCGCGGTTACAAGCTGGTTGCTGTAGGCAATACTTTTGTTTACCCGATTGCGGGCTACTCCAAAAAAATCAAATCACTGGATGAGCTGCAGGACGGTTCCCAGGTCGCGATTCCAAACGACCCGACTAACCTTGGTCGTTCCTTGCTGCTGCTGCAAAAAGTGGGCTTAATCAAACTGAAAGACGGTGTTGGCCTGCTGCCGACCGCGCTTGACGTGATTGAAAACCCGAAAAACCTGAAGCTGGTTGAACTTGAAGCACCGCAACTGCCACGTTCCCTGGACGATGCACAAATCGCACTGGCGGTCATCAACACCACCTACGCCAGCCAGATCGGCCTGACTCCGGCAAAAGACGGGATCTTTGTTGAAGATAAAGATTCCCCGTACGTAAACCTGATTGTGACTCGTGAAGACAATAAAGATGCTGAGAACGTGAAGAAATTCGTTGAAGCATACCAGTCTGACGAAGTGTACGAAGCAGCAAACAAAGTCTTCAACGGCGGTGCTGTTAAGGGCTGGTAATTTTAGGCTGTTTACAGAATCTGTAATATCATCAGGACGGGCGCTTGCCCGTCTTGTCATTTATGCAAGCACCTGATTCAATATCTGACGTTTAGATCATTCATTGAGGAAATATTATGCGTGCTTTACCGATCTGTTTAGTAGCACTCTTGCTGAGCGGCTGTTCTATGTTAAGCAGATCCCCTGTTGAACCCGTTCAAAGCACCGCAACCCCGCCGAAAGCGGAGCCGGAAAAACCGAAAGCACCGCGCGCTACGCCGGTAAGAATCATTACTAACGCTGAAGATTTAGTAGGCAAACCGTTCCGCGATCTTGGCGAAGTTAGCGGTGAATCCTGCCAGGCTTCAAACCAGGATTCCCCTCCGAGCATTCCAACCGCACGCAAACGCATGCAGATTAACGCATCAAAAATGAAAGCTAATGCGGTATTGCTGCACAGTTGCGAAGTGACCAGCGGAACGCCGGGTTGCTATCGTCAGGCGGTTTGCATCGGTTCTGCACTGAACATTTCGGCGAAATGAGCCATTTTCAGTTCGAGCAAATAGGCGTTATCCGCTCACCTTATAAAGAAAAGTTCGCCGTTCCACGCCAGCCCGGTCTGGTGAAAAGCGCCAGCGGTGAACTGCATTTGCTCGCACCTTATAACCAGGCCGATGCCGTTCGCGGCCTGGAAGCCTTCAGTCATTTGTGGGTGATTTTTGTTTTTCACCAGACAATGGAAGGTGGATGGCGTCCGACCGTGCGCCCTCCCCGCCTTGGCGGCAACGCCAGAATGGGTGTCTTTGCCACGCGTTCAACGTTTCGTCCTAACCCTGTTGGCATGTCGTTGGTTGAGCTACGGGGCATCCGCTGCCATAAAGAGCACGTGATCCTCGAACTCGGTGGGCTGGATCTCGTTGATGGCACGCCAGTCGTAGATATAAAACCGTATCTGCCGTTTGCCGAATCGTTACCCGATGCTCGTGCCAGCTATGCTCAGGATGCCCCCCAGGCCAGCGTAGACGTGATGTTCAGTGAAGATCTCGCGGAGCAGCTACCGAAGCTCGAACAACGTTACCCGCATCTTCGTCAGTTTATTGCCGAAGTGCTGGCGCAGGATCCGCGTCCTGCCTACCGTAAAAACGAGGAAGAAGGCAAAACCTACGCCGTCTGGCTGCTGGACTTTAACGTCCGCTGGCGCGTCACGCCGTCAGGATTTGAGGTCTTTGCTCTGGAAGCCCGCTAATTTGCGTCGCGTACTCTTTTGACATCCCTTTCTCGCTGGTAAACTAAACCACTTTTGTTTTGTGCCAGGCTCGTTTTGAGTCTGTTCGATCGTTCAACTGGAACCGTAACAACATGCGTACTAGCCAATATCTGCTCTCCACTCTGAAGGAGACACCTGCCGACGCCGAAGTCATCAGCCACCAGCTGATGCTGCGCGCCGGGATGATCCGCAAGCTGGCCTCCGGGTTATATACCTGGCTGCCGACCGGCGTGCGCGTCCTGAAAAAAGTCGAAAACATCGTGCGTGAAGAGATGAACAACGCCGGTGCGATCGAGGTGTTGATGCCGGTCGTTCAGCCTTCTGAACTGTGGGAAGAGAGCGGCCGTTGGGAACAATACGGCCCGGAACTGCTGCGTATTGCTGACCGTGGCGATCGTTCGTTCGTCCTCGGCCCAACGCATGAAGAAGTGATCACCGACCTGATCCGTAACGAGCTGAGCTCTTACAAACAGCTGCCGCTGAACTTCTATCAGATCCAGACCAAATTCCGTGACGAAGTCCGTCCGCGCTTCGGCGTGATGCGCTCCCGCGAATTCCTGATGAAAGATGCATACTCTTTCCACACCTCTCAGGAATCCCTGCAGGAAACCTACGACGCGATGTACGCTGCGTATAGCAAAATCTTCAGCCGTATGGGGCTGGATTTCCGTGCAGTACAAGCGGATACAGGTTCTATTGGCGGCAGCGCCTCTCACGAATTCCAGGTGCTGGCGCAGAGCGGCGAAGACGATGTGATCTTCTCCGATTCCTCTGACTATGCGGCGAACATCGAATTTGCCGAAGCCGTTGCGCCGAAAGAGCCGCGCGCGGCAGCAACCCAGGAAATGACGCTGGTAGATACGCCGAACGCTAAAACCATCGCCGAACTGGTTGAGCAGTTCAACCTGCCTATCGAAAAAACCGTGAAAACCCTGCTGGTGAAAGCGGTTGAAGGCAGCAGCTACCCGCTGGTCGCCCTGCTGGTTCGTGGCGATCACGAGCTGAACGAAGTCAAAGCAGAAAAACTGCCGCAGGTTGCCAGCCCACTGACCTTTGCCACCGAAGAAGAAATTCGTGCGCTGGTAAAAGCAGGTCCTGGCTCGCTCGGTCCGGTGAATATGCCAATTCCGGTGGTTATCGACCGTACCGTTGCAGTAATGAGCGATTTCGCTGCCGGTGCCAACATCGACGGTAAACACTATTTCGGTATCAACTGGGATCGCGATGTGGCCACCCCGGAAGTTGCTGACATCCGTAACGTGGTCGCCGGCGACCCTAGCCCGGACGGCAAAGGTACGCTGATGATCAAACGCGGTATCGAAGTCGGCCACATCTTCCAGTTGGGTACCAAGTACTCTGAAGCGATGAAAGCCGCTGTTCAGGGCGAAGATGGCCGTAACCAGACGCTGACTATGGGCTGTTACGGTATCGGGGTCACTCGCGTGGTTGCCGCGGCTATTGAACAGAACTTTGACGATCGTGGCATCGTATGGCCAGATGCCATTGCCCCGTTCCAGGTCGCTATTCTGCCGATGAACATGCACAAATCCTACCGTGTGCAGGAGCTGGCTGAAAAGCTGTACGCTGAGCTGCGCGCGCAGGGTATCGAAGTGCTGATGGACGATCGTAAAGAGCGTCCGGGCGTGATGTTTGCCGATATGGAACTGATCGGTATCCCACACACCATCGTGCTGGGCGACCGTAACCTCGATAACGACGATATCGAATACAAATACCGTCGTAACGGCGAGAAAGAGCTGATTAAAACCGGCGACATCGTCGACTTCCTGGTCAAAGCCATTAAAGGCTAATACCAACAAAAAGGCCCTGATTATCAGGGCCTTTTTTCTATCGATTAATTACACGCTTTACCAGGGATAAATTTCGCGTCTTTATCCGCCATCAACGTTTTCACTTTCTCACCCGTATCCGGGTTTGACTCCAACGTGAAATGCGCCTCAAGCGTCAGCAGTACGGACTGTCCGTTTTCCGCACGAGCGGCTAAATAGTCGCGTTCAAGCTGAGCGTTATTCGCCACCGGCATCCGTTTACCCGTTGCGCAGTCGGTAAAGATTGCCGCGTCAGCCATATAGAAATACATGCCTCGCATCGGCATTGGCGTCACCGGTAAGCTGGCGGAAACCGGCTGGAGCGTGTAATTAAACTGTGACTCAATCGGGTTACCTTCACGATCGAGCATTTCCAGCGCCTCGCCTTTAGCCCGGTAGTACGACTTTTCACCTTTGCTGTCGGTCAGCACCAGTTTGTCGGCTGTACGCGCCCATGTGCCATAAGAGGCAAATGAAGACGGTTCATCCCGCACGCCCTGATAGCGTTCGTTCATCACCCATGTGCCGTCTTTTTCCAGAAACAGAGAGGTTTCAATCCCTTCGCAGTCCGCACAAGGTAAGATGCCACGCCAGCTTTGCTGCATCGGTTTTAATTCTGCCGCCCGCGTCGGCTGTAGTACTTCAACTTCAGTACGGTTATTACAGCCAATCAAGGAAAAAAGCGTGCATGCAGCGACCACGGACAATATTGCTGTTTTCACTATCAATTCCTTATTTATTTTTATTCCCGCTCGTCAGTCTTGTGTTCGACGAACTCTCCCGCGCAGTGCTTTCACTGTGGATTTTTGCGCCTTCGATGACAACCTGCGCTCTTTCGAGGCGCGCGTAGGGCGAGTTGCCTGTCGGCTTTTTTGCACCGCGGTTAATTCTTTTATCACCGCCACCAGTCGGGAGATTGCCGCTTCCCGATTGAGCTCCTGGCTACGGTATTCCTGCGCCTTAATGATAATAATGCCATCGCCGCTAATCAGATGATGGCTGGCAGCCAGCAGGCGTTCCTTGTAATACTCTGGCAGGCTCGAGGCCCGAATGTCAAAGCGCAAATGGATAGCCGTCGAGGTCTTGTTAACGTGCTGACCACCCGCGCCTTGTGCCCGAATCGCCGTGATTTCCAGCTCATTATCAGGGATAGAGACGTTTCGGGAGAGAACAATCATGAACGCGGCTGCCACGCGGTCAGATGAATTTCCAGATTGTTCTGAGAGTCGGACAGCCAAATAGCGCCGTCCTGAATAGTCGCCTGCAGCGCCATTGTACGACCAGCAAAATCACTCAGTTGCGCCAGCTGTTCATCATCCAGATACCACACGGTGAGATTTTTAAACTGCGCACATTTGTTCTGGTTTTGCTGCCACCAGATCTGAGCCGCACGGCTGTTGTAGGCAAACAGAGCAACCTCACCAGACTGAGTACAGGCTTTCTTGATACGGCGCTCATCCGGCAGACCCAACTCAATCCAAAGATCGATGCCCAGATGGTCGTTACGCAGCCATGCTTCAGGCTCGTCTTCCGCACTCAGGCCACGCGTGAACTGCAGCCGCTCATCGGCATATTTAATCCAGGCAAGCAGGCGCAGCATCATGCGCTCCTGGGTTTCAGAGGGGTGACGCGCCAGCGTCAAGGCCGCGTCAAGAAACTGGTTGCGGTCAAGATCCGCTACGTTGACGACGGCTTTATAAATTGTCGCTTTAAGCGCCATGGGAGAACTCCTTTCGAATCAGGCGCACATTGTAGCGAAAACTGCGGCAAAAGGCTGCTAACTGCTCATCTATCAAGACGCTGATATTGCTTGAATGAGTATGGTATAGTCACCTTGCTAAACAGAGTTTATCTTCGTAGGCTTAGACTTGCATCCACGGTTAAGTCAGAGTGCTGACAGGAGGGCATGTGGAAAAATATTGTGAGTTAATACGCAAGCGGTACGCGGAAATCGCCAGCGGAGACTTAGGGTATATCCCGGATGCGCTGGGTTGCGTATTGAAGGTGCTTAATGAAGTGGCGGCAGACAGCGCCCTTCCAGAGTCGGTCAGGGAAAAAGCGGCCTATGCTGCCGCGAACTTACTGGTGAGCGATTATGTCAATGAATGAAACGTATCAACCCATCAACTGCGATGATTACGACAATCTTGAACTCGCCTGCCAGCACCATTTGTTACTGACGCTGGCGTTAAAAGATGGCGAAGTTTTGCAGGCGAAAGCGAACGACCTGGTTTCACGCAAAAACGTGGAGTATCTGGTCGCAGATGTCGCAGGTGAAACCCGGGAGCTTCGCCTCGACAAAATTGCCAGCTTCAGCCACCCGCAGATCGGTACTGTGGTGGTCAGCGAATCCTGATTATTTTGGTGCCGGATGACGGTGCAAAGCATCTTATCCGGCCTACTTTCCACGCCACACCAGACTCACGCCTTCTTCATCTTCCGCCGCTCCCTCACGCGTCACGAAAACACCCGCAGCCGCAATCAACGTTTCGCCGTAAAACAGCAGCGGTGTGGTATCTCGTCGCCAGGGCGGGATCCCCTGCTCCTGCCAGATTTTCTTTAATTTCCGTCCACCGTTACGCCCGACAATATGCAATAAGCCTGGTGCTTTGAAACGAATGCTGACGGCTTCATCCTCTTGCGGCATGCGCAATTCACCCGCAGAGATTAACTGAACCGAACCCAATCCGGCAGGCAGCGCCAACGGTGTTTTCCACTCTAACCATGGGATAACGGTTTCGCTTTGCCCATCGACTGACTTCACCCACCACAGCTGTGACTGATAACGACGGACCTCATACTCCCCAAGGTGAAAACAGGGTGAGGCATCTTCCCGCGCCAGCGCCACTTCCTGCCAGATACGTTCCAGTCCATCACGAGAAGGCATCGGCGCATTTAACCCCGCCAGCCAGCGACGAAGCAGCGCGGCACGACGCACGTCGCTCACCATCATTAACGGTACCAGTAACAATGTGCCGTGGGCTGTGATGCAATCGGCTAAATCGCTGGCCAGCAGTTCATCCAGTAAACTCTCCTGCTCAGCACACAGCGCGGCGCTGCGGGCTACGGCTTGCGCGAAGTGCGGCCAGCGCTGTTGCAGCAATGGGGTAACGCGCAATCTGAGGAAATTGCGATCGTAGGTATCATCCTGATTGCTTTCATCTTCAATCCAGCATAATTCATGCTGCCGCGCCCATGCTTCTAGCGCCTCTCGCGTTTGCGCCAGCAGCGGTCGAATCAGCTGGGTTCCGGCGAACGGTGAGTTTTCGCCCATGGCGGAAAGTCCGGCAGGACCACTACCGCGCTTAAGCGCCAGCAAAAAGGTTTCACACTGGTCATCGAGATGCTGGGCGGTCATCAGCACCTCGCCCGGTAGTAAGGTCTGCGCAAATGCCTGATAGCGCGCGCGTCGTGCCTGAGCTTCGATGCCCAGACCATCATCCTCAAGGTGTACCCGCTCAACCACCAGCGGCACCTGCCACTGCATGCATACCGACTCACAGTGCTGCACCCAACTGTCTGCATGTGGGCTTAATCCGTGATGAATGTGGATTGCGCGTAAAGCGACCTCAGGATGCTGCGCTCGCCACTGCACCAGCTGATGCAGGAGTACGGTTGAGTCCAGCCCGCCGCTAAAGGCGACCAAAATCGATTGAAAATTCAGCAGTGAAGTGTTCAGCGTGAGTGTCGTCATGATGGTTACTTACAATGGCATTGCCCGGCACGTTACCGGGCTAACACCACAATGACAAGCCTTACATCTCGTACAGTTCGAGGGGCAATCCGTCCGGATCGTTGAAAAACGTAAAGCGTTTACCGGTAAATGGATCGATACGTATGGATTCACACTTCACGTGGTGTGCTTCCAGATGCGCGATCGACTTTTCCACATCCTCCACACTGAACGCCAGATGACGCAAACCGCAGGCTTCCGGTCGGCTCGGACGGCAAGGTGGAAACGGGAAAGAAAAAAGCTCAATCACATACTGGCCGTTCAATGCCAGATCGCCTTTCCACGAGTCTCTCTCTTCCCGATAGGCTTCGCTCATCAGTGTAAAGCCAAGCACATCGCAGTAAAATGCCTTACTCGCCGCGTAGTCCGTCGCAATAATGGCAATATGGTGAACCTGTTTTAATCCCAGCATAGCGTCATCGCCTCTTTCATTTTTCTGTCAGCACGTTACTCGTACGTCTTAGGGTCAGGCAAGTCGTTATGCCATTTTTAAGACTCTCACGCGATACACACCATCCTCGCCCAGTTTAGCGCCATGGATATCGGTTTCAAATCCCGGGTAGCGCTGCCCCACTGAACACAGCATCAGCAGAAAATCGAGGACAGCCCGGCTTTTGGCAGTGATCATTTCCCCGGGCATCAAGAGCGGCACACCGGGAGGATAAGGCAGGATCATATTGGCGGACACGCGTCCTACCAGTTGATCAAGCGCCACGGTTTCCACCTCACCTTTGATCTGCCGCTGCCAGGCCTGGTGCGGTGTCATTTTCATTTCCGGCAAGGTATCAAATGCCCGCAGCATCAGTCCGGAGAGATCGTGCTGGCGGATCAGCTTATGGATCCCCTGTGCCAGATCCTGAATACGCATATTGCGATAGAAATCGGGATCTTCAGCATACAGATCCGGCAGCATATTTTTCACGCGTAAATTCAGATCGTACGAGCGCTTAAATTCCGTCAGGCCACGTAGCAGCCCCATCGCCCGGGTTTTATCAATGCCAATACTGAACAGGAACAACAGGTTATACGGTCCCGTTTTTTCGACGACGACGCCGCGTTCATCAAGGAATTTCGCCACCAGCGCCGCGGGGATCCCCTCTTCGCTCATATTTCCCTGTTCATCCATTCCCGGCGTCAGAATCGTGACCTTCACCGGGTCGAGGAACATGTGGTCGGCATCAGCATCAATAAATCCGTGCCAGTCTTCACCTGGCGCTACCGGCCAACATTCTGCTTCATCGACCTTTTCCGGCTGCCAGATATCAAAGAACCAGCCATCCGACTCTTCGCGCAGACGCTGCACTTCTTTACGGAAATGCAACGCCCGTTCCACCGAACGATTGATTAACCGCTTGCCGGAATTGCCACGCAGCATTGCCGCCGCCGTTTCTATCGACGCCACAATCGGATAGCTCGGAGACGTGGAGGTATGCATCATAAAGGCTTCGTTGAACGTGTCTTCATCATAGTCACCCTTAATGTGGATCAGCGAAGCCTGTGACAACGCCGCCAGCATCTTGTGGGTGGACTGGGTTTCAAAAATCAGCTTTCCCGGTACCCGTTCGCCGCTCATCCCGCTTTTCCCCTGATAGATCGGATGAAAATGGGTATACGGCACCCAGGCTGAATCAAAATGGATGGAGGGCACATCCAGGGTTTGCTTGATCCAGTTGGTGTTATAAAGCAGCCCGTCATAGGTGGAGTTGGTGATCACCGCGTGTATCGGCCATTGCGCCTGAGTCGTCTCTTCTACCTTGCGTTCAATACTTGCGCGGGTAAATTCCCGACGGGGTATACCGCCGAGGATCCCCAACGCGTTACGCGTAGGCTTCAGCCAGATTGGCACCACATCGCTCATCATCAGCAAATGCGCCAGCGACTTATGGCAGTTGCGATCAATCAGTAGCGTACTGCCTGCAGGCGCAGCATACATGCCGACAATCTTGTTCGATGTCGAGGTGCCGTTGGTCACCATATAGCTCTGCTCAGCACCAAAGGTGCGAGCGATGTACTCCTCCGCCTCGAGGTGTGGTCCGGTATGATCAAGCAATGAACCCAGTTCGGTTACGGAAATGGACACGTCGGCTTTCAGCGTATTGCCGCCAAAGAAATCATAGAACAGGCAGCCGACCGGGCTTTTCTGGTACGCCGTCCCCGCCATGTGCCCGGGCGTACAGAAGGTATACTTTCCTTCCTTCACATAGGTAAACAGCGCCTTGGTGAACGGAGGCGTGATGTTATCGAGGTATTCGCTGGTGTACTGACGGATGCGGGTGGCAATATCTTCAGACTGACCCAGCGCATACTCAAAAAACCACAGCGCCATGCGCAGGTCGTGCGCACTGACATCCATCGTCGAATGGGTATTAATAAAGGCGTAGAGCGGGAGATACTCGTTGAGCTGGTTGATGTCACTGCACAGCTCCAGGCTATATTCATCCCAGTCAAAAATGACGCCGCAAATTCGCGGGTTATGTTCGATAAACTTCAGCAGGTCAACGCTATTCTGCGGCCAGATAATCTGAAATCCCTGCTGTTGCAGCGCACGCTCAAGTTCCTTGATGGGCTCATCTTTATAAAAGACGCCATGCGGTCCCATGATGGCAATGATATTCATGCGTTCCTCCTGGAAAAACCTTAGTTAATCATAGCCTGGTCAAACCGCAGGTAAAAAAAAGGGCCACAACGTTGCGGCCCTTTTCGGAATTAATGCAGTTTACGCGTAACCGTAGCTCATCAGGCGCTGGTAACGACGGTTTTTCAGATCGTCTTTGCTTAACACGTCGAGATCGGCGAGATCAGCCAGCAGCTGCGCTTTCAGGGACGCAGCCATCACTTCCGGATTGCGGTGTGCGCCGCCTAACGGTTCCGGAATGATAGAGTCGATAAGCTTCAGCTCTTTCAGACGCGGGGCAACAATTCCCATCGCTTCTGCGGCCAGCGGCGCTTTGTCGGCGCTTTTCCACAGAATGGAAGCACAACCTTCCGGGGAGATAACGGAATAGGTGCTGTATTGCAGCATATTCACTTTATCGCCTACACCGATCGCCAGCGCGCCACCGGAACCACCTTCACCGATAACGGTACAGATTACCGGTACGCTCAGACGCGACATTTCACGCAGGTTGCGCGCGATCGCTTCTGACTGACCACGCTCTTCCGCGCCCACGCCCGGGTAAGCCCCTGGGGTGTCGATGAAGGTAATGATCGGCATGTTGAAACGCTCGGCCATTTCCATCAGACGCAGCGCTTTGCGATAGCCTTCCGGCGCTGGCATGCCGAAATTACGGCGAATCTTTTCTTTGGTCTCACGGCCTTTCTGATGACCAATGATCATCACCGGACGACCATCCAGACGCGCGATACCGCCGACAATAGCTTTATCATCCGCATAGGCACGATCGCCCGCCAGCTCATCAAATTCATCAAACGCCAGGCGGACATAATCCAGGGTGTACGGACGCTGTGGATGGCGCGCCAGTTGGGCTACCTGCCATGCGCCAAGATCGGCGAAGATTTTACGCGTCAGTTCTACGCTTTTTTCACGCAGGCGATGCACTTCTTCATCGATGTTAATATCCAGTTTCTCATCCTGACGGCTAACCGCAGTCAAAGAATCGATTTTTGCTTCCAGCTCTGCAATCGGCTGTTCAAAATCAAGGAAATTCAGACTCATAGTATTCCTGTATTAGTCAAACTCCAGTTCCACCTGCTCCGAACCAATAAGGCCACGGAGATCGTTTAGCAAACGATCGCTCGGAGAGACACGCCACGTCGCGCCAAAACGCAACCGCGCACGTGCATCCGCCCTCTGATAGTAGAGATGTACTGGAATTGTCCCCGAGCGGTGGGGTTCCAGAGACTGACGGAGTCGGTTTAAAAGCTGGTCATCAATTTGCCTGTCCGTCAGCGAGATAGCAAGCCCGCGAGCATATTTTTCCCGGGCTTCGTCAATATCCATGACTTCACGGGCCATCATTTTAAGCCCGCCGCTGAAGTCATCAAAGCTGACCTGTCCGCTGACGATAAGTATGCGGTCTTTTTCCAGCAATTGCTGGTATTTATCCAGAGCATCGGTAAACAACATAACTTCCAGACGTCCGGAACGGTCATCCAGTGTACAGATGCCGATACGATTGCCGCGCTTGGTGACCATTACCCGCGCAGCAATGACGAGCCCCGCAGCCGTGGTGACTTTACCACGTTCTGTCGGATGCATGTCTTTCAGCCTGTAGCCTCCGACATAGCGCTCAATTTCTTTTAAATACTGGTTGATGGGGTGTCCCGTCAGGTAAAGCCCCAACGTTTCACGCTCACCATCTAATACCACCTGCTCCGGCCACGGTTGGCAACTGGCATAGGATTGTTCAATTTGCTCCGGTTCTTCCGCCAGCACGCCAAACATATCGGCCTGACCGATGGCTTCGGCTTTTGCATGCTGATCGGCGGCTTTTAGCGCATCGTTGAGCGAATTCATCAACGCCGCACGATGCGGGCCAAGGCGATCAAACGCCCCGGACATAATTAACTTTTCCAGCACCCGGCGGTTAAGTTTTTTGATATCCGTGCGCGCACAGAGATCAAACAGCTCACGGAAGTAACCGCCTTCGTTACGCGCCTCAATAATAGCTTCAATTGGTCCTTCACCCACGCCTTTTATCGCGCCGATGCCATAAACAATCTCGCCATCATCATTCACGTGAAAATGGTAAAGCCCGGAGTTGATGTCCGGCGGCAGGATTTTGAGCCCCATACGCCAGCATTCATCTACCAGCCCGACCACTTTCTCAGTGTTATCCATATCGGCGGTCATTACCGCCGCCATAAACTCAGCAGGATAATGCGCCTTCAGCCACAGCGTCTGGTAAGAGACGAGCGCATAGGCTGCGGAGTGCGATTTGTTAAATCCGTAACCGGCGAATTTCTCCACCAGGTCAAAGATTTTCATCGCCAGTTCGCCGTCTACGCCGCGCTTTTTCGCCCCTTCTTCAAAGGTGCCGCGCTGCTTAGCCATCTCTTCCGGCTTTTTCTTACCCATCGCACGACGCAGCATATCCGCGCCGCCAAGGGTGTACCCGGACAACTCCTGGGCAATCTGCATAACCTGTTCCTGATACAGGATAATGCCGTAGGTCGGCTCCAGTACCGGTTTCAGACACTCATGCTGCCATTGTACGTCCGGGTAGGAAATCTCTTCGCGACCATGCTTACGGTCGATAAAGTTATCTACCATCCCCGACTGTAGCGGACCAGGGCGGAACAGAGCCACCAGTGCGATCATGTCTTCGAAGCAGTCAGGCTGCAGACGTTTGATCAGGTCTTTCATACCGCGGGATTCAAGCTGGAAGACAGCCGTGGTCTCCGAGCGTTGCAGCATATCGAAGCTTTTCTTGTCATCCAGCGGGATAGCCGCAATATCCAGCGGTGGCTCACCGTTCTTTTCACGGCGCGCGTTGATCATTTCCAGCGCCCAGTTGATGATGGTGAGCGTACGCAGGCCGAGGAAGTCGAACTTCACAAGACCGGCATATTCCACGTCGTTCTTATCAAACTGAGTAACCGGGTGCAGCCCCTGCTCATCGCAGTACAGCGGCGCAAAATCAGTAATCTTTGTCGGTGCGATAACCACACCACCGGCGTGCTTACCGGCGTTACGCGTGACGCCTTCCAGCTTACGCGCCATATCGATCAGCGCTTTAACCTCTTCATCTGCCTCATAGATTTCCGGCAGTTGCGGTTCGGCTTCAAAGGCTTTTGCCAGCGTCATGCCCGGATCGGGCGGCACCAGTTTCGAAATACGGTCAACGAAACCGTACGGATGCCCCAGCACGCGGCCCACGTCGCGGATAACCGCTTTTGCAGCCATCGTACCAAAGGTAATAATCTGCGAAACCGCATCACGACCGTACATTTCCGCCACGTGCTCGATAACCTGGTCGCGTTTCTCCATACAGAAGTCAACGTCGAAGTCGGGCATTGAGACACGTTCCGGGTTAAGGAAACGTTCGAACAGCAGGTCAAATTCCAGCGGATCGAGATCGGTAATTTTCAGCGCATAGGCGACAAGTGAGCCAGCGCCGGAACCACGTCCCGGGCCTACCGGTACTCCGTTATCTTTCGACCACTGGATAAATTCCATAACGATCAGGAAGTAGCCAGGGAATCCCATCTGGTTGATAACTTTAAGTTCAACTTCCAGACGTTCATCGTAAGGCGGGCGCTTCTGCGCACGAACTTCAGGGTCAGGGAACAAAAATTCGAGACGTTCTTCCAGACCTTCGCGTGATTTCGCCACGAGGAAATCTTCGGTGGTCATATCGCCGGTCGGGAACTGCGGCAGGAAATATTCGCCCAGACGCACCGTCACGTTGCAGCGTTTGGCTATCTCGACAGTGTTTTGCAGTGCTTCCGGAATATCGGAGAACAGCTCGCACATCTCATCTTCGCTGCGCATGTATTGCTGCGGCGAATAGTTACGCGGGCGTTTCGGGTCATCAAGGGTGAACCCGTCGTGGATCGCTACGCGGATTTCATGCGCGTCGAAATCTCCGGTTTCCAGGAAGCGGACATCGTTAGTCGCCACCACCGGTAGACCACGCGTTTCGGCCAGTGCTACGGCTGCGTGCAGATAATTTTCTTCATCTTGCCTGCCGGTGCGAATCAATTCGAGGAAATAGCAATTGGGAAAATGTTCTTCGTAAAACGCCACGCACTCGTCAACCAGTGCGCTATTGCCGCGCAGCAGGCTGCGTCCGACATCGCCCATGCGACCGCCGGAGAGCAAAATCAAACCTTCTTTTAGCTCGACCAACCAGTCCCGGTCGATAACCGGTCCTTCTGCGCCATAGCCGCGCTGATAGGCTTTCGAAATCAACAACGTCAGGTTCTGATAGCCGGTATTATTTGCGGCCAGCACGGTGAGCTGCGTGAGTTCATCGCCCAACAGCTCACTGCGGACATGAAAATCTGCGCCAACTATCGGCTTGATACCCGCGCCGTGACCCGCTCCGTAAAACTTCACCAGACCACACAGGTTGGTAAAATCGGTGATCGCCAGCGCTGGCATGCCTAACGCGGCCGCCTTTTTTACCAGCGGCCCGGTTTTCGCCAGCCCATCGATCATGGAGTAGTCGCTGTGCACCCGTAGGTGGACGAAACGTGGTTCAGACATCTTCAGATTCCTTCGACACAAGAATCAGGACGAGAGTCCCAGTGCGCGTTTGACAGGGCCAAAGCTGCGGCGATGGTGCTCAGTCGCACCATGCAGTGCCAATTTTTCCAGATGAAATGCGGTTGGATAGCCTTTGTGCTGTGCAAAACCATACTGTGGAAAAACCGTATCCAGCGCCGCCATTTCAGCGTCACGGGTCACTTTTGCCAGAATCGATGCGGCGCTAATCTCCGCCACGCGGCTATCGCCTTTGACCACCGCCATCGACGGTACCGGTAATGCCGGGCAACGATTGCCGTCAATCAGCACGTATTCGGGCGCAATATGCAATCCCGCAACCGCACGCTGCATGGCCAGCATGGTGGCATGCAAAATGTTCAGCTCGTCGATTTCATGCGGTTCCGCCCGACCAAGGCTCCAGCTTAACGCTTTTTCTTTAATTTCATCAAACAGCGCCAGGCGACGTTTTTCTGACAGTTTTTTTGAGTCGTTAAGACCGATAATAGGGCGAGCCGGATCCAGAATGACGGCAGCAGTGACGACCGCACCGACCAAAGGGCCGCGCCCGACTTCATCCACACCCGCCACTAAATGCGTATGCGGATACACAAATTCAATCATTGCGCTAACTCCAGGACCGCATCCGCCGCCTGCTCATCAGCATTGCAACGGATCTGCTGGTGCAGTTCGCGGAATGTGTCGTGCATCGCATGGCTGGTTTTACCATTTGCCAGCAACGGCAACAGCGCTTGCGACAGCGCCTGCGGTTCACACTCTTCCTGCAACAGCTCTTTAACCAGTTCTCTTCCCGCCAGCAGGTTAGGTAGCGAAACATAATCCGTTTTCACCAGGCGCTTCGCCAGCCAAAAGGTGAAGGGTTTCATACGGTAGCCAACCACCATCGGGCATTTTGCCAGCATACATTCCAGCGCGGCGGTACCAGAAGCCAGCAGTGCGGCATCGCTGGCCACCATTGCTTCACGTCCCATCCCATTGAGCAGATGTACAGAAAGCTCCGGTGCAACTTCCGCTTTAATGCGTTCAAACTGCTCGCGACGTTTGGCATTCACCAACGGCACCACCACTTCGAGATCCGGATAATGCTGGCGTAATAGCTGCGCCGTTTTCAGAAAATCGGCGCTGAGCATTTCCACTTCTGCACCACGGCTTCCTGGCAGTAGCGCCAGGCAGTGAGCGTCATGAGGAATGCCCAGAACATCACGCGCCGCATTTTTATCCGGGTCCAACGGCATGGCATCAGCCATGGTATGACCGATAAAGCGGCACGGGACGTTAAATTTGTCATAAAACGCCTTTTCGAAAGGCAGAAAGGCCAGCACCATGTTGGTGGATCTGCCTATTTTGAAAACGCGTTTCTGTCGCCACGCCCAAACGGACGGACTGACATAATGAATGGTTTTAATGCCCTGTCTTTTCAAATTCCCTTCGAGGGTAATATTGAAATCAGGTGCATCAATGCCGACGAAAACATCCGGCTTTAAGTCGGTGAATCGGCGAGTGAGGTCGGCACGAATATGCAGTAAACGGCGCAGGCGTCCGAGCACTTCAACAATGCCCATGACCGCCAACTCTTCCATTTCGTACCAGGCTTCACAACCTTCGGCCTGCATCAGCGGCCCCGCAACGCCAACAAAGCGCGCATTGGGAACGCGAGCCTTGAGTGCACGGATTAACCCTGCACCAAGAATATCGCCGGAGGTTTCTCCGGCGACGAGGGCAATCGTTAAAGGACGCTGTTCAGTCATTAACGAATCAGGCCACGCGTTGAGCGCTCAAAGAAGTCGCTGAAAGCCTGAACTTCGGGGTACTGTTTCGCCAGTTCCGCGATTTCTGGTTTCACTTCTTCCAGCGTTTTACCGCTACGGTACAACGCTTTGTAGGCGTTACGAATCGCGGTAATCGCTTCGCGGGTAAATCCACGACGCTTCAGACCTTCGATATTGACGCCAAACGGCGTCGCGTGGTTGCCCTGGGCGATAACGTACGGAGGCACGTCCTGGGCAACACCAGAACAGCCACCAACCATCACATGAGCACCGATGATGCAGAACTGATGCACCGCGGTCATGCCGCCGATGATAACAAAATCATCAAGCGAAACATGTCCGGCAAGCGTGGCGTTATTCGCCAGAATACAGCGGTTTCCTACCGTACAATCATGCGCGACGTGCGCATTAATCATCAATAAGTTATCGCTGCCCACCTTCGTCACTCCACCGCCCTGCACTGTGCCACGATGAATGGTGACGCTTTCGCGGATGCGGTTGCGATCGCCAATTTCCACACGGGTCGGTTCGCCAGCATATTTAAGATCCTGGTTAACTTCACCGATGGAGGCAAACTGATAGATCTCGTTATCGCGACCAATTTTTGTATGGCCATTCACGACAACGTGAGACTTCAGTACGGTACCCTCACCAATTTCAACATGGGGTCCAACAATACAAAATGGGCCAATGTGAGCATTGGCACCAATGCTGGCGCCCTCTTCTACAATGGCGGTCGGGTGAATAAAGGCGGATTTATCAATCACGTATCAGGCCTCCCGGCTACGGGCACACATCATCGTTGCTTCGCACACAACTTTACCGTCGACCAGCGCAACCCCTTTAAAACGGGTCAGGCCACGGCGCGTTTTCTCGAAAGTCACTTCCATGATCATCTGATCGCCAGGCACGACAGGACGCTTAAAGCGTGCTTCATCAATACCCGCGAAATAATACAGTTCGCCTGGTTCCAGTTTTCCTACGCTTTTAAACGCGAGGATACCGGTAGCCTGTGCCATCGCTTCCAGAATCAATACGCCAGGGAAAATAGGTTTACCCGGGAAGTGGCCCTGAAAGAAAGGCTCGTTAACGGATACATTTTTCACTGCGCGCAGAAAACGACCTTCTTCAAAATCCAGCACGCGGTCAACCAGCAGAAACGGAAAACGGTGCGGCAGAAGTTCTAAAATCTCTTCAATATGCAGAGTATGAGTGTTAGTAGTCAAAATACTCTTCCTGTCAAAATATACTAAAAGGCAATAATAACACGGCCTGTCGCAATCGTATGAATGGGACAGGCCGAAAAGTCAGACATGCAAAAACGGTGCTTTAGTCTTGTTGATTAACCTTGCGCTCAATCGCTTTGAGGCGCTTGCTCATATCATCAATATTCATCACCAGTGCAGCTGTTTTACGCCATACCTTGTTGGGTTGTAGCGGAATGCCTGAGGAATAGACGCCAGGTTCAGTGATAGGACGCATCACCATACCCATGCCAGTTACCGTAACTTTGTCGCATATTTCCATATGCCCATTGATCACGCTAGCACCGCCAATCATGCAATAACGGCCAATCTTCAGGCTACCCGCCATAATGACGCCACCGGCTACCGCCGTATTGTCGCCAATCACAACGTTATGCGCAATCTGGCACTGGTTATCAATGATAACACCATTACCGATCACAGTATCGTCCAGAGCACCACGGTCAATGGTGGTACAAGCGCCGATCTCGACGCGATCGCCGATAATCACGCGACCAAGCTGGGGGATCTTCACCCAGTTACCACGATCGTTCGCGTAACCAAATCCATCAGATCCAACGACGGTGCTGGACTGGATCAGGCAATTTTCACCGATCTGGATGTCGTGGTAAATCGTCACATTCGCCCACAAGCGTGAACCTGCACCGATTTTGGTATTTTTTCCGACGAAACAACCTGCACCGATAACCACGTTATCGCCCAGTTCTACGCCAGACTCAATGACCGCATTTGCGCCCACAGAGACATTATTACCCAGCTTCGCCGTTGCATCGATCACTGCACTGGGTGCAATGTTCTGTGCAGGCTGAGGCGTGGTATCTAAAATTTGCGCCATACGTGCATAGGTCAGATAGGGATTCTTCACTACCAGCGCCGCACTCTTAGCAAAAGGAAGATCGTCCTGCGTCATCACAACGGCAGACGCCTGGCATACGCCTAAGTGTTCACGGTATTTAGGATTCACCATGAACGTGATATTGCCAGTTTGCGCAGATTGCATGGACGCTACGCCGGTGATGACGATATCGCCATCACCGTGTAATTCTGCATCCAACTGCTCTGCTAAATCAGCCAGTCGAATTGAAGGCATTACTTATTTAACCTGTTTCAGTACGTCAGCGGTGATGTCTTTTACATCGCTGCTGTTGTATGCAACGGTGTTTGCGTCAACGACCAGATCAATGCTCTGGCTGCTGGCAACAGATTTCACAGCTGTCTGGATACGAGTAACCAGTTTGCCACGTTCTTCGTTGGAACGACGTGCACGATCCTGCTCGAAAGCCTGAGCTTTCTGAGAGAAAGTCTGGCGCTGAGCCATAACGTCTTTTTCCAACTTGGTACGATCGCTACCCGCTTTCATTGATTGCAGACGCTGCATTTTAGATTGCAGATCGGATTCCATACGCTGCAGTTCGCTGGCACGGCCTTTGAACTCGTTTTCCAGCGTAGCAGAAACACCCGTCTTCTGTGCAACCTGTTGGAACAGGCTACCCATATTGACGATTGCAATTTTGTCAGCAGCCTGTGCGGACGTTGCCATCGCTAAACCGAGACCTGCAGCTAATAACCACTTTTTCACAATTAACTCCTTACCATCCCATTTGCACCCGAAGGTGCAGTTCTTTGCGTGGCCAGGCGATCCCATGCAAGATCGCCTAAAGTCATCGCTACACTACCACTACATTCCTTTGCGAAGAACAGTTACCAGGTTTTACCAATGTTAAACTGGAACTGTTCCGCTTTGTCTCCATCGTACTTCTTGAACGGCTGGGCGTAGGAGAAAACCAACGGCCCCAATGGGGACATCCATTGTAACGCGATACCCGCTGACATACGGATATTGCTCGGATCACTATAGTCCGGCACATCCGACGGCGCAGATGACGGATCCCAGTTAGTATCCCAAACGGTACCCATATCCCAGAAGAAGGAAGTACGGACCGAGTTAGCATACTTATCGCTGATAAACGGCGTCGGGGTAATAAATTCCAGGCTGGCGACAGCCATGGCGTTACCACCTACCGCATCATCTGATTTACAGCCTGAATCCTGAGTACATTCTTCGTTATCGCCGTCATTCCAGTCTGTGCTAGCACCCTTTTTATAGACCGCTTTCGGACCAATGGTGTTGGACTGGAAGCCACGCACAGTACTGGAACCACCGGCGTAGAAGTTCTCGTAGAACGGCATCTCTTTGCTGCCAATGCCATCCCCATAACCTACCTTGGTACGACCCAGAACAACCCACTTGTGGTCGTCATCGATCGGCATATAGGTCGCGGTATCCATCGACAGTTTGTAGTATTCGTTGTCAGAACCCGGAATGGTGACTTTACCGTTCAGGTTGACACGCGAACCGTCTGTCGGGAAATAACCACGGTCTAACTTGTTGTATGTCCAACCGTAGTTAAAGGTGAAATCATCAGCGGCAAAACTGCTGGTATCAGCGGATTGTCCCATCGACTCAAGATAACGATCCATTGCGATCTGCGGCTGCATATTGGACAGTTTGTTATGTACATAACCCAGGCCCGCGCGCAACGTGTTGTATTCGTTGACCGGGAAGCCCAGCGTCACGTCTGTACCATAACTTTTGTTGGTATAGTCGGACAGGTCTGCATCATCCGCTTCAAAGTCGTTATAGAAGACGCGGCCACCAAGGCTCACACCATCAACGGTGAAGTACGGGTTAGTGACAGACAACTCAGTATAGGTCTGGTAATCGTTTTTGGTGCCGTTAATCCCGACAGAATAACCGGTACCTAACCAGTTATCCTGCTGAACGCCAGCCTGGAAGCTCACGCCGCTCTCGGTACCGTATCCGACGCCGAAGTTAAAGCTACCGGTGTTACGCTCTTTAACCTTGTAGACTACATCAACCTGATCCGGGCGGCCCGGAACACGCTGAGTATCAGTATCAACGGTTTCAAAGTAACCCAGACGGTTCAGACGCTCTTTACCCTGGTCGACAAGATCGCTGCCCAACCATGCGCCTTCCATCTGACGCATTTCGCGACGCAGAACGGAGTCTTTAGAAGTGTCGTTACCTTCAAAACGGATCTTACGCACATAGAAACGGTTACCCGCATCCACGTTTACACGCAATTTAACGGTTTTGTCAGCGTCGTTGATTTCAGGCTGCGACTGAACGCGCGGATAGGCATAGCCATAGCGACCCAGAAGCTTCTTGATGTCATCTTCCATTTTGGTCACTTTGGTGCCGTTATAGAGTTCACCTGGCTCGATCTTCGTCAGGGTCTCAATTTCGGCGGAGTGCCCGGCCAGGTTACCGCTCACCTGAACCCCAGAAAGCTTGTACTGCTCGCCTTCAGTGATGTTAACGGTGATGTAGATACCTTTTTTATCCGGCGTCAGGCTGACCTGAGTGGAATCAATATTGAAGCGAGCATAACCGCGATCCAGATAGTAGCTGCGCAGGGTTTCAAGATCGCCCGCCAGCTTCTGTTTCTGGTATTTACGATCGCCTACCACGTTCCACCACGGCACTTCGTCACGCAACTGGAAGTGAGAGATAAGTTCGTCAGTCGAGAAGGCATGGTTGCCGACGATATTGATCTGTTGGATCTTCGCCGAAACACCTTCCTGGAAGACCAGCTTGAGGTCAACACGGTTACGCGGCAACGGCGTCACCACCGCTTTCACACTGGCGCTGTACTTACCGACGCTATAGTAGAAATCTTCCAGGCCCTTTTCGATATCGGCAAGCGTTGTGCGATCCAGAGACTCGCCAACACGCACGCCAGACGCCTCGAGGTTTTGCTTCAGCATGTCATCTTTCACCGATTTGTTACCGGAGAAAGTGATGCTGGCAATCGTCGGACGTTCTTTTACCTGAACCAGAAGGGTATCACCATCGCGCAGGACGCGGACATCCTCAAAGTTACCGGTGGCGAACAGAGCACGAATGGTATTACTGATGTCTTCATCATTAACCGTGTCGCCTGTGCGCACCGGCATACTGAGGAGAGCCGCACCAACGGCGACTCGCTGTAGGCCTTCGAAATGAATGTCCTTCACTACGAACCCTTCAGCACCGTATACGGTGGCGCTGCTAAACAGCAGCGACGCTATGAGCAACTTTTTCATCGCCATCGTTATTATGCGTTCTTCCTAACACTCTCTTACAACCGAGAGAAATCATTGAAAAGTGCAAGCCCCATTAACAACACCAGCAAGATAGAGCCAATGCGATAACTAAAGTCTTGAACCCGCTCGGATACCGGACCGCCCTTCAGCTTTTCAATCGCCAGGAACAGCAGATGCCCCCCGTCAAGAACGGGCAACGGAAACAGGTTGATTATCCCTAAGTTCACGCTGATAAGCGCAAGGAACATCAGGTAATAAATAATCCCAAACTCCGCTGACATCCCAGCCCCCTGGGCGATAGAAATCGGCCCACTGAGGTTGTTCAGTTTTACATCACCGGTAATCAATTTTCCCAGCATACTGACCGTCAGCTTCATCAACTGCCACGTTTTATCCGAGGCTTCGAGGATGGCGCTGAATGGCCCATACTGGCGTACAGTCTTATACTCATCAGGCAGAGGAATAACTTTAGGCACCACGCCCGCAAACCCTTCTGCCTTCCCGTTAACCTGTTTTGAATCTGGGGTTAACGTTAAAGACAAGGAACTTCCTTGTCTTTCAATATCTAGCGCTAACGGCGTATCCGGATTATCGCGCACCAGCGTCACGAACGTCATCCATTGCGTCAGTGACTGACCATTGACTTTAACGATCCTGTCGCCAGCTTGCAAACCTGCCTTACTTGCAGCGGAATTAACCTGCACTTCTGACAGTACCGGTTCAATCTGCGGACCACGCGGACGCATGCCCAAACTAGAGACAGGATCCTCTTTGTCTGGCTCAAATGCCCAATGGCGTAAATCCAGCGTTTTGTCCTGCCGCTGGTTGCTGCCAAACTGCGCCACGCTGAGGGTTGTATGCTCATCGCCGATTTTGGATACCAGTTGCAATCGCACTGCATCCCAATCAGGGGTTTCGATGCCATCAACCGCTTTTAGTTCCGTACCCGGCTGAATTTGCGCCTGTGCAGCAATCGAGTTGGGTGTTATTTCACCAACAACAGGACGAACGCCAGGGACACCAATGATAAACACCAGCCAATAAGCAAAAATAGCAAAAAGGAAGTTTGCAATCGGACCCGCGGCGATAATAGCAGCACGTTGTCCAACCGTTTTATTGTTGAAGGCGTAATGGCGCAATTCCGGTGCGACCGGTTCAGCGCGCTCATCCAGCATTTTGACGTAACCGCCGAGGGGAATCATGGCGATGACGTATTCCGTACCTGATTTATCGGTACGCCGCCAAAGCGCTTTTCCAAAGCCAATGGAAAAGCGTTCGACGCGGACTCCGCAGCGCCGCGCAACCCAGAAATGACCAAATTCATGCACGGTGATAAGCACACCAAGTGCGATGATGAACGCAGCCAAATTCCAGAGAATACTCAGCATAAGACCATCCGTTAGAGCGTCCTGAACACCAGTAACAACAGGCAGGCAAAGACCGGTACCGCAGCCGTCAGGCTATCAATACGATCCAGAATACCACCGTGTCCTGGAATTAAGTGACCACTGTCCTTAATACCTGCTTCACGCTTAAACATACTCTCGGTCAGGTCACCCAGCACGGAGGCCAGGGCTGCAACGATGGAGCAAATGAGCAAGGTGACAGGCGCAACTTCAAGATTCGCCCACATGCCATAACCCCATGAGATCACGGCCGCAGTGGCGAGTCCGCCAATAAAACCCTGCCAGGTTTTACCAGGAGAAACCTTCGGTGCCAGCTTATGTTTGCCAAACAGCTTACCAAACATATACGCACCAGAGTCTGCTCCCCAAACGAGGATCATGACATATAGCAGCCATAGCGCGCCACTATAATGATTCTCATCATAGTGCCATGCACGTAGCGCCAGCATTCCCCAAAAGAACGGGACAATGGTTAACACGCCGAAAATTATGCGTAATGTTTTGGAATTACGCCAGACCGACGCAGACCCTGGGTAAAACAATACCAGTAATAGCGCTACGACCCACCAGCCCAGCGACGCCCACAGCGATACTTCAACCAGCGGTTGATGGATATCGCGATGGTATTCTGGCAGCAAAAATAGCATCAGTGCCAGCAATAGCCCGCACAAAACCGCCAGCCAGACTCGCTGCGTACGCGTGGTAAAACCGCTTAACTGTCCCCATTCCCAGGCGGCCAACATACAGACGACCAACGTAACAATGGCGAACCCCACCGGCGGCAGCAAAAACAGCGCCGCGATGACAACGGGTATTAAAACAAAAGCAGAAATCAGGCGATACTTCAGCAAAAGCGACCCCCATCAGGCTTTTTCATCACCGGGTTCGGTGCCGCCGAAACGACGCTCACGATTAGCAAAGGCATGCAGCGCACCTTCAAAGTCTTGTTCATCGAAATCGGGCCAGAGAACATCGGTAAAGTAAAGTTCGGCGTAGGCAATTTGCCACAACAGAAAATTACTAATTCGGTGCTCTCCCCCAGTCCTTATCACTAAATCCACAGGAGCCAGCTCATGCATACAAATTTGCTGCCCAAGCATCTCTTCATCGATTTGCTCAGGATGCAGCACACCGTCCTGCACCTGTTGTGCCAGTTGCCTGACTCCCTGGACAATATCCCACCGTCCACCGTAATTCGCTGCAATATTCAGCGTCAACCCGGTATTCTGGGCGGTAATCGCTTCTGATTTGCGAATCCGTTCTTGCAAACGTGAGTTAAATCGACTGATATCCCCGATAATACGCAGGCGTACGTTATGGCGATGCAGGTTTTTCACTTCGCTATCAAGTGCCCACACAAACAGTTCCATTAACGCACTCACTTCCTGCGCAGGTCGGTTCCAGTTCTCACTGCTAAAGGCATACAGCGTTAACGCATCAATACCGTTATTTGCAGCAAAAGAGACAGCCCGGCGGACGGATTTTGCTCCAGCCTTATGCCCAAAGGCGCGAATCTTCCCTTGCTTTTTCGCCCAGCGGCCATTGCCATCCATGATAATTGCGACATGGCGACAACCATGTGCTGGCAAATTTTCGCTTAATGGTTTAGTTGCAGACAACATAACGCGTTATTAGTCCCTGAAAGGATTTACGGTACTCAGGAATACTGAAGCCTATCCACAAAAAAGCCGTGTCAAACCACGGCTTACCCGACCGAAAAAAAGCAAATACCCGCGATCGGGTGGCGCAGACTATATCACTGAAGCCCAACGCTAACAAATAGCACGATTCTCCGTAGAGGGATTATCATCAGCTTGAGAGTCGCATCACTTCTTTTCTGGCGACTTCCCGCGCGATGGCATCGACCTTCAACACGTCGTCAACGCTCTGTGGTTCCTGCAAATCCATCTTATCCAGTACGGATAAATTGAGATCGGCAATATCGGTAAATCGGATCTGCTGCGCCAGGAATGCGGCAACGGTAATTTCATTCGCGGCATTGAGTGCGGTCGTCGCCGCCTGACCTTGCTCAAACGCGTCCATCGCCAGTTTCAGGCACGGATAACGCTGGTAATCAGGTGCGGAAAACGTCAACGCACTGAGTTTGCAAAAGTCGACAGGCTTAACACCAGACGTCACACGTTCTGGCCATGCCATCGTATGGGCAATAGGCGTACGCATATCAGGTTCACCCAACTGCGCCAGAACACTACCATCCTGATAACGGACCATCGAATGAATAACCGACTGCGGGTGGATCAGCACTTCCATCTGGCTTGCACTGGCATTAAATAACCAACGCGCTTCAATGTATTCCAGACCTTTGTTCATCATGGTGGCGGAATCGACAGAAATTTTTCGTCCCATCGACCAATTCGGATGACGACATGCCTGATCGGGGGTCATAGAGACCAGATCGCGCAATGGCGTTTCACGGAATGGGCCACCAGACCCGGTAAGCAGAACTGACATGACGCCGTTTTGCTCAAGGTCAGCGTATCCCAGATTGTGTTGGATAGGTTGCGGTAAACTCTGAAAAATCGCGTTATGCTCGCTATCTACCGGCAAAAGCTGCGCTTTGTGGCGTTTCACGTCGTCCATAAACAGACGACCGCAGGTCACCAGCGATTCTTTATTCGCCAGCAAAATGCTTTTACTCGCACGAATTGCCGCCAGCGTCGGCAGCAAACCCGCTGCGCCGACAATCGCCGCCATGACCTGATCAACATCATCCAGCGCAGCCATATCACAGGCAGCCTGCTGCCCGCTCATCACCTCGGTACGGCTACCCTGTGCCAAAAGAGCAGCTTTTACCTGTGCCGCGCTTTTTTCATCATCCATTACCGCATAGCGAGGCGCAAACTCCAGGCATTGCTCTACCATACGGGCAACATTTTTACC
Source organism: Citrobacter sp. Cpo037 (assembly GCF_030332945.1). Taxonomy (NCBI): domain Bacteria; kingdom Pseudomonadati; phylum Pseudomonadota; class Gammaproteobacteria; order Enterobacterales; family Enterobacteriaceae; genus Citrobacter; species Citrobacter sp. Cpo037. The sequence continues at coordinate 30,661 of NZ_JAOWGW010000069.1, forward strand.
CGCCACCAACGCAGCAACACGAAATTTTTCCGGGTTATGGCGTACTACATCCAGCGTACTGCAACCAATGGAACCGGTTGATCCCAGGATGGTTAATTGCTTCATCGGACATCCAGAAGAATTTTACTCGTCATACTTCAAGTTGCATGTACGTTGGCTTTACTCGGCCTTTGGCGTCACCGCCTTCCTGCAACTTGAAATATTTAGAGTATGTAGACAGAAAAAAGCAAAACGCCGCCATCCAGCCTTCTCAGGCCTTCTAAGCGGCGTTTTTAGCGTACAGGCGAATCAGAACTGCATCAGTTCTGCTTCTTTCTCTGCCAGCGCCGCATCAACTTTCTTGATTGCTGCGTCAGTCAGTTTCTGTACGTCGTCCTGAGAACGGCGATCGTCATCTTCGCTGATCTCTTTTTCTTTCAACAACGCTTTCACTTTGTCGTTTGCATCACGGCGTACGTTACGTACCGCAACACGCGCGCCTTCAGCTTCACCACGTACGATCTTGGTCAGATCTTTACGACGTTCTTCGGTCAGCGGCGGCAGCGGAACGCGGATGTCAGAGCCCGCAGAGCTTGGATTCAGACCGAGGTCGGAAGCCATGATTGCTTTCTCAACGGCTGGACCCATAGAACGGTCAAATACGTTGATTTTCAGGGTACGGGAATCTTCAACCGTTACGCTTGCCAGCTGGCGCAGCGGAGTCGGCGTGCCGTAATATTCCACGACAATACCATCCAGCAGGCTAGGAGAAGCACGACCCGTGCGAATTTTGCTGATTTGGTTTTTGAACGCTTCGACGCATTTGTCCATGCGTACTTCAGCATCTTTTCTGATATCGTTGATCACGTTACGAATCCTTGAAAGCTTGTTTCAGTCAGACCATACCCGCCACGCAAGATGTGACAAGTATAGTCTTGATTAATTTTGAGGGACGTATCCCGCGACATTAAAGCGGAATATTACCTGCATTTAGCCGCAACGGGAATTATTCCGTGATTAACGTGCCTTCTTTTTCACCCATAACAACACGGCGCAGTGCACCTGGTTTGTTCATGTTAAAGACACGAATCGGTAATTTGTGGTCACGAGCCAGCGTGAACGCGGCAAGATCCATTACTTTCAGCTCTTTATCCAGTACTTCAGTGTAGGTCAACTGTTCGTACATAGTCGCCGTTGGATCTTTAGCCGGGTCGGCAGTAAATACGCCATCGACTTTGGTGGCTTTCAGAACCACATCCGCTTCAATTTCAATACCGCGCAGGCAGGCTGCAGAATCGGTGGTGAAGAACGGATTGCCGGTACCCGCAGACAAAATAACAACGCGGTTGTTACGCAGCAGGCTGATAGCTTCAGCCCAGCTGTAGTTATCACACACGCCGTTCAGAGGAATTGCGGACATCAAGCGAGCGTTCACATAGGCGCGGTGAAGCGCATCGCGCATCGCCAGACCGTTCATTACGGTGGCTAACATGCCCATGTGGTCGCCCACAACGCGGTTCATCCCCGCTTTCGCCAGACCAGCGCCACGGAACAGGTTACCACCACCAATCACTACGCCAACCTGAATACCCAGCTCAACCAGCTCTTTGATTTCCTGAGCCATGCGGTCGAGGATGCTTGCATCAATACCGAAGCCTTCTGAACCTTGCAGAGCTTCGCCACTTAACTTAAGCAGAATACGTTTGTAGACGGGTTTTGCATTGGTAGCCATGTTTCTTTCCTGAGACTGTCAACGAATGAGATGAGTTAATTCCGGCGACATTGTATGTCGCTTTTCAGCATGACCACTATAGCGGTTCGCTGAATTTACAAGCCAGACACAAAAAGAAGCCGCCCACAGGCGGCTCCTTTAAAAATTAAGACTGCTTGGACATCGCAGCAACTTCTGCTGCAAAGTCAGTCTCAACTTTCTCGATGCCTTCACCCACTTCAAAGCGGATGAAACCAGTTACGTCAGCGTTATGCTCTTTCAGCAGCTGACCAACAGATTTGCTCGGTTCCATGACGAAAGGCTGACCGGTCAGAGAAACTTCGCCGGTGAATTTCTTCATGCGGCCTTCAACCATTTTCTCTGCGATTTCTTTCGGCTTGCCAGACTGCATAGCGATGTCCAGCTGAACCTGGTATTCTTTTTCTACCACTTCAGCAGAAACGTCTTCCGGCTTAACAAATTCTGGTTTGCTTGCAGCAACGTGCATTGCCAGCTGTTTAACCAGTTCTTCGTCAGCGCCAGTTGCAGCAACCAGAACACCGATACGAGCACCGTGCTGGTAGTTACCCAGAACTTCGCCTTCCAGGGAAGCAACGCGACGGATGTTGATGTTCTCACCGATTTTAGCAACCAGAGCAACACGTTCTTCTTCGAACTGTGCTTTCAGAACTTCAACGTCAGTGATTTTGCCAGCAACGGCAGCGTCCAGTACTTTGTCAGCAAATGCCTGGAAACCAGCATCTTTAGCAACGAAGTCAGTCTGGCAGTTAACTTCCAGAATGAAAGCGATGTTGCCGTCGATTTTGGTTTTGATTACGCCGTCAGCAGCAACGTTGCCTGCTTTTTTCGCCGCTTTGATTGCACCGGACTTACGCATGTTTTCGATTGCCAGCTCGATGTCGCCATTAGCTTCAGTCAGTGCTTTTTTGCAATCCATCATGCCTGCGCCAGTACGCTCACGCAGCTCTTTTACCAGGGATGCGGTAATTTCAGCCATTCTAAAATCCTCGGAAGATTTGATCTGCCCGGCATGAAACCGCACAGATTTAAAAGTGAAAAAGGGGGCCATATACAGGCCCCCTAACCAAACGTGATACTACCTGGTCTATAAGGGCTCTAACGAGCGTGCCTTATTATTCAGCTTCTACGAAGCTTTCTTCCGCCTGGGAAGCCAGATCCTGAGAACGGCCTTCACGAACGGTAGTAGCTACAGCGCCCAGGTACAGGGTCACAGCACGGATTGCGTCGTCGTTACCCGGGATAACGAAGTCAACACCGTCCGGATCAGAGTTGGTATCAACGATAGCAAATACTGGGATACCCAGGTTGTTTGCTTCTTTGATAGCAATGTGCTCGTGGTCAGCATCGATTACGAACAGAGCGTCCGGCAGACCGCCCATGTCTTTGATACCGCCCAGGCTGTTTTCCAGTTTCTCAAGCTCACGAGTACGCATCAGCGCTTCTTTCTTGGTCAGCTTTTCGAAAGTACCGTCCTGAGACTGAGTTTCCAGATCTTTCAGACGTTTGATGGACTGACGAACGGTTTTCCAGTTAGTCAGCATACCGCCCAGCCAGCGATGGTTCACGAAGAACTGGTCGCAGCTGTTAGCAGCTTCTTTCACCGCTTCGCTTGCAGCGCGTTTAGTACCAACGAAAAGGATTTTACCTTTACGAGCAGAGATCTTGTTCAGTTCAGCCAGAGCTTCGTTGAACATCGGTACAGTTTTCTCAAGGTTGATGATGTGAACTTTGTTACGCGCACCGAAGATGAACGGCTTCATTTTCGGGTTCCAGTAACGGGTCTGGTGACCGAAGTGAACACCAGCCTTGAGCATGTCGCGCATGGAAACAGTTGCCATGATTAAAACCTCTATATATAAAAGTTGGGGTTAAGCCTCCACGCATCCCATATTACCGACCCCAAAGGGCACCCCGGAATATGTGCCGATACGTGTGTGTTGTTACACAAAGTGAGATTTGTCGCTCCCGTCCATCGTGTGTAGTCTTCGAATGGATCGGAAGTCCGGCGCGCTTTATACCACAAATACGCCACCGACACCAATAATTGTTGGCGGTCTGTGCTGAATGAACGATGAATTTCGTGTTACAGGAAGGCGGCAAAATTTTGAATCCCCGGGAGCTTACAACCAGTAAGTGACTGGGGTGAAAAAATGTAGCCAACGCATTTGTGGCACGAAAGGCGAAGTTCAGAATGATTCTCAATTTGGCAGGGTACACCCCAGACTGATACCATTGACAGCACTTACACAATTATTGTCGAAATAATCGACACTGATGGACAGAATTTATGGCTATCTCAATCAAGACCCCTGAAGAAATCGAAAAAATGCGCGTCGCTGGCCGCCTGGCCGCTGATGTACTGGAAATGATCGCGCCGTTTGTTAAACCGGGCGTCAGCACCGGCGAGCTGGATCGCCTCTGTAATGACTATATCGTGAATGAGCAGCAGGCCATTTCCGCCTGCCTGGGCTATCACGGCTATCCGAAATCCGTATGTATCTCTATTAATGAAGTGGTGTGCCACGGGATCCCGGACGACGCCAAACTTCTGAAAGACGGCGACATCGTCAACATCGACGTAACCGTGATTAAAGACGAGTACCACGGCGATACCTCGAAAATGTTCATCGTCGGCAAACCTACTATTCTGGGCGAGCGTCTGTGCCGCGTCACACAGGAAAGCCTGTATCTGGCGCTGCGAATGGTAAAACCGGGCATTCGTCTGCGCACGCTGGGCGCTGCTATTCAGAAATACGCGGAAGGCGAAGGTTTCTCTGTCGTTCGTGAATACTGCGGTCACGGTATCGGTCGCGGCTTCCATGAAGAGCCACAGGTTCTGCACTACGATGCAGACGACGGTGGTGTGGTACTGCAACCGGGCATGACGTTCACCATAGAACCGATGCTGAATGCCGGTGATTACCGCATCCGCACCATGAAAGACGGCTGGACGGTGAAAACCAAAGACCGGAGCTTGTCTGCACAGTACGAGCATACTATTGTAGTGACGGAAAACGGCTGTGAAATTCTGACGTTACGCAAGGATGACACCATCCCGGCGATCATCACACACGGCGAATAATGTTTTGCCTGATGGCGATGCATTCGCATCTTATCAGGCCTACAAATTGTACTACTTAGTAGGCCGGATAAGGCGTTCACGCCATCATCCGGCTTTTTAATGGGTGGCGCATAATGAATACTCTTCCTGAACAGCACGCAAATACTGCCCTCCCCACCCTGCCTGGCCAACCGCAAAACCCAGGGACATGGCCACAGCAAGATCTCAACTGCTCCGGCATTAAAGCGCATATTGACACCTTCCAGAACTGGTTAGGCGAAGCGTTTGACAGTGGAATTTCCGCAGAACAGCTCATTGAGGCCCGCACCGAATTTATTGACCAACTGCTACAGCGTTTGTGGATAGAAGCTGGGTTCGGGCAAATAGCCGATCTGGCGCTGGTTGCCGTTGGCGGCTACGGGCGAGGCGAATTGCACCCGCTTTCCGATATTGACCTGCTGATCCTGAGTCGTAAAAAGCTGCCTGATGCGCAGGCCGAGAAAGTCGGTGAGCTGTTAACGCTGCTATGGGACGTGAGGCTGGAGGTTGGACATAGCGTGCGTACGCTGGAAGAGTGTCTGCTGGAAGGATTATCAGATTTAACCGTCGCCACCAACCTGATTGAAACTCGCCTGCTGATCGGCGATGTGGCGCTGTTTCTAGAGCTGCAAAAGCATATTTTTAGCGAAGGTTTCTGGCCTTCCGACAAGTTTTACGCCGCCAAAGTGGAAGAGCAGAATCAGCGCCACCAGCGCTATCACGGCACTAGCTACAACCTGGAGCCGGATATCAAAAGCAGTCCCGGCGGCCTGCGCGATATCCATACCCTGCAGTGGGTGGCCCGTCGCCATTTTGGCGCCACCTCACTGGACGAAATGGTCGGTTTCGGCTTTTTGACGCTGGCAGAACGTGCCGAGCTCAATGAATGTTTGCATATCCTGTGGCGGATTCGCTTCGCCCTGCATCTGGTCGTTAGTCGTTACGACAACCGCCTGCTGTTTGACCGCCAGCTCAGCGTGGCGCAACGGCTAAACTACGGCGGCGAAGGCAACGAACCTATCGAGCGGATGATGAAAGACTATTTCCGCGTCACCCGACGGGTCAGCGAACTGAATCACATGCTGTTGCAACTGTTCGACGAGGCGATCCTCGCCATGCCCGCCGATGAAAAACCTCGCCCGATTGATGACGACTTCCAACTGCGCGGCACGTTGATCGATCTGCGCAACGACGATCTGTTTATCCGCAAACCCGAAGCGATACTGCGGATGTTTTACATCATGGTGCGTAACAGCGCGATCAGCGGGATTTACTCCACCACGTTGCGCCATCTGCGTCATGCCCGCCGTCATTTAACCCAACCGCTGTGCTACATCCCGGAAGCGCGATCGCTGTTTCTCAGTATGTTACGCCATCCGGGCGCGGTGAGCCGCGGTCTGCTGCCGATGCATCGCCACAGCGTGTTGTGGGCCTATATGCCGCAATGGTCGCATATTGTCGGCCAAATGCAGTTTGACCTGTTTCATGCCTATACGGTGGATGAACACACCATCCGCGTAATGCTCAAGCTGGAAAGTTTTGCCAACGAAGAGACCCGTCAGCGCCATCCGCTGTGTGTGGATCTATGGCCGCGTCTGCGACAGCCGGAGTTGATTCTGATTGCCGCGCTGTTCCACGATATCGCCAAAGGCCGCGGCGGCGATCACTCGGTGCTCGGCGCTCAGGACGTGCTCAAGTTCGCCGAACTGCACGGCCTGAATTCCCGCGAAACGCAGCTGATCGTGTGGCTGGTGCGCCAGCATTTGCTGATGTCGGTGACCGCTCAGCGCCGCGATATTCAGGATCCCGAAGTGATCAAGCAATTCGCCGAAGAGGTACAAACGGAACACCGTCTGCGCTTTTTGGTGTGTCTGACCGTCGCGGATATTTGCGCCACCAACGAAACGCTGTGGAATAGCTGGAAGCAAAGCCTGCTACGCGAGCTGTACTTCGCAACGGAAAAACAACTGCGTCGTGGCATGCAAAATACGCCGGATATGCGTGAGCGTGTACGCCATCATCAGCTTCAGGCGCTGGCGCTACTGCGAATGGACAACATTGATGAAGAAGCGTTGCACCACATCTGGTCACGCTGTCGCGCCAACTACTTCGTGCGTCACAGCCCAAATCAGCTGGCCTGGCATGCGCGCCATCTGCTGCAACACGATCTCAGCAAGCCGCTGATCCTGCTCAGCCCACAGGCCACGCGCGGCGGGACAGAAATTTTCATCTGGAGCCCTGACCGTCCTTACCTGTTTGCCGCCGTCTGCGCTGAACTGGACAGGCGTAATCTTAGCGTCCATGATGCGCAGATTTTCACTACCCGCGATGGGATGGCGATGGATACGTTCATCGTACTGGAACCGGACGGCAGCCCGCTGTCTTCAGACCGACATGAAGCGATCCGTTTTGGACTGGAACAGGCCATCACGCAGCGCAGTTGGCAGCCACCGCAACCGCGTCGCCAGCCGGCAAAATTACGCCACTTTACCGTCGATACTGAGGTCACCTTTTTGCCGACCCATACCGACCGAAAATCATTCCTGGAGCTTATCGCTCTCGACCAGCCCGGCCTGCTGGCGCGGGTCGGGCAGATTTTTGCCGATCTGGGAATTTCGCTGCATGGCGCCCGAATTACAACCATTGGCGAGCGAGTAGAAGATTTATTCATAATCGCCACCGCCGACCGGCGCGCCCTTAATAATGAGCTGCAGCAGGAAGTGCATCAACGGTTGACAGAGGCCCTCAATCCAAACGATAAAGGGTGATGTTTTTATTTATTATGGAAAGAGTTTAACAATGCAGCAGTTACAGAACGTTATTGAGTCCGCTTTCGAGCGCCGTGCCGACATTACTCCGGCAAATGTAGATACCGTAACCCGCGAAGCGGTGAATCAGGTTATTTCTTTACTGGATTCCGGTGCACTGCGCGTCGCAGAGAAGATTGAGGGTCAGTGGGTCACGCATCAGTGGCTGAAAAAGGCGGTCCTGCTCTCTTTCCGTATTAACGATAATCAGGTCATCGAAGGTGCGGAAAGCCGTTACTTCGATAAAGTACCGATGAAATTCGCCAACTATGACGAAGCGCGCTTCCAGAAGGAAGGTTTCCGTGTGGTTCCGCCTGCGGCCGTGCGTCAGGGTGCGTTTATCGCCCGTAACACCGTGCTGATGCCATCTTACGTAAACATCGGCGCTTATGTTGATGAAGGTACGATGGTTGATACCTGGGCGACAGTCGGTTCCTGCGCGCAAATCGGTAAAAACGTACACCTGTCCGGCGGCGTTGGCATCGGCGGCGTACTGGAGCCGTTACAGGCTAACCCGACCATCATCGAAGACAACTGCTTCATCGGCGCACGTTCTGAAGTGGTTGAAGGCGTAATCGTCGAAGAAGGCTCAGTTATTTCTATGGGCGTGTACATCGGTCAGAGCACCCGTATTTACGATCGTGAAACTGGCGAAGTGCATTATGGTCGCGTTCCGGCAGGCTCCGTGGTCGTCTCCGGCAACCTGCCGTCGAAAGATGGCAAATACAGCCTGTACTGCGCGGTGATTGTGAAGAAAGTCGATGCCAAAACGCGTGGCAAAGTGGGAATCAACGAGCTGTTACGCACCATCGACTAACAGCGATTTGAAAAAGCGGGCTTAGCCCGCTTTTTTTACATCTGCGAGTGGCATAAACAAGGCTTTTCGTTAATTATTCAATGGTTATAGTGAGCTTAAGGGTACCGCTATGTATGACAATCTGAAAAGTCTGGGCATTACTAATCCTGAAGAGATCGATCGTTACAGCCTGCGGCAAGAAGCCAACAACGATATCCTGAAAATCTATTTCCAGAAGGATAAAGGCGAGTTTTTTGCCAAGAGCGTGAAGTTCAAATATCCCCGTCAGCGCAAAACGGTGGTTGCCGATGGCGTCGGCCAGGGTTACAAAGAAGTGCAGGAGATCAGTCCCAACCTGCGCTATGTGATCGACGAACTGGATCAGATCTGCCAGCGCGATCGCAGCGAAGTCGATCTTAAACGCAAGATCCTTGATGATTTACGTCATCTTGAAAGCGTTGTGACCAACAAGATCAGCGAAATTGAAGCCGATCTCGAAAAACTGACGCGTAAATAAGCCGTTTGTTGCCGGATGGCGGCGTCTTACGCCTTATCCGGCCTACAGGTATATCCTCGTAGGCCTGATAAGCTAGCGCCATCAGGCAATTAATCAATGCTGTTCATCCAGTTGTAACGCCACATACAGCAGCAGTCGGTCGTCAAAGTTTCCCAGATCCAGCCCGGTCAGTTCTGAAATACGATTCAGGCGATATTCCAGCGTATTGCGGTGAATAAACAGTGCCTTTGAGGTGGCCAGCGGCTGGACGTTATGACGAAACCATGCCGCCAATGTCCGACGCAGCAACCCGTTGTTATCCATCGCCTTCAGCCTCACCAAAGGACGCGCCAGCTCATTGGCCTGCCAGCCACCGCGCAGGCTGTCCAGCAGCACTGGCAGCATCAAATCCTGATAGAAATAGCTACGGCTTTCCGGCATCCGCTGTTTACCGACCATCATGGTAGTGCGCGCCGTACGATACGAACGGGCAATGCTACCGGGCCCGGTAAAATAGTTGCCCAGCGATACGCGAAACCGCAGCTGTCCGTTTTCTTTCATACGGGCAATAAGCTGCTCAACGCGCTTACGATGATCTTCAGCGTCCCAGCGGCCAAACTGATTGAGCGCCGGTTTCAGCACCACCATCTCAGTCAGAGAAACAATCGCAATCAGATTATTACGTTCGGGCGTAGTCAACGCATTCTGCAATTGCTGTAGCTCCGCCATTGCACTGTCGACGCCAAGCTGGCCACTATCGACCTCCAATACCGCCACCACGCGCGGCTGGTTCAAATCAATGCCTAAACGCTGAGCCCATTCCATCAGCGCTGGCGTATTCTCTTCCGCCTGAATCAGGTTCATCACCAGCTCTTCACGCAGACGGCTATCCTGCGCTAACAGATGCATCAAGCGCGACTGTTCCAGCATCATCTCGGCGGTCATACACACTAACTCGCCGTATTTGCGCAGATGTTCCGGCTCGCCGGTAAGGCCGATAACGCCAACGATTTCGCCTTCCAGACGCAGCGGCAGGTTTATCCCCTGTCGTACACCGTGCAAGTGACGTGCAACCGCATCGTCGATATCGACCACCCGCCCTTGCGAAAGCACCAGCAGTGCGCCTTCGTGCAATTCACCAATACGTTCGCGATCGCCGCTGCCGATTATCCGCCCACGGGCATCCATTACGTTGATATTGGTATCAATGATGCGCATGGTACGCGCCACGATATCCTGCGCCATTTTGGTATCAAGATGCCAACCAGCCATAAAACCCTCCTGTGAGCAGAGCTCAAGCATAGGGAAGATAATAAGCGGCGACATTGTGCAAATGCACAAAGCGAAAGGGAGAAGTATGGAGTTGTGGGAAGTATCACAAAAAGAAACCCCTTCCTGTGCAGGAAGGGGTTCAGGGAGATTACTGCATCAACAGATAGATGGAGCTGTCACCGCGCTGAATGTTCAGCGCCAGCACAGCCGGTTTGCTGTCGAGGATTTTGCGCAGTTCAGCGATGTTTTTCACCGGTTGCTGGTTCGCGCCGATAATCACATCCCCTTTCTTCAGGCCAATCTGTGCAGCCGGAGAATTCGGTTTCACGTCGCTTACCACGACACCTTTGTCCTGGCCTTTGTTGCTCATATCGGCACCTTCAATGCCTTTAAAGATAGAGCTGGAGTCAACCTGAGTCTGGCTGCTCTGCTGCAATTCCAGGTTCACGGTGACCGGCTTACCGTCACGCAGCAGACCCAGGGTGATTTTGCTGCCAACCGGCATCGTACCGACCTGCGCACGCAGGGCGGCGAAGCTGCTGATCGGTTTGCCATTCAGGGAGGTAATCACATCCCCAGCTTTAATCCCCGCTTTCGCTGCGGAAGAGTTCGGCATCACCTGGCTGACGAATGCGCCACGCTGGGCGTCAACTTTCATCGCTTTCGCCAGCTCAGAGCTCAGCTCGGTACCCATAATGCCCAGCTCACCGCGTTTAACCTGGCCAAACTCAACCATCTGCGAGGTCAGGTTTTTCACCATGTTGCTTGGGATCGCAAAACCGATACCGATGTTACCGCCGTCCGGCGCGAGGATCGCGGTGTTAATACCGATCAGCTCACCGTTCAGGTTGACCAGCGCACCACCGGAGTTACCCCGGTTGATCGCAGCATCCGTCTGAATAAAGTTTTCATAGTTCTCCGCATTCAGGCCACTACGTCCCAGCGCAGAAACAATACCGGAAGTCACCGTTTCACCGAGGCCAAACGGGTTACCAATTGCCACGGTGTAATCACCCACGCGCAGCGCATCGGAATCTGCCAGCTTAATCGCCGTCAGGTTTTTCGGATCCTGAATTTGGATCAGCGCGATATCGGAGCGCGGATCTTTACCCACGATCTTCGCGTCAAATTTACGACCATCGCTTAACTGAACTTTAATCACCGTGGCATTATCTACCACGTGGTTATTGGTCACGACATACCCTTTCGCGGCATCAATAATTACGCCGGAACCGAGTGCCATAAATTTCTGCTGCTGGCCGCCGCCATTGTCAGCGCCCGGTGCGCCGCCCTGGCAGAACGGCGAACTCTGGAACGGAGAACCGTCCTGGCAGAACGGTGAATTATCACCGAAGAACTGCTGGAAATTACGCGGCATGCGCGGCGTATTTACCGTCGTGCTCCCCTCGACGTTAATACTTACCACCGATGGCATCACTTTTTCGAGCATCGGGGCCAGGCTTGGCATCTGTTGGGCGGTCATTGCTGAAGACGACGTCTCAGCCGCTGTAGCAGACAGGGGGGACAACGCCAAACCTAAACTCAGAGCCAGTGCACTCATTGCTAATGTGGTTTTTTTCATGTGTTTCGTTCTCGATTAACAGGTAACGCAAAATTGCTGTATACGTCAGAGTCGTTTTATAGCGCTAAGTTCCAGAATTAAGTTTAAGGAAAAAGTAAAATTTTATTGTCCGTCTTTACAAATGAGTATTTATTGTTCTACGGCCATCAAGCGACGATATTCATCCCAGGCATACAAATCTGTCATTCCGCTGATATAATCCTGGATCAGTCGGCAGCGATAATAATATTCCAGAACCGAATACTCGGCGCACCCCGTCGATATTTTACTAACTGCCTCAACATACGCAAGACGATGGCGGGTAGACAATTTCTGAAATAAACGGGACTCGATAGGAAAACGTTTTACTCTTTCATTGTCGACCAGTTCAGAAAAATCTGACTGAGACATTTTTAATAACGGCTGATAGATCTCCAGCAACCCGCTGATCACCCGATAGCCCTGTAGTTCCAGTTGTTCAACATCCGGATGGCTAAACACATGTTTTACCGCCACATTTTTATAAACACCCAGTAACTGGCTGAAGCTACTGGCATCTTCTAGCAGCGCATGATTAAAGCTGCCTTCATAAATCTGCGGCAAATTATCAATAAACCGCTGGGCCGCATATGGCACCAGTTTATTCAGCGTATTGACGCGTAAATACATAAAGAACTGATCTTCGGTACTCCGGCTTAATGTATTTGAACGTGACTTCTCCCAGGCGTTCTCAACAACCTGGCTAAACAGAGAACCTTTTTCATGCTGCCCCCACGCCTCATGCAGGTGGTGATAAAGTTGCTCGACGCTAAAGATTCTTTTCTCAACGGCATCTTCCAGATCCGCCACGCAATAAGAGATATCATCGGCAGCTTCCATAATCCAGGTTAATGGAAAGCGACTGTAAGGCGCTAATGATAATTCTTTACGCAACCGCTCAATATACGGTTCTTCAGAAAGGTAATAACCCGGTTTCTTCATTAAATAGTTGTGCGTCTCGGGTGCACTGCCGCGCCACCACGCCGGACGGGTATATTTTAAAATACCGCCGACCTGCGCCCAGGTAAGGTTCATACGCATCAACGTATGCACAAGGCGAATACCCTGTGCATTGCCTTCAAAATGGCACAGGTCCTGGCGCACCTTGCGGCGAATATCATTCAGCGACTCCTCGCCTTCACGCAATCGTAATGCCGTCACCTGGCAACGGTCATCACTTAGGGGCTGGCTTTCTGCGTCTGCGGGATACAGTCGCTGGCGAAACCAGTCATTAATTGCCGCCTCCCCAAAATGGCCAAACGGCGGATTACCAATGTCATGCATCAGGCAGGACATTTCGACAATACTCTCAAATGGCCCTGTCAGTTCATCCAGGCCATACTGCTCCAGCAGCTTTAGTTCTTTCAGTCGGCTGAGGATCTCTTTCGCGATATAGCGCCCAACCTGCTGAACTTCCATCGAGTGCGTCAAGCGCGTGCGTACTGCCGCATTACGCTCCAGCGGAAAGACCTGCGTTTTTTGTTGCAGTCGGCGAATGGCCGGTGAATTGATAATACGTCCGCGATCGCTTTCGAAAATACGCAGGATCTCATGCTCAGTCTTCACGCCCTGCGGCGAACGGTAACGACGATGCCAGTTTATTTTTTTTCGGAAATCGATCTGTGCCATGTCCTCTCCCGCCTGAGAAATGCGCTACCCCTTAAGCGCATGATAGACTATGCCCTCAAATCTGGCTTATCGCGAGTAAATCTATGAAAATCGGCATCATTGGTGCAATGGAAGAAGAAGTTACGCTGCTGCGTGACAAAATCGAAAACCGTCAGACCATCGCGCTCGGCGGTTGTGAAATTTACACCGGCCAACTGAACGGTACAGAGGTTGCGCTGCTGAAATCGGGTATCGGTAAAGTGGCTGCTGCACTGGGCGCTACGCTGCTACTTGAACGCTGCAAGCCGGACGCCATCATTAATACCGGTTCTGCGGGTGGCCTGGCCTCTACGCTGAAAGTCGGGGATATCGTAGTTTCTGACGAAGCGCGCTATCACGACGCCGACGTCACTGCCTTTGGCTATGAATTTGGTCAGCTACCGGGCTGCCCGGCTGGTTTTAAAGCCGATCCTGCGTTGATTGCTGCCGCAGAGTCTTGCATCGCCGAACTCAATCTGAACGCCGTTCGCGGACTTATCGTCAGTGGCGATGCCTTCATTAATGGTTCCGTGGGACTGGCTAAAATTAAGCATAACTTCCCGCAGGCGATTGCCGTTGAGATGGAAGCGACCGCAATTGCGCACGTTTGCCACAACTTTAACGTGCCATTTGTCGTGGTTCGCGCTATCTCTGACGTTGCCGATCAGCAGTCCCATCTCAGCTTTGACGAATTCCTGGTGGTTGCCGCGAAGCAGTCAAGTCTGATGGTTGAAACGCTGGTACAGAAACTGGCGCATGGCTAAATTACTCTCCAGGGCGCTGGTCGCCCTGCTTTTCACTCTCCCGGCGTTCCTTTACGCCGCGCCGCGTGTTGTGACGCTTTCTCCTGCCAATACTGAACTCGCTTTTGCCGCTGGCATTACCCCCGTTGGCGTCAGCAGCTATTCAAACTACCCGCCAGAAGCCAAAAGTATTGAGGAAGTCTCAACCTGGCAAGGGATGAATCTTGAACGTATTGTGGCGCTGAAACCTGATTTGGTTGTCGCCTGGCGCGGGGGAAATGCTGAGCGGCAGGTGAATCAACTGACCTCTCTGGGAATTAAGGTCATCTGGGTGGATGCCGTTACCATTGAGCAGGTTGCCGATGCGCTACGCCAATTAGCAGCATGGAGCCCCAAGCCTGAACAAGCTAAACAGGCGGCGCAAACCATGCTTGATGACTATGCTTTACTTAAATCTCAGTATGCCAACAAACCGAAAAAACGCGTGTTTCTCCAGTTTGGTGCCAATCCTCTGTTTACCAGTGGAAAAGGTTCTATTCAGCACGAAGTTCTTGAGGTCTGCGGCGGAGAAAACATCTTTGCCGGTAGTCGGGTTCCCTGGCCGCAGGTTAGCCGTGAGCAGGTCCTGGCACGAGCCCCCCAGGCTATTGTTGCCACAGGCGGTCCGAGTGAAACTCTGAAAATTGAGCAATACTGGGGAAACCAGCTAAAAATACCCATTATTACACTTAATAGTGACTGGTTCGAACGCGCGAGCCCGCGTATTATCCTCGCCGCAAAACAACTCTGTAATGCGCTTTCACAGATAAATTAGCGCCTGCCCCACCAGGTCTGTTGTGAGGATTTAAAAATGCTCGTCTATTGGCTTGATATTGTCGGCACCGCGGTATTTGCAATCTCTGGCGTATTACTGGCCGGAAAATTACGTATGGATCCGTTTGGCGTCCTGGTACTCGGCGTGGTTACCGCCGTTGGTGGTGGTACGATCCGCGATATGGCGCTGGATAATGGACCGGTTTTTTGGGTTAAGGATCCGACCGATCTGGTGGTGGCGATGATCACCAGCATGCTGACGATCCTGTTGGTACGTCAACCAAGACGCATACCGAAATGGATCCTTCCGGTGCTGGATGCCGTTGGCCTGGCGGTGTTCGTGGGTATTGGCGTCAACAAGGCATTTCTCGCAGGAACAGGGCCGCTGGTGGCGATTTGTATGGGGGTGATTACCGGCGTTGGTGGTGGGATCATTCGCGATGTGTTAGCTCGTGAAGTCCCGATGATTTTGCGCACCGAGATCTACGCCACAGCCTGTATTATCGGCGGGATCGTGCATGCAACGGCGTTTTATACCTTTGATGTTTCACTGGAAAACGCCAGTATGATGGGGATGATTGTCACCCTGCTGATTCGGCTTGCCGCCATTCGCTGGCATCTGAAATTGCCGACGTTTGCGCTGGATGATAACGGGCGTTGATGTGACGATACAGAACATGTAGGCCGGATAAGGCGTTTACGCCGCCATCCGGCACATTGCCCGGTGGCGCTACGCTTACCGGGCCTACACCATCAGACCATCGGTATTACAGACAGCAATCAGATGCTGAAAGAAGAACCACACCCGCAGGTGCTTTTCGCATTCGGGTTAGTCACAACGAAGCGGGAACCTTCCAGACCTTCGGTATAGTCAACCGCACCGCCCACCAAATATTGCAGACTCATCGGATCAACGACCAGACCAACACCTTGTTTTTCAATGGTCATATCACCTTCATTCACCTGGTCATCAAAGGTGAAACCGTACTGGAAACCGCTGCAACCACCGCCAGTGATATACACGCGTAATTTCAGATTCGGGTTTTCTTCGTCAGCGATCAAGCTTTTTACTTTATTGGCTGCTGCTTCAGTAAATTGCAGTGGCAGCGCTACGTCATCACTCATATTTTGCTCCAAACGACATCGGCAATTGGGTAAATTTCAACCCAATATTTTGGGCCATTATCTAATACCCTGGTATTTCGTTCAAGTATTCTCGCCAGCGGCAGTCCCCTGGCTTTTCGCCGCCTGCTCCGCTTCCTGTTTTGCCAGCGTACGAGCCAGGATAGTCGAGTATAGCGGCTTTCCGCCCATAAATTGGGCTAATAGTGTTGCGCCAAGACAGGTAATAATCATTGGCAAAATGAGCTGATAGTTATCAGTCATCTCCAGCACCAGCACAATACCCGTTAGCGGCGCACGCACCGAAGCAGCCAACAAAGCCCCCATTCCGGCAATGGCAAAGGTTCCGGCCTCCAGGTGATACTGCGGAAAAGAGGCTGCCGCAGCCATACCGAACGCCGTACCAAGCAACGTGCCCAACGCCAGCATCGGGGCAAAGATCCCACCGGGCGCGCCGGATGAGAAGCACAGCAGCGTGGTGATCACCCGGGTGATAAATATAAACAGCAGTAGACCGACGCTAAAATTGCCTGCTGCGGCAATCGGGATCAGATTAAAGCCACCGCCTGCCGCTTCAGGTTGAATTAATCCGAGGATCCCGCACAGGCCACCGATCGCGCCGCCCATCAGCACCCATTTTTTAATTTCACCGCCGTGAAAACGCTGGAACATATCCTGGGTACGCAACACCATAGTGTTGAACAACGGCCCGACACAGCCAAAAATAAGTCCGAGCACCAGATACAGCCACAGTGTATTTACTGGCGCATTAGACAACTTTCCGACTTCAATAATCGGGGCTTCGCCGTTGAAAATACGAAACACAATGCTCGACATTATAACGCCGGTAAACACGGCTTTGATCGACACGAGGTTATAGCGAAACTGCGGGCGCATCTCTTCAATAATGAACAGGATCCCCGCCAGCGGAGCGTTAAACGCCGCCGAAAGACCCGCTGCCGCACCGGTAGCCAATAAGGTATGTCGCGCTTCTGCGCTACGCATACGGAAAATATCCAGCACCATGCGCCCGAGGTTACCACCAATCTGCACGGTCGGTCCTTCTCGCCCAAGCACCATGCCGGCTCCCAGCGTGCCCATGCCGCCAATAAATTTCACCGGCAGAACGCGCCACCAGCGCACCGGTCGCAGCTCTTCCAGCGCGCCTTCAATCTCTGGGATCCCCGAACCACCGGCTTCCGGCGCAAACTTACGCACCAGGAAATAGCCGACCATCGCCAGCAACGCGGAAAGAATAAACGCCAGCGGCCACAGCAGAATGTCATGGTCCGCAACCTGAGCCAGCGTGCCAATGCGCTGATTCTGCACCCAGGTCACCGCTTTCTCAAATGCCACGCCAACAAGCCCTGTCACTGTACCCACTACGGCAGCCATCAACAGGATCGCCAACGGCGTTTTGTCTCGTTCCAGGAGACGACGAATTTGATCCCTGCGGCGTAAACGCACAATTTGTTGTGCTTCAAAAGAGGGAGTGTCTGTCTTCATCAGATGATCATTAATTGGTAATACAAATACGGAATCGGCATTCTACTCGCACATTTCACGAAAATCCCCTGCAAATCGTATTGTTTCAAATGCGTAAAACTTTCATAACCTTCTCTGAATAACTAGAATAGCGGGCATTTACTTTTTCTACGAACCAGGACCCCATCCATGAGTAAGTCTGAAAATCTCTACAACGCAGCACGCGAACTTATCCCAGGCGGCGTTAACTCCCCCGTTCGCGCCTTTACTGGCGTGGGTGGTACTCCGCTGTTTATCGAAAAAGCCGACGGCGCGTATCTGTACGATGTCGATGGTAAAGCCTATGTTGACTACGTCGGTTCCTGGGGACCGATGGTGCTGGGCCATAATCACCCGGCAATCCGTAATGCGGTGATTGAAGCAGCGGAGCGCGGTTTAAGCTTCGGTGCACCGACCGAGATGGAAGTGAAAATGGCGGAGCTGGTCACCGAATTAGTGCCGACCATGGACATGGTGCGCATGGTGAACTCCGGTACGGAAGCGACAATGAGCGCCATCCGTCTGGCGCGCGGTTTCACCGGTCGCGATAAAATCATCAAATTTGAAGGCTGCTACCACGGCCATGCCGACTGCCTGCTGGTTAAGGCCGGTTCCGGCGCATTAACGCTGGGCCAGCCGAACTCTCCGGGCGTTCCGGCCGATTTCGCGAAACACACCCTGACCTGCACCTACAACGATCTCGCTTCAGTACGTGCGGCATTTGAACAGTATCCGCAGGGGATTGCGTGCATCATCGTTGAGCCGGTCGCCGGCAACATGAACTGCATCCCGCCGCTGCCGGAATTCCTGCCGGGCCTGCGTGCCCTGTGCGATGAGTTTGGCGCGCTGTTGATCATTGATGAAGTAATGACCGGTTTCCGCGTGGCGTTGGCCGGAGCGCAGGATTATTACGGCGTTGTGCCGGATCTGACCTGCCTCGGTAAAATCATCGGTGGTGGGATGCCCGTTGGCGCATTCGGTGGCCGCCGCGATGTGATGGACGCGCTGGCGCCGACCGGTCCGGTTTACCAGGCGGGGACGCTTTCCGGTAACCCAATCGCGATGGCGGCAGGTTATGCCTGTCTGACCGAAGTCGCCCAACCGGGTATTCATGAAACGCTGAACGAACTGACGACGCGTCTGGCGGAAGGTCTGCTGGAAGCTGCCGAAGAAGCGAATATTCCGCTGGTGGTTAACCATGTGGGCGGGATGTTCGGGATTTTCTTCACCGATGCAGAAACCGTAACCTGCTATCAGGATGTGATGGCATGTGACGTTGAACGCTTCAAGCGTTTCTTCCACATGATGCTGGATGAAGGAATTTATCTGGCGCCGTCCGCGTTCGAAGCAGGCTTTATGTCCGTGGCGCACAGTGAAGACGATATCAATAACACCATCGACGCCGCGCGCCGGGTGTTTGCGAAATTGTAAAAAAGAGAACGTGCAGATATGTAGGCCGGGTAAGGCGAAGCCGCCACCCGGCTTTTTTATTGCTGGATGTCGACGCAAAGCGTCTTATCCGGCCTACATAAAAGGGGTCAACCTCAGCGGCTCTGCTTTCTCAGCAGATAGATAAAGTACGGCGCGCCAATAAACGTCGACAATAACCCCGCCGGGATCTGATACGGAAACAGCACCATCCTGCCGCACCAGTCAGCAAAGACCAGCAACACGCCACCCGCCAGCGCCGAAATCAGCATATGCGGCATCGCCCGCCGAAAACCCATCATACGGGCAATATGCGGCGCCATCAGCCCGACAAAGCTCAACGGTCCAATGGTCATGGTGGCTGTCGCCGTCAACCCTGCCGCCAGCAGCAGTAACCCCACGCGCGACGGCGTGATTGCCATACCCACCGCCCGAGCCGTATCGCCGCCGAGCGGTAAAATTGTCAGCCAACGGCGGCACAGCGGCGTCAGCGCCAGCAGAATCACCATCACAATCCCGGTACGCAGTACCTGCTCTCCGCTCGCGTTATAGGTTGAACCGGAGATCCAGGTCAGCACGCCCGCCATGCGCGGATCGCCGCTGGCCTGCAGCATCATCAGCAGCATAGTAAACGCCGTACTGAGCGCCATGCCGGCCAGCAGCATACGGTGCGGTGAAAAACCACCGCGCCCGGCGGCAATCATAATGATAAGCAGAGTAGCCGCGGCCCCGAGGCTTCCGGCAGGCAGCAGCCAGCCAAAAGCATTTCCAGGGACCAAAAACAGCATGAGCACCACGCCAAATGCCGCACCGGAGCTAATGCCCAGCACTTCCGGACTGGCCATCGGATTGCCAGTCAGACGCTGAATAATACAGCCCGCTACCGCCAGCATCACCCCGGCAATCAGGGCCGCCAGAATGCGAGGCCAGCGCCAGGGCATCAGCTCATCCAGCATCGCACCGCTGGCCCAAGTCCAGCCATGTGCGTCGCGGCCAAATGACA
Organism: Citrobacter sp. Cpo037; assembly: GCF_030332945.1. Taxonomy (NCBI): domain Bacteria; kingdom Pseudomonadati; phylum Pseudomonadota; class Gammaproteobacteria; order Enterobacterales; family Enterobacteriaceae; genus Citrobacter; species Citrobacter sp. Cpo037. The sequence goes on from NZ_JAOWGW010000069.1 coordinate 50,744, forward strand.
GCGCCACCACAAGGGTTAGCAGTAAAATTACGCCACCTGCCAGCGCAAACATCAGCACATTCTGACGTTCAGCGGCGATGCGATTACTGGCGTTCATATCCGGGGCGCTCATACTCCTTAAGCGCGGCAACAACCACAGCAGCAACGGTGCGCCAATCAGCGCCGTCACTGAACCGGTGGAGACTTCCATCCATACGCGGGTCAACCACAGAATGATTTGGTCGGAGAGCCAGAGGATCAACGCACCAATCAGCGGGGCCAGCACCAGACGAGCCAGCAAACGACGCGCACCGAGCATTTTCGCCAGCAGCGGTGCAAACAGGCCAATAAAGCCGATAATCCCAACCGCGTTAACCAGTAAGGCGCTGATAACAATGGCCAGCGATAACGCCGCCAGACGCGCCAGCGACAATGCCAGACCGAGGTTACGCGCCACGCCGTCATCCAGTCCCATCAGCGTCATTGGGCGTAATAACAACAGAGTCAGCATCACGCCGCCCAGCAGCTGCGGCCACAGACGTTGTACGCCGCTCCAGTCGGTTTGCGTTAGCGTGCCGCTGCTCCATAAAAACATGCTTTGCAGTTGATCGTGATGGAAGATAACCATCAACTGGTTAATCGCCCCGCAGTACAGGCTGACCACCAGCCCGGCAAGGATTAACGTCACCGGAGAAAGGCGCTTGCCCCAGGCAACGCCAAACACCAGCGCCCCAACGACACATGCTCCCGCCAGCGCCGCAAATTGCGTGGTCAGCGCACCTGGAATAGCCCACAGCGTGGTAACCGTAATGCCCAACTGCGCCCCGGTCGCAACGCCCAGTGTGGTTGGCTCCGCCAGAGGGTTACGCAACACCTGCTGAAACAATACGCCGACCAGCCCCAGCCCGGCGCCGACCAGCAGAGAAATCGCCAGCCTCGGCAGCAGGCTATAGTGAAAAACCATCTGCTCAATGATGTCGATATCCGGTGACCAGATAGCCTGTTGCCACTGACTGCGCGGTAGCGCAACGGAGAAGTTAACCCATGTCAGCCAGCAGGCAGCAACAAACAGAACAGCCAGCAGGAAAGTTGGGAACAACGCAATACGTTTACTCACGTTTTGCCTCCCAACGCATTATCCAGAATACGGGCAAAATGCATGGCCGATAGCGTTGCGCCATAAAACCAAACGGCAGGCACACGTTGAAAACGTCCGCTACGGACAAACGGCATCGCCTGCCATAATGGCGTAGACATCAGCGCAGCCATCTCTTTATCGTTGCCGTGATCAAAGCACAGCACATCGACATCCTTATAAGCAGCCAGACGGTCAATACTCACGGCAGTGCTACCCCAGAAGTTTGTTTCTCCCTGCCAGGCATTTGGGATCCCATATTCGTCCAGTACGTCCTGGAACAGGCTGTTTGAGCCAAACACCAGCATATGTCGCGAATCAAGCAAGGACGTAAGCAATACGGGGCGCGCGCCACGTTGAATGAAGCGCGGTTTCAGGCTGGCGATAAAACGATCGTACTCAGTCAAATGGCGTTCAGCAGAGGCTTGCAGATTGAACAATTGCGCCATTTCCTGCAGCGATTGTCGCGCAACGGCCAGCGGCTTTTTGCCATCGCTGAAGTTAAATCCCCGGCCAGGTGCAATTCGCGCCAGCTTTTCAGGGGAAGGACCATAGCCTGCCGACCAGAGCAGAAATGAGGGCTTCATTTCGGTCAGCAGTTCGAGATTGGGCTCCGTACGTAGTCCGACGTCAATCACCGAATCAGGCAGAGGAGGTTCACTGACCCACAGCTTGTAGTTAGGGATATCTGCGATGCCGTACGGCGTAATCCCCAGCGCCAGCAGCAGCTCTACCGGCAGCCATTCCAGCGCTACAATGCGCTGTGGATCAACCGCCGCGGCGTGTGCCGTATTCATCCGCCACAGCAGAGGCGACAGCGCCATCGCCGTAAGCAATCGCCGACGGGTAATATGATGTAATCCGATCATTAATAGACAAAACTCACGGGTGCGGCACCGGCCGGATGCGGCAAAATGCCCATCGGGATACCGTAAATTTGTTCCAGAGTTTCACTGCGCATCAGTTCAGCTGGCGTTCCTTGAGAAATCATCTCACCGCCGCGCAGCGCAACGAGGTAATCGCAGTAGCGGGCCGCCATATTGATATCATGCAGCACCGCAACCACCGTCAGCCCGCGCTGCTGGCTTAAGCGGTGCACCAGCGCCAGCACGTCAACCTGATGGGCGATATCCAGCGCGGAAGTCGGTTCATCAAGTAGCAGGCAGCGGCTGTCCTGCGCTACCAGCATGGCAATCCACGCACGTTGGCGTTCTCCGCCCGACAGGCTATCGACCAGACGGTGCGCCAGCGGTTTTAAACCGACCAGCGAAATCGCTTCTTCTACTTTCTCTCTGTCGGCAACGCCAAAACGCCCCAGCGCCCCGTGCCATGGATAACGACCAATCGCCACCAGTTCACGCACTGTCATCCCTTCCGCCTGCGGTAACTGCTGCGGCAGATAGGCGACCTTGCGGGCAAACGCTTTGCTGCTCCAGCTCTCCAGCGGCTGTTCATCGAGCAGGATTTCACCTTCTGACGGCGGCTGATGACGTCCCAGCATTTTCAATAACGTCGATTTACCGGAACCGTTGTGGCCGATAAGACCAGTCACTTTTCCCACAGGAAAAGTTAATGAGAGAGGATGCAATAGCGTGCGGCCAGGCACACGAAAGGAGACATTACGCAACGCAAAAGTGGTGTCGGGATGGGATCTGTTTTCCTGCATAGCAGCCAACTTGTAAAACGGGCACGCAAAGCGTGCCCAAAGAGAAATTAGAAACGGAAGGTTGCAGTCGCAACGACCTGACGTTCTGCGCCCCAGAAGCAGCCATAGGTATCGAAGCAGCTGGCAACATATTCACGGTCAAACAGGTTTGTAACGTTAACGGCAACACTAGAACCTGCCATACCCAGGCGCGCGAGATCGTATTTAACGACTGCATCCATCACGGTTGAGCTACCCACTTTGAAGGTGTTCTTCGGATCGCCATAGCTAGAGCCAACATAACGACCGCCTGTGCCCAACGTTAACCCTGACAGCGGGCCTTCGTAGAAGGTGTAATCCCCCCACAGAGAAGCCATGTTTTTTGGTACTTGCACAGGTGTTTTACCTTTAAGCGTCGTGTCTTCTGTATATTCCGCATCGGTATACGTATAAGACGCTGTCAGGTTAATGTTCGCATTCACTGCGGCTTTTGCTTCTAATTCAACGCCACGAGAACGAATTTCACCCGCCGGAACCTGCGCATACGGATTAAGCGGATCGGTAGTCAGGTTATTCGTTTTCGTCAGCTCATATACCGCGGCAGTAACAACAACGGGCAGATCTTTTGGAACATATTTTACGCCAGCTTCATATTGCTTACCTTTTGACGGTGCATAAGCAACGTTGTCGGCAGGTGTTGCTGCCCATGCTTTAGAAGGATTCGGCTCGAACGATTCGCTGTAGCTAAAGTATGGCGTAATACCATTGTCAAAGAGATAGTTTATCCCACCGCGCCAGGTGAACTGCTCATCGTTACGTTCAACTTTCTGATTACTGGAACGAATAGTTGTTGCCTGCTGAGACCAGTCATAGCGGCCTCCCAGCGTTGCAACCCATTTATTCCATTCCAGTTGGTCCTGTACATACACACCTGTTTGGTGCTGCGTGTTAAGCTGGAACGGTTTCGCGTCAGGGAAGTCAACATCGTCATACACCGGATTATTCATATCTAAAGGCGGTGCACTTCCGTAGGCGTTATCGATATCGTTTCGCAGACGCGAATAGTCGACACCGGTAAGCAGAGTATGTCCAACATCTCCCGTCGCGAACTTGCTTTCCAATTGAGTATCTACGCCAAAATCATTATAGCGTTCATCGGCGACGATAATCTGACGGGTCAATTGATTCCCCACTGCGCCGAAGCCGTACACACTCTGTTGAGATGTTTTGATTTGGCTATAACGCAAATTTTGACGCACAGTGAAGGTGTCATCAAAACTGTGTTCAAAGCTGTAACCAACCATTCGCTCATAACGCGAATAGGTATTGTTCGGCGCATAATCCGTAAAGCTCACAGGCAAACGGGAACCATCAGGTAACGGCTCAACCGTACCTTCTTTCGGCAGCCAGCCGTAATAACCTGTTGAAGGCTCATTCTGAATGTTTGCTCGCAGAGTCAGGTTGGTTCGGTCATCAGGCTTCCAGCTAAACACGGGAGCAATGGCATAACGCTTCTGCTTCGCAAAATCTTGTTGTTCGTCATTAGAACGTGCCAACCCTGTCAGGCGGTATGAGTACACGCCGTCGTCATCCAGGGAATCGCTGAAATCAAAACCGGTTTGGAACAGATTATCCGAACCCATTTTGAATTGAATTTCTTTTAACGGCTCTGATGTCGGGCTTTTGCTAACCATGGAGATCAAGCCACCCGGATTACTTTTCCCGTAAAGTACAGACGTTGGCCCGCGCATAAGCTCGACGCGTTCAAGCATGTAAGGATCAACAACGGCAGAGCTGTAGTAATCACCCTGTAACTTGACGCCATCAAGGTAATTGTTTGGTGTTGGGCCTGGCGTGTAGAAGCCACGAATAATAACGAAATCATAAGTGCTGGAAGCGCCACGCGTAGAAACGGCAGCACCAGGGGTATAGGCTAAAGCCTCTTTTACCGACCCAGGTTGATGCATATCCATCTCTTCACGCGTAACAACCGAAACAGACTGTGGGGTCTTTTCGATAGGCGTATCAGTCTTTGTGGCAGTGGCGGAACGTTTCGCGGCAATCGTCGGCGAAGGCCCCCATGCGCTTTCCTGCGGAGCAGGTGCAGCAGTTACGGTGATGGTTTCTTCTTTCGGGTCAACCGCCGCCTGTGCATAGACAGACATGCCGCTAACCGCTGTGGCTACCACTACTGCGATTTTACGCAGTGATGAACTTGGCTGAGCAGTTTTAAGACGCGCCATTGGTATTTCTCTGATGAAAGTGAATGATAACGTAAACGAGAATTATTATTATAACGGCAGCATAATATTCGAAACTCTGGCGAGATAGCAAGCAATACGCGTCCCTACTAAAACTGAGGGGTTAAGAAATAACCAGATGAAAAGAAAGGGTTAATAAATTAGGCTGGAATGTTAGGGCTCGGAAAGAGCCCTGTCGTACTGCTGCGTATATACGCCTGCAAATTAACGGTAATACACTTCAAAGGTGGCCACCGCATCGACCTGACCTCCCTTCACCGTTCCGGTTTTAGCGTATCGCGCTTTCAGGGGGATCTCCTCTGTTCCCCGCCCGGTTGCGCTTTCGATCCCCGTATATTCCTGATCAAAACTCAGCACATGATTGTCTTTGTCGAGGATCTGGATCCCCACACCGCTGGCAGCCCCTTCCCCACTGGCAATGTTCAGAATATTGCCGTCGGTAACACCGGTTGAACCGGCGCTGGTAAACTTATAATCAATGTGCGTTCCGGTAGTACAATCGGCGACTTCAATTTTAAAGCTGTCATCGGTGAGTACGGAAGAATATCCCTGAGATAAACTGCCTGAGGTTACCGAGTCCATCAGAACGGCAATATCTTTACTGACCAAATTACAAGTATTGGTTAGCACATCGACCACCGTTGGGCCAAAACGCAGTTTTGCCGCTATCAGGTTCCCCATTTGATAATCGGCATTAAATAAGCTGGTATCCAGCGTACCAGACTGAACGGTGTCAATAACGACCAACTCAACCCCCACATGATAGGTTGAGTCAAAAGAAGCCCAACTCCCTAATCTACCAATATAGTGCCGGGGAGTAATGAGATTATCGCCAGTGAATGTCGCTGTCTTATTCTCTGCGCGAGCAGCGCGAAAACCAATACCAGGTACTGTTGTTTTATAAACTCCCGGCAATACTCCTGAATAATCAGCATCAGTCAATACCAAATAGCCGTCATACACCCGCTCATTGCCGTCACAGCTTAAGCCGTGTGATTCTCCAACTGTTTCTCCGGAATAGACTACAGTTCCTACAGCTGCATCAGACTCAATCACAATCTGCGCGGGCATGGTAAACATAATCGTTGGATTCGCATCCGGATTGGTAAACGAGCATTCAGCCCTGGCCTGCTGAAAACAGACGCTAATTATAGCTAACATCAGCGTGATGAAGAGCCTGACAACAGGCTTTATTCCTTTTTGCATCTGGTCATTTCCCTGTTAGCTAAACAACAACATCCACCGTTGCCACTACCAGTGGTAGTACGGCAAACATAGCCATCGCATACCACTATCCAGCACCTGCTGCTTGTCCGCTTTTGCATATCTCCTCCATTTATCAACGGCAGTTGAGCGTTGCGGTGAAAATTCCCGGTTCAGGTTGTGCCGGAACCGTCACCTCCGCCGAGCAGCGCTGCTGCGCCGTATCACCCCATTGCGCGGTCACACGCTGCGTCCCTTTTAACCCAGTGATAAACACTTCACCGGCATCGCCCACGATAGAGGTTGCGCCGTCCATACTCAGCATCGCCCCAAAAGGCACCATACCCTGACCATATCGCAACGTCAGCAAGGCACGCTTACCCGCACGCGCGGTAAAGTCCGCCGCCACTACCGCCCCCTTGGTCGGATTCACGTCCAAAGACGCATCCTTAATATCTAAATCATCGCGCCCCATGGTATTCACGGTGATGGTATTACGCCGATAGTTGGTTAAGGTCGGCACAATGGCATTGCCCCAACGGTCGGTATACACCCCTTGTGAATTTTGGATTTTGACGTTATCGCCATCGACAATATGCACCACCGCAAAAGCATCCTGGATCGACTGTCCCAGAGTTATTCCTTGCGAGTGCGCGACAACGGAGCCCTGTGCACTATAGCCCCACTGCTTGCTGTCTTGCTGATAGCTGTAATTAGCGCTGAACTCCCCCACCGAAGCCCGATAGCGCGAGGAGAGATAAGCGCCGTAGCCCACGTTGTTATCGGTGTAGGTTTGCTGAAGGTTGTAATTTAAGTTGTTGTTTTCCAGCAACGAGCCGCTAACGCCCGCCTGGTGCGAGGTGTTACCTTTTTTCGAACTGGTCAGGTTATAGGTGCCCCAGGAGTTCGCCAGCCAGCGCGAGAGCGGAATGTTAATCGAAATCGAAACCTGCTGGTCGTTATCGGTCGATGGCGTTTTCGTCAGGCTATAGTTCAGCGACCAGTTAACGCCCTGCCAGCTGCTGCTGTAACCCAAGCTGACGCTGCGCTCATGGCCTTCCATTCCCCAGTAGTCCTGCTGATAGGCGTTGGCATATACCGACCCCCAGCTATGTAACGACTGTGAAAGGTTTAGCTGTAAGCGGCTCCGGCGGTTAAAAGCATTGCGATAGCTGTAAATGCTGTCGTCGTCATAGGCGTTATTGCGCTGATCGAGAGCCTCCTGAAAGGTATAAAATCCAGAGGTGGAATAACGATAGCTGGCCAGCGTGATCGTGGTATTGGTCAGCGGAAAATCTTTTGCGTACTGCGCGCGCCACGACTGGCCGTTCGCATCTGCGCGACCGTCGTCAAATGCGGTTCTGGCGGCCGTCAAATCCATCGACACTGAACCAAAATCGCGTAAATCGGCCCCGATGCCGACCAGCCCGGCATGATACATCGACGCGCCCTGCAGACCGCCGTAGGCGGTAATTCCGAAAGGTAAGCCGTAAATTGCCGTCGCCTGGCCAAATTCCGGTTCTTCGCCGTTATCCACATCGCGATATTTACCTGCCGCCAGGCTGTACTTCAGCGCGCCTTCGCGCTGCATAATCGGCACCGAGGAGCTGGCCTGAATAAAGCTGCGCTCCGTACCGTCGGCCTCCGTCACGGTGACTTCCAGATCCGCTCCTGCCGTGACCTGGGTTAAATCACGGATTTCAAACGGGCCGGGCGAGACGTTGGTCTGGTAGATGGTGTAACCGTTTTGTTTGATGGCCACTTTGGCATCGCTGTTGGCGATGCCGCGCACCACCGGGGCGAATCCCTGTAATCCGCTGGGCAGCATGCTGGTATCGGTCTCCAGCTTCACCCCGGTCATTTGTACGCTGTCAAACAGTTCGCCGTTGGTGTAGGTTTGCCCAAGCTGAAGCTGGCTGCGCAGGCGTTTGATATCACGCTCCAGCGTTGTGCTTATAGATTGCCAGCCGCTGTCATTCCCCCAGCTACTGGAATTGCGCACTCGCCATGGGCCAATGTTCATACCCGAATTGAGACTGGCCCAGTTAGAGGCATTGTTGTCCCTATTCGACTGCTGATGCGAGCCCGAAACATAGTAGCTGGTCCACAGAGCCGGAATGCCATCGTCCCAGGAAGCGGGATTGCTTTCGCCCGAAATTTGTTTGTCGCGGTAGATTTGCGGAATACGTAATTGCAATACCTGAGTTTCCGGGCTGAAGTCATAGCGCGCATCAGCAATATATTCACTAATATCGCCCAATGCGGCATTATCATTAATATTCTTTAACGCCGGGATGGAATCAACTTTGACGCCCAGTTCACGCAGTTCTGCTTTAGTAAACTGCGGAACCAGTTTGCTGTTATCTTTTGAAAGGACGTAATTTAAATTTCGTTTATCGATGCGATCCCGATCCCAGACAATGGACGTTAAATACCGCCCTGGCGATAGACCATTATTGCGTAAATAAGCTTCCAGCGCGCCGGTATTCTCCAGCGGCGTCCCCGTTTCCAGCGCACTGAGATTGAAATAATCGTCAGCGCAAACGGAACCACTCGCCGTTAATATCGCGAATGTCAGCGTATTGAGCGCAAAAAGCCGGACAGTACGATGAGAAGACATAAACGCCACCCGTAAGAAATCGATAGCTCATTTACAGCGGCTGTTTACGCTGTCCGGTTTCTGATCCGAAATCATTAATCGCGGTCCAGGCTACGTCGCCTTTTGCTCCGGAAGATAACGGGAAACGCTGCTCAGCAAACGGGGCGACCATCATGGTTAATGCCGAGGGTGAATGCTGATCCACTGCGGATTTAATAGCTTTTCCCGCAACCGTAAGCTGGCCGAAGGTGACATAAAATGGCGTGGGATTTTTCACTACCAGTTGATTTTGGCTGCGGCTAAACTGCAATGACTGCCAGGCCGTTTTCGCCTCACTTTCTTTCAGCGAAGCCGGGCGATAGAACAGCTTTAACTTGGTCTTAATTGCAAATTGTAGCGTGTTGTTATCACGTAACTCTTCCGGGATCGCAGAAACCGATTTAACATTCGCCATAAACAACGATTCGCGATCCTGCGGCAGGGCCGTTTTATTACCGGTATAAACTACGTGCAGCAGCGTCTGGCGATTTTCGTCCAACTTATAAATTGGCGGTGTAATAACAAATGGCGCTTTACTGTCATCAATATTACTCACCCAACTTTGCACCAGATAACGTTTATCATTATCTTTATTTTTTAGGGTTACCTGTACTTCAGACTGGCTGGCAGGATAAATAATTCGCGTTCCGCCAATCACCACCCCCGCATGAGCAATATTTATGCCGGTAGTGAGTACCAAAGCTAATATTGTAATAAGTCGTTTCATTTTCCATTCCATTGAAATACTGGCCCAGCCTGGGCCAGTGCGTACAACGATTAACGATAAATCAGGGTATAGGTTGCTTGCGCGGTATAATCACCGGTGGTCGGTACTGTACTGCCAACCTGAATAACTTCAGCTTTATAATTGAAAACCACGCTCTCGCCATTGGCCTTATTCAGCGAATCATCTGGCTCCGAGCCATCAAATTTTACGTAATCACTGCTGCCTTCTGGCAACATACGTACGCCGAGATTTGTCGCCGTCCCCGTCGGTTGCAGCACTTCCTCGCCATAACCGGCAACACGCGTGCCATCAAATTTGATATTGAGGTTGGCAATCGCGGCATCACATTCCGTCAGGATGATGGCAAAAGATTGCGAGTCACCTACTTTTTTATCAGCGCCAAACGCGGTTTGCGACAGATTATTAAAGGTCACTGTACCGTTTGTCGACGTACCGTTGACATCCACGGCACAGCTATCAGGAATAATCTTGCCGTTAAAGGTGACTGTTCCGGTATCAACGGCCAACGCAGGCATCGCGGCCCCCGCCAGCACGCTGCTTACAAACAATGAGGTGAGAATTTTTTTGCACATAACGTATTCCTTACATATGCTCACAAAAACCAACAGAGGAGAAGTCAATTTTAACGAAAGGAAATAGAGACTGGCTGGAGATACAGATGCAACAGCATCCCTGGATGATATAATATATCTTTATCAACTTGTTCAATCCCAAACATTCCTTTGCATGAGTTATTCTACGATTTACAATAAATAAACGCTAACCAACCCATTCACACCAGCAAGGTCAAAATAAAAACAACACACTGATTTTAATAAAAAAATAATTCATTAAAGATTTACTTAAAATTAAATTTAGTTAACTTTAAATTATCACATGGAATTATTAATTACTTTTTTTCATACTGTAAAAAAATAAAAAAGGTGGAAAATCAACAAAAAAATCCACAAAAAATTAGTCAAAACCAAATATATAAAAAAAATAATATGTTGCGTTTATGGTTAATCGGGAAATGTCCTGCGGAAATTGCCATTACAGATCATAGATGAGGAACATGCAACAAATATTAAAATGTGATCCACAACAAATTACAGCCTGACGTGAAGACCAGCAAAGACATCCAGTTCCCAGAGAGGAAATGAATAGAAAGGCGATAACAGCGCGAAGAAGAAGTCCCCCACACCGGCCTGTGCCGATGCGGGGGAAGAACAGTTAAAACCAAAATCAGTTACTGCCGAACATGTCCTTAATCCAGCCAGCGACACCGTCGCTATCTTTCTTCTCCTGCTGCGGCGGTTGTTGCTGTTGCTGCTGTTGTGGCTGCTGCGACGGCGTTGACTGATCGAACGGATTACCCGACTGCTGCAGCATTTCACCCTGCTGACACAGCGAATCCGGATCGGTGGTCCACACCGGGAGCGTACGCATCCCGCCGCTACATACGAAGTTACCGTCGTAGTCCACGCCCATATCTACCACATCTTCAGGCGGCGTCAGCACCAGCGGGGTCGGCGTCTGGTTCGCCAGATAACGCTGATAAATCGACATCGCGCCGCTGGCACCGTACAGCTTGGTTGGCTGGTTGTTATCACGGCCTACCCAGGTGATGGTCACCTGGCTGCCGTCGATCCCAGCAAACCAAGTATCCACGTTGTTGTTGGTGGTCCCGGTTTTCCCTGCCAGATGCAGACCCGGATACTTCGCGCCAAGCTGGCGACCTGTACCACGCTGAACCACCTGCTGCATAGTCCACAGCGTCATATACGCTGCTTGCGCCGGAACGGCACGCTCGGCCTGTGGGAAACTCTGGTACAGTACGGTTCCATCTTCGGCAATCACCGAACGCAGCGCCGACAGCGGCGCACGGTTCCCGCCGCTGGCGATAGTCTGGAACGCCTGTGCAACTTCGATTGGCGTCAGGTTCAACGCCCCCAGCAGCATGGCCGGAACCGGATTAAGCTGATCTTTCGGCGCGCCCAGTTTCAACCAGGTATCGGTTACCGCAGGCAGACCCAGCGCCATCCCCAGATTTACCGTTGGCACGTTCATTGAACGCGTTAACGCATCCACCAGCATCACTTTCCCGCTTTCGCTATAGCGACGGTCATCGTTCTGCGGCGACCACACCTGGCCGTTCGGCTGACGCAACGCAATCGGGGCGTCGGCAATCCAGGTATTCAGGCGGTACAGCTTCGGCTGGCTGAGCGCGGTCAGATAGGTCGCAGGCTTGGCCAGAGAACCAATCGAACGACGCGCCTGCATCGCACGGTTATAGCCCGCAAACTGCGGTTCGGCTCCACCGACCATAGCGCGGACTTCACCGCTAAAGCGGTCAACCACCACAATCGCCGTTTCCAGATCGCTCAGCTTACGCTGTTTCTTCAGCACCGGTATGCCTTCCACCGCCGCTTTTTCTGCAGCGTCCTGCGCCACGGAATCAAAGGTGGTGAAAATCTTCACGCCGGAGAGATCTTTAACTTTATCGCCCAGCTTCGCCTGAAGCTCCTGACGCACCATCTGCATAAAGGCTGGCTGCGGGGAGATCACCCCACCACGCGGCTGTACGCCTAACGGACGCGCGCTCAGCATGTCATACAGATCCTGGTCGATAATCTGCTGCTGTTGCAGCAAACGCAGAACCAGGTTACGACGCTCGAGCGCCAGTTTCGGGTTACGCCACGGGTTGTAGATCGACGCCCCTTTAACCATCCCCACCAGCAGCGCCTGCTGGTCGAGGCTCAGCTCTTCTACCGGACGGCCGAAATAATAGAGGCTTGCCAGCGGGAAGCCGCGAATCTCGTTATCACCGCTTTGACCGAGATAGACTTCGTTCATGTACAGCTCAAGAATGCGGTCTTTGCTGTAACGCGCATCCATGATTAGCGCCATATAGGCTTCGTTAGCTTTACGCCAGTAAGAGCGTTCGCTGGAGAGGAACAGGTTTTTCACCAGCTGCTGAGTCAGCGTACTGGCACCCTGTACCGTACGACCCGCCGTCAGGTTCGCCAGCACCGCACGACCAATGGAATAGAGGCTGATACCGTCATGTTCATAGAAGTGACGGTCTTCGGTCGCCAGCAGCGTATCCACCAGCAGATCCGGGAAGCCGCTACGCGGGACAAACAGGCGCTGCTCGCCGTTAGGTGAAGAGAGCATGGTGATCAAACGCGGATCGAGACGGAAGAAACCGAACTGGCGGTTGTTATCCATATTCTCGATGGTCTCCAGATGATCGCCGTCAAAGGTCAGACGCGCGCGCACCTGCCCTTCCTTACTGTCCGGGAAATCAAACGGACGACGAATCATCTCGATGCTCTTCGCCTGTACGGTAAATTCGCCCGGACGCGTCATCTTCGTCACCTGACGGTACTGCGTGGCCTCCAGCAGCTTCACCATCTCGTTCTTGCCGATAGGCATTTCTGGCTCAAGGTTAACCATACGGCCATATACTGCCGCAGGAAGCTGCCAGACTTTGCCATCAATACGGCTACGAATTTTTTGATCCAGATAAACGCCATAAATGGCGATCAGCACCAAAAAGACAATCGACAGTTTTACCAGCAGCCAGAACCAGCCGCGCTTACCACGAGGCTTACGCCCTTTGCCTTTACCCTTACGCGGCATCGGTTCTTCATCCTCATAGTCATCATCATCATAATCGTCGTCATACTCTTCATCTCTGAGTTGACGACGGCTCACCTTTTGTTTCACCGGACGCGAGGGTTTCCCTTTACGTCCAATTGGCTCGCGGTCATTCCCCGCCATGCTTTTTCTCCGCAACATTCAGGCGCAAGGGCCCGATTCTCTGTTCTTCCGTCCTGCGACAGAAGAAGAAATCTCTCAATTATTACCGCTCTTTCGCCGGATGCGGCATAACGCCTTATCCAGCCTACCGTTTCATTACGAATACTTTTTGGTGCGCCGCGTTGGCGCGGTATTCGCCGGATCGTCCGGCCAGACATGTTTGGGATAACGCCCTTTCATCTCTTTTTGCACCTCACGGTACGATCCCTGCCAGAACGCGCTCAGATCGCTCGTCACCTGTAACGGTCTTTGGGCCGGCGACAGCAGCTCCAGCACCAGCGGCACGCGCCCCTGGGCAATGGTTGGGGTCTTTGCTTCACCAAACATTTCCTGCATCCGAACTGCCAATACCGGAGGATTATCCTCATGATAGCGAATGGCAATCCGGCTTCCCGTCGGCACAGTGTAATGCGCTGGCAGTTCACTATCCAGACGTTGCAGCATTGACCAATCCAGCAAACCGCGCAACGCCAGCCCCATATTGAGTGCTTTTAATGCACGTAACGAGTGTACACCGCTCATGTGCGGCAGCAGCCAGCTCTCCAGCGTCGCCAGCAGAGACTCCTCATCTACCGCGGGCCAGTCGTATTCTGGCAACCAGTTTGCCGCACATTGCAGACGCAGGCGAAACTGCTCAGCTTCCGGCGTCCAGTTGAGCACACTTAGCCCTTTATCGCGAATGCCGTTCAACATCGCCTGGTGCAACTCCTCTTCCGAAGGTTTGGCCAATGGCTGTACTTTTACCGTGAGCTGACCAATGCGCGACCGACGCAATGCCTTTAACGTTCCCTGGGTTTCATCCCATTCGATGGTGTCGGACTGTTGTAGCAGCTCAGGACATGCCTGCATCAGCGACTCGATATCCAGCGGCAGAGCCAGCAAGATACGCGCGTCTGGCGAAGCGCTGCCCTGCAACAAAAGTGGCGCTATCAACCATTCATGGCGTCCTGAGGCATCATCGGCATCCAGCATTGCGCCCATGCCATTCGCCAGTTGATAGCGTCCTTCCTGCCCACGTCGACGCGCGATCCGATCGGCAAACGCCCGCGCCAGCAACGGGGAGAGCAGCGTGCTGTCCGGCTGTCCGCTGCTAACATTAAGCCGTTTCAGCAACTGTTGACTGCGCTGCTGCCAGGCAGGCTGGTTTCGCGAAAATGCCACGGTTAGATCGGTACTGCCACCGCGCGGCGGCTCTTCCAGAATCGCAGCCAGTTTTGCCGCCGTAGCCGCTTCGGTATTATTTTTGGCACCGACCAGCATCGCCGCTAAACGAGGATCGTTACCCAACGCCGCCATTTTCTGCCCCGTGGCGCTAAGCCTGTCGCCCTCAAGCGCGCCCAGCATCTGCAACAGCCGTTTTGCCGCCTGCAGGTTGATGGCGGGCGGCGTATCCAGCCAGTTCAGTTGCTCAGGGTCGGTACATCCCCATTGCAGCAACTCCATCAGTAGCCCGGACAGATCGCTCTGCAATATTTCCGCTTCACCCTGCGCTGCCGCTCTTTCTGCCTGCTCTTTGGCAAGCAGATGCAGGCAAATACCGGGCTCCAGACGACCTGCACGTCCCGCGCGCTGAGTCATCGAAGCCTGGCTGATGCGCTGGGTAATCAGTCGCGTCAGACCGGTACGCACGTCATAGCGCGTCACGCGTTCCTGAGCGCAGTCCACCACCAGTCGGATGCCTTCGATCGTCAAGCTGGTTTCAGCAATATTGGTGGCCAGCACCACTTTGCGTTTGCCTTGTGGCGCCGGCACAATCGCCTGACGCTGCTCGGAAAGCGTTAACGCGCCATACAGTGGACACAGCACAACATCGCTGCCCACACGCGTAGCCAATTGTTCCTGTACGCGCAGGATTTCGCCCACACCCGGTAAAAACAGCAGCAGTGACCCGCTTTCATGGCGCAATAGCTCCGCCGTCGCTATCGCCACCGCTTCATCAAAACGCAAATGCGCCGCCAACGGCTGATACCGCCGCTCAACGGGAAATGCGCGACCTTCAGAAACGATCGTCGGCGCATCGGGCAACATCTGCTGCAAACGCCCGTTATCCAGAGTGGCGGACATGATCAACAGTTTCAGATCGTCCCGCAGCCCTTGCTGCACATCCAGCAATAGCGCCAGCGCCAGATCAGCCTGTAAACTCCGTTCGTGAAATTCGTCGAGGATCACCAGCCCGACGCCCGTCAGCTCGGGATCGCGTTGGATCATCCGCGTCAGGACGCCCTCTGTTACCACCTCCAGCCGGGTCTGCGGCCCTACGCAGCTTTGCGCGCGCATGCGATAACCCACGGTCTCGCCAGGCTTTTCATTCAGCAATTCCGCTAACCGCTGCGCTACGTTACGCGCTGCCAGGCGCCGCGGCTCCAGCAAAATAATCCGTCCCTTGATACTGCGATGCTCAAGAAGTCGTAACGGCAGCCAGGTCGATTTCCCGGCACCGGTCGGCGCCGTCAGCAAAACCTGCGACGAGGTATCAAGAGCGGTAAGCAGTTCAGGCACTACGGCGGCAACGGGCAACGACGTCACAAATGACTCCAGAGGGTTAACATTCTTCGCGCTGCATTGTAGCATCGCGTTAATTCATAACCGAGTATCCATCATGTCTGAGCCAAAAAGGCTGTTCTTTGCGATTGAATTGCCAGGCGAGGTTCGGGAGCAGCTAATCCACTGGCGAGCCGCACAGTTCCCCCCGGAAGCGGGTCGTCCCGTCGCGTCTGATAATTTGCATCTGACACTGGCCTTTCTAGGCGACGTCAGCGACGAGAAGCAGCAGGCGCTGTCGCAACTCGCGGGACGTATTCGCCAGCCGGGTTTTACGCTCAAATTCGATGATGCCGGGCAATGGTTGCGATCCCGGGTTGTGTGGCTGGGAATGCGTCAGCCGCCGCGCGGACTGCTGCAACTGGCGAATATGCTGCGGGCACAGGCCGCACGCAGCGGTTGCTACCAGAGCCCGCAGCCGTTTCATCCACATATCACGCTGCTGCGCGATGCCGGCCACGCGGTGCCAATCCCGCCTCCGGGCTTTGGCTGGTCGTTTCCAGTCACGGAATTTGCGCTTTATTCCTCCTCATTTGCACGAGGACGCACGCGTTACACGCAGTTGCAACGCTGGACGCTGACTGAATAATCAAAGGACTGTTTATGCAATTTTCTCCACCTTTACAACCTGCAACGCTCATTCAGCGCTATAAGCGCTTTTTAGCGGATGTGATCACACCAGCTGGCACAGAGTTAACGCTACACTGCCCAAATACCGGTGCGATGACCGGATGCGCAATGCCAGGTGACACCGTTTGGTATTCGACATCAGAAAATACTAAACGCAAATATCCACATACCTGGGAATTAACGCAAACTCAATCCGGTGAATTTATTTGTGTTAACACGCTGTGGGCCAACAGATTAACGAAAGAGGCGATTCAGCAGGCGTTAATTTCGGAAGTTTCAGGCTACAGCACTTTGAAAAGTGAAGTAAAATACGGTGCCGAAGGGAGCCGCATCGACTTTTTGTTACAGGCAGATTCCCGACCTGACTGCTATATTGAAGTGAAATCAGTCACGTTGGCGGAAAAAGAACAGGGTTATTTTCCCGATGCCATCACTGAACGAGGTCAGAAGCATCTTCGGGAATTGATGAGCGTAGCGGCTGAAGGCAAGCGGGCAGTGATATTTTTCGCCGTGCTACATTCAGCCATTACACGGTTTTCACCCGCGCGCCATATCGATGCGAAATATGCGCAATTATTAGTTGAAGCACAGCTTAAGGGGGTAGAAATTCTGGTTTATAAAGCGGAACTTTCTGCCCACGGTATGACTCTTAAAGAGCCGTTGCCCATTACCTTGTAATGGTGTAAATATCTGGTCAATTAGTATTCCGGGCGCGTGGGCAAATACGCTTTTCCTCACAGGGTTGTCAAGTGTTACGTTTAGATAATTGCTATCCGGAAAAGCATCTGCTATTTATAGCGACCTGATTTTTCCCCCGAACATGGGGATCGATAGTGCGTGTTAAGGAGAAGCAACATGCAAGAAGGGCAAAACCGTAAAACATCGTCCCTGAGTATTCTCGCCATCGCTGGGGTGGAGCCGTACCAGGAGAAACCGGGCGAAGAGTATATGAACGAAGCCCAGCTGTCGCACTTCAGGCGTATTCTTGAGGCATGGCGCAATCAACTTAGGGATGAAGTCGATCGCACCGTAACTCATATGCAAGACGAAGCGGCTAACTTCCCTGATCCGGTGGACCGCGCCGCACAGGAAGAAGAATTCAGCCTTGAGCTGCGTAACCGTGACCGTGAGCGCAAACTGATCAAAAAGATCGAGAAGACGCTGAAGAAAGTAGAAGACGAAGATTTCGGCTACTGCGAATCATGCGGCGTAGAAATTGGTATTCGCCGTCTGGAAGCGCGTCCGACAGCCGATCTGTGCATCGACTGTAAAACGCTGGCAGAAATCCGCGAAAAACAAATGGCAGGTTAATTCCGGTCATTTTTACCACGTTTACTACAGGCGGGAGCATCTCCCGCCTTATTATTTGTTAGTCCGCAAAATGAGCGATTCACATTATATTGGCCGCTTCGCCCCTTCCCCCTCCGGCGAACTGCATTTCGGTTCACTGATTGCCGCCCTCGGCAGTTACCTGCAGGCTCGTGCCCGGCGCGGAATCTGGCGAGTACGCATTGAAGATATTGACCCCCCTCGTGAAGTTCCCGGTGCTGCAAATACGATTCTGCGTCAGCTGGAACATTACGGACTGCACTGGGATGGCGATATTTTATGGCAATCTCAGCGTCATGACGCCTACCGCGAGGCGCTTGCCTGGCTACACCATCAGGATCTGAGCTATTACTGCACCTGTACGCGGGCGCGTATTCAAAGCGTCGGCGGTATTTACGATGGTCACTGCCGTGAGCTGCGCTGCGGACCTGAACAGGCCGCAGTTCGCATTAAGCAACGCCATCCGGTAATGCAGTTTACGGACCAGTTGCGCGGGGTGATTCAGGCTGACCCTCAGCTTGCAGGCGAAGATTTTATTATCCACCGACGCGACGGGCTGTTTGCCTATAACCTCGCCGTGGTGGTTGATGACCACTTTCAGGGCGTAACGGAGATTGTACGCGGCGCCGATCTTATCGAACCCACGGTGCGGCAAATCTCTTTGTATCAGCAGTTTGGCTGGCAAGCGCCTGACTATATTCATCTTCCGCTGGCGCTCAACGAACAAGGCGCTAAACTTTCAAAACAAAATCATGCACCTGCGCTGCCGCAAGGCGATCCGCGTCCGGTGATTATTGCCGCGCTACGCTTTCTCGGCCAACGTGCCGATATCCCGTGGCAGGAGATGCGTGTCGACCAGATCCTGGCGTTTGCCGTTGAGAACTGGCGTCTGACAGCAGTGCCTGAATCGGCGATCTTAAATCCGGCATTCTCAAATGCATCATGCTGAGCTATGATTAGCCGCTATTTTTACACAGCAACACTTGTTCTGATTGAAGTTTGACACTACCGAGGTGCACTATTTTTACCCGAGTCGCTAATTTTTGCCGCAAGGTGCTAAGCCGCGAGGAGCGCGAGGCTGAGCTCGCCGTCGCCCGTCCACATATGACGGTAATTCCGCGTGAGCAGCACTCTATCTCCCGCAAAGATATCAGTGAAAATGCCCTGAAGGTAATGTACAGGCTCAATAAGGCCGGATACGAGGCATGGCTGGTTGGCGGTGGTGTACGCGATCTTTTGCTGGGCAAAAAGCCGAAAGATTTTGATGTCACCACTAACGCAACGCCGGATCAGGTGCGCAAACTGTTTCGTAACTGTCGCCTGGTCGGTCGCCGTTTCCGTCTGGCCCATGTCATGTTCGGCCCTGAAATTATCGAAGTGGCGACGTTCCGCGGTCATCATGAAGGCAGCGAGTCCGATCGCACAACATCCCAGCGCGGACAAAACGGAATGCTGCTGCGCGACAACATCTTCGGCTCCATTGAAGAAGATGCCCAGCGTCGCGACTTCACGATTAACAGCCTGTATTACAGCGTGGCCGATTTCACCGTACGTGATTACGTCGGGGGAATGCAGGATCTCGAAGAGGGTATCATTCGCCTGATCGGTAATCCGGAAACACGCTATCGCGAAGATCCTGTGCGCATGCTGCGCGCCGTACGCTTTGCCGCCAAGCTCGACATGCGTATCAGCCCGGAAACCGCAGAGCCGATCCCGCGTCTGGCAACGCTGCTTAACGATATTCCTCCCGCACGCCTGTTTGAAGAAGCACTCAAACTATTACAGGCGGGCTATGGATACGAAACCTATAAAAAGCTGCGTGAGTACAGCCTGTTCCAGCCGCTGTTCCCCACCATTACGCGCTACTTCACCGAAGACGGTGACAGCCCAATGGAACGCATCATTGCCCAGGTATTGAAGAATACCGACAACCGCATTCACAATGATATGCGCGTTAACCCGGCCTTCTTGTTCGCGGCAATGTTCTGGTATCCGCTACTGGAAGCCGCACAGAAAATTGCGCAAGAAAGCGGTCTGGCCTACTACGACGCTTTCGCGCTGGCAATGAACGACGTGCTGGACGAAGCCTGCCGCTCGCTGGCGATCCCGAAACGTCTGACCTCGCTGACCCGCGATATCTGGCAGTTGCAGCTACGGATGTCCCGTCGCCAGGGTAAACGCGCCTGGAAGCTGATGGAACATCCAAAGTTCCGCGCAGCTTACGACCTGTTAGCGCTGCGTGCCGAAGTCGAACACAATGCGGAATTGCAGCGACTGGCGAAATGGTGGGGTGAATTCCAGGTTTCTGCGCCGCCGGAACAAAAAGGTATGCTGAACGAGCTGGATGAAGAGCCAGACGCACGTCGGCGCCATCGTCGCCCGCGTAAACGCGCGCCACGCCGTGAAGGTTCCGCATGACCCATCACGTATACCCAACAAATTTCGAGTCGCATCAAGGTGGTGACACAGATGCAGCTTGAAAAACGACGGGTATATATCGCCCTCGGCAGTAATTTAGCCTCCCCTCTGGAGCAGGTTAATGCTGCCGTTAAAGCGATCGGTGAAATCCCTGACAGCCGAATCGTGGCTGTCTCCTCGTTCTACCGTACACCGCCATTAGGCCCACAGGATCAACCCGATTACCTGAACGCCGCCGTCGCGCTGGAAACCACCCTCGCGCCGGAAGAATTGCTCAATCATACCCAACGTATTGAGTTACAGCAGGGCCGGGTGCGCAAAGCCGAACGCTGGGGGCCACGAACGCTGGACCTCGACATTATGCTGTTTGGCGATGAAGTGATTAACACCGAACGTCTGACGGTACCGCACTACGACATGAAAAACCGTGGTTTTATGCTGTGGCCGTTATTCGAAATTGCCCCTGAGCTTATCTTTCCGGATGGTATCAGCCTGCATCAGCACCTCACCCATCTTGGTGCTGCAAAACCTGCACACTGGTAAAGTATCTTCTCCCCTTTAGCGTTTACTGCTTTAGCGCCAAACGATTGCTTAAAACAATTGCCCCCCTGAATGTGACTGTTAGAATGCCGATAAATATGACTTTCATCATCAGGAAATGTTATGAAACCCACCACCATTTCACTGCTGCAGAAATGCAAGCAAGAGAAAAAACGCTTCGCGACAATTACCGCCTACGACTACAGCTTCGCTAAGTTATTTGCCGACGAAGGTATCAATGTGATGCTGGTTGGCGACTCGCTGGGCATGACGATTCAGGGGCATGACTCCACTCTGCCCGTGACCGTTGAAGATATCGCTTACCACACTCGTGCCGTGCGTCGTGGCGCGCCTAACTGTCTACTGCTCTCCGACCTGCCGTTTATGGCTTATGCCACTCCGGAGCAGGCGTTTGAAAACGCTGCGGTGGTTATGCGCGCGGGCGCTAATATGGTCAAAATCGAAGGCGGCGCCTGGCTGGTAGATACGGTGAAAATGCTCACCGAACGCGCGGTGCCGGTTTGCGGCCATCTGGGATTAACGCCCCAGTCGGTGAATATCTTCGGCGGTTATAAAATTCAGGGCCGCGGCGACGCCGGGCAGGTACTGCTGGATGATGCGCTGGCCTTAGAAGCCGCTGGCGCTCAGCTGCTGGTGCTGGAGTGCGTGCCGGTTGAGCTGGCGAAGCGCGTCACGGAAGCGCTGTCGATTCCGGTGATTGGTATTGGCGCCGGTAACGTCACCGACGGACAAATTCTCGTTATGCATGATGCGTTTGGCATTACCGGCGGCCACATCCCGAAATTTGCGAAGAATTTCCTCAATGAAGCAGGCGACATGCGCGCCGCAGTGCGGCAGTATATGGCTGAAGTGGAGTCCGGCGTTTATCCGGGCGAAGAGCACAGTTTCCATTAAGGAGTCTTGTTGTGTTAATCATTGAAACCCTGCCGCTGCTGCGCCAGCATATTCGTCGTCTGCGTCAGGAAGGTAAACGCGTCGCTCTGGTTCCCACCATGGGCAACCTGCACGACGGCCATATGAAACTGGTCGATGAAGCAAAAGCGCGGGCTGATGTGGTGTTCGTCAGCATTTTCGTTAACCCGATGCAGTTTGACCGACCGGACGATCTGGTGCGCTATCCGCGTACCCTGCAGGAAGATTGCGAAAAGCTGAACAAGCGTAAAGTCGATTATGTCTTTGCTCCGGCCGTTGAAGAGATCTACCCGCATGGTCTGGAAGGCCAGACTTTCGTTGATGTTCCCGGTCTCTCTACCATGCTGGAAGGTGCCAGCCGTCCAGGCCACTTCCGTGGTGTTTCCACTATCGTCAGCAAGTTGTTTAACCTGATCCAACCCGATATCGCCTGCTTTGGTGAAAAAGATTTCCAACAGCTGGCGCTGATCCGCAAAATGGTAGCGGACATGGGTTATGACATTGAGATCGTTGGCGTACCGATTATTCGCGCCAAAGACGGTCTGGCCCTCAGCTCACGTAACGGTTATCTGACGGCAGAACAGCGTAAAATTGCGCCAAGCCTGCACAACGTGATGAACGGTATCGCTGAAAAGCTGATTGCGGGTAATCGTGAGCTGCAAGAAATTATTACCATTGCCGAACAAGAACTGAATGAAAAAGGCTTCCGCGCCGACGATATTCAGATTCGTGATGCCGACACGCTGCTGGAGTTGACTGAAACCAGTAAACGCGCGGTGATTCTGGCCGCTGCATGGCTGGGTCAGGCACGTCTGATCGATAATCAAAGCGTTACATTAGCCCAGTAGACAGGGGTTAAAAATCGGGCAATACTGCCTGAAGATTTCTCAAAGCAGGCCAGTCGCGCCTGCTTAGCCAAGGTAAACGACAGGGTATAGAAGTTATGATTCGCACCATGCTGCAAGGCAAGCTCCACCGCGTAAAAGTCACGCAGGCGGACCTGCATTACGAAGGCTCCTGCGCCATCGACCAGGATTTCCTTGATGCCTCAGGTATTCTGGAAAACGAAGCTATTGATATCTGGAACGTGACCAATGGTAAACGTTTCTCAACCTATGCCATTGCGGCTGAACGCGGCTCCAGAATCATCTCGGTGAACGGTGCAGCGGCACACTGCGCTGAAGTTGGCGACATTGTGATTATCGCAAGCTTCGTCACCATGTCTGACGAAGAAGCCCGTACATGGCGTCCGAAAGTGGCTTACTTCGAAGGTGACAACGAAATGAAGCGCACAGCAAAAGCGATTCCGGTACAGGTTGCCTAAAACAGGTATTCAAAATTTATATACAAGGAGTCAATTAATCATGACTCCTTTTAAGTCTCTCCCCCAAAAAATCAACATAACAACAGACGTTAATCATCATAAATAATGCTCAAATAAATAATATTCAAATAAAAAATATCAAATACACTTGAGAGAAATAAATTATATGATATAAAAACATCACCCCTCCCCTTATTATCCAAAAAACAAATAAAATAAAACACAAATATACATTGAATTTATTTTAGAAAAATTTAAAAATCATTACACATAAACTAATTTGATGCTGACAACCCACATCTAATACACTCCTCGAAAATTAATATATAACTCAATTAGATGTTATATTTAACGGCAAGAAGCTAAAGATATAAATTATATCTTTAGTCCCTATCAATCAATATGGATATTTATTATCATGGCATTTAAAAAATACACACTGGCTGTAGCAGTAATGGCTATCATGTCTGGTTCTGCAATGGCAGAGAATCTCAACGCTGGTCACATCCAGTTTAACGGTCTGGTAAACCCGAATACCTGTACTGTTAAAATGCTGGCCGATTCAGTGACTCAGAATCAAGAAGATTTCAAAGTTGCATTGAAAACTGTAGACATTACTGACTTCACTGGTGCTTCTAATAACGACGTAGCCAGTGTTCTCGGTGAAACTAACTTCACTATGGATGTAACTTGCCCAGGTACAGTCACTCCAGACGAAAACAAAAATATCAGCGTACAGTTCAATACGTTTAACGGCACAACTACCGACTCTAGCGGCCTGTTGTTCCCGCAAGAAAATATTGAAGGCGCAGCCGATAACGTTGCACTGGTGCTGAAAAACGCTGACAACAGCCAGGTCAAAATGGGTCAGGCAAACAATGACCAGAAACAACCGTTAGATGCAAACGGTCATGCTTCACTGACTTATAAAGTTGCCTACACCAAGACAGATACTGCTGTGACTGATGGTACCGTTACCGCTTATACCACTTACACCATTAGCTATGAATAAGTAATAAGGCCGTTGCCTTTCTACATCCCTTGGCGACTCCAGGGGATGTTTCTTTCTAATCCAAAAGGAAGTGGATCCCATGATGTTCAGCTCACACACGAAAACAGGGTTAAAAACGCTTATAGCCGCAGTTATTGGTTTCGCCTCTTTTCAGAGTAGCGCCGATGTTGTGATCTCCGGCACGCGAATTGTTTACCAACAATCCATGAAAGATGTGATTGTGAATATGACCAACCGGGGTCAAAATCCACTGCTGTTGCAAATCTGGATAGACGACGGACGCGCAAATGTCAGCCCACAAGAATTAAAATTGCCGTTTGTCATAACACCGCCGATTACGCGAATGGATCCTGGCAAAGGCCAGTCTGTCCGTGTGACCTATCTGAATCAACCGTTAGCACAGGATCGGGAGTCGTTATTCTGGTTTAACGTTCTGGAAATCCCCAAAAAATCGGCCCAAAAAGACGGTGAAAGCCAGAACCAATTGCAGCTCGCTTTTCGCACCCGTATTAAGATGTTTTTCCGTCCTGATGGGCTGAAAGGCACCGCCAAAGAAGCGATGAAACAAGTGAAATGGTCACAAACGCTGCAAGGTGGCAAGCTGTCTGTTGTTGGCCGCAATGACTCCCCGTACAACGTTTCCATCTCTGGTGCAGTATTTAAAATTGGCGACAAAAAATATGAAATTAATACACAGTCAATTAAACCCTTCTCTAGTGAAACGATGCCAGTAAAAGGTCTTAGCAGTACGACCAGTGGTGAAGTGGAATATATCGCCATTAATGATTATGGCGGCACCGAGAAAATAGTATCTAAAGTAACAAAATAAACGAGTTAATACACAACATCATATATAAGAACCATCTTCATTTATTTTCTGGGGTTGCTATGTTTTTTCGACGCTCTTTATTATGCCTCGCTATCAGCGCGACATTCCCGCTTTCGACTCAGGCAGCTGAAAATACATCTACGCAATCAACTAAGCCTGAAACTGAAGAACAGGTAGAATTTAACGAGCAATTTTTATTGAATATGGGCAGCACTGTTGATGTTAACAGATATGCTCAGGGCAACCCTGTTCCGCCGGGTATTTATCGGGTCAAAATCAGCCTAAACGGAATAAATACCGTTACGCAAGAGGTGGAGTTTAAAGACAACGGCACATCCCGCGCCACGCCTTGTATTACGGCTCAACTGCTTAAACAAGCCGGTATTGATATCAAAGCCGTGCCAGATGATAGCATGGGCGAGTCGACCTGCGTCGATGTTAAAACAATCTATCCCAGTTCATCGGTGAATTTCGACAGTTCAAAACTGGTTCTGGAATTGACCGTGCCACAACTTTACGTGTTAAAGCGTCCACCGGGTTATGTCGATCCGTCTTTATGGGATGCGGGTATTCCCGCAGCGTTATTATCATACAATATTAACAGCTGGCACCGGGAAACCGATGGTTATACAACGGATACCGCCTATGCGGGCCTGCAATATGGCCTCAATTTGGGGGCATGGCATCTGCGTTCTCGCGGCACTCTGGACTGGGATAGCGACAATGGCACATCGTACACCAGCCAGGATATTTATCTCCAACGCGATATTCCCGTGCTATCCGCTCAACTTGTGGCGGGTGAAACCTACACCGATGGAGATACCTTTGATTCCGTCAGTATTCGCGGGATGCGTTTGTACAGCGATGACCGCATGCGCCCGGAAGGGACTACCTCCTATTCGCCGGTGATCCGTGGCGTCGCCAACAGCAACGCCAAAGTCAGCGTCGAGCAAAGCGGCCGAAAAATATATGAAACGACCGTCCCGCCAGGGCCATTCGAATTAAATGATTTGAGTACCACCGGTTTTGGTAACGATCTCGAAGTGACCGTTGAAGAGTCTGACGGCAGCAAGCATACCTTTGTGGTGCCTTACTCTTCTGTGACGCAAATGGTGCGTCCTGGAGCTACACGCTGGGAGTTTGGCGCGGGTGAGCTGAACAATGACTCACTGTATGATGCCCCCCAGGTCGGCTATGCCACCGGTTATTACGGCATCAATAACACCTTTACCGGTTATGCTGGTGTGCAGTTTACCGATATGGATTTTTACGCCGGATTGTTGGGTGTCGCGATGAATACGCGTATCGGTGCTTTTGCATTGGACGTCACGCACTCACAGGCGGATATTGAGAATCTGGGCTCGCTCTCAGGTCAGAGCTACCGTTTGACCTACAGTAAAATGATCGAAGCGACCGACACGTCATTCAACATCGCGGCATATCGCTTCTCAACGAAAGATTATCTCAGCCTGAGCGATGCGGCGCAGCTTAACGACGACATTAAACATGGTCGCGACGATCGCAGCATCTACGACTCTAGCGAAGCGCTCTACAGCAACTATCAGCGTACAAAAAACCAGTATCAGGTAAGCATTAGCCAACCGCTGGACTTTTACGGGGAAAATTACGGCTCTTTCTATGCCTCTGGTTCCTGGGAAGATTACTGGAACAACAGTGGTAACACCTCCAGCTATAACATCGGCTACAGCAACAGCTTCCGCTACGGCAGTTATAGCCTCTCCGTGCAACGCTCCTACGACGAAGAAGGGGAGCGCGACGATAGTATCTACTTTAGCATCAGCGTCCCATTGGATGTGTTCTCCAGCGATGGTAAAGGTGTTGCCGGTTTCAACACGCTGAATATGAGCGTAAATAGCGATACAAAAGGCAGCGCCAATATCAATAACTCCGCGAGCGGCAGCGCCCGGAACGGGTTGTTTAACTACTCCATCAGCACGGCCAACAATATCAACAATGATGATAGTAACCTGAATCAGGTGAGTGGCTATGGTTCATGGCGAAGCCCATACGGGCCGCTCTCTGTTTCGTCCTCGTTCTCTGACGATGGCAGCAGGCAGTATTCCGCGAGCTATAACGGCGGGATGGTGCTGCACTCAGGCGGCGTAACTCTGTCACCCGGTTCATTAGACAACAACTCCCCCATTATTCTCGTTCACGCCAGCGGTGCCGAAGGCGCAAAACTGGGCTACGGACAGGGTGAGTTGAATAGCTCCGGTTACGCGCTTATGCCTTACGCCTCCGCCTACCGTGAAAACCGCGTGGGATTAAATATCAGCACGCTGGAGCGTGATGTGGAAGTGAAAAATACCAGTGAAAACGTCGTACCGCGCGATGGCGCAGTGGTAAAAGTCGAGTTTGCCACTGACGAAGGCCGTTCGGTCATCCTTGAATTATTGCGCGATGATAAGGGCTTTATCCCGCTGGGTGCCGATGTTCTGAGCGAGAAAGGCGAACGGGTTGGCGTTGTGGGTCAGGCGGGACAAGCCTATGTGCGCGGCGTGGAAGAAGAAGGCAATCTGCGGGTGGTCTGGGGTAACGAAGCAGATAGCGACTGTACCGTCCATTATAAAATTACGGATAGCGCACTCAAGGCGGGTTTAACCACCGTCCTGAATGGTCAGCGCTGCCATATGCAATAAGTCATTATTTTACAGGGAGCTTCCTTAATGACACATCAAAACGTTAAATATTGCCGTGGTCTGCCGATCGCCATGTTGGCGTTGGCCATTGGTTCTGCCATTCCTCTCACAACCCATGCGACACCAAGTCAATTTGATGTCACGTTTACCGCCAGAATACTGGCAACGACCTGCAACATGGCGGTTAATGATGGTGCCGCGGGCGGCGCAGCCACTGTTTACATTGGCGACGCCGATCACAAAGTCACGTTGGGTGACCTCATCAATGAGCAAAACAGTACCGCGACCTCGGGCCCGACTATCGCCGCCTTTAATATCAAGGCCAGTGATTGTCCAACATCGCTGCAAAGCATTAAAACGACCATTACAGGCACCCAAAACGGCAACAAGGTATTAGTTCCCAGCAGCACAAGCGATGGCGACGCAAAAGGCGTCGGTGTGAAGATTGCTCGTGCCAGCGCACCAGATCAACCGTTCACCATCTTCACGAGTACGACCGCGAGCACGGACGGTTCAGAAGTGATTCTCTGGGACACAGCCAGTGAAGTGGGTGATGGAAAGCAACTGGACTTGATTGCCCATTTAGTTCCAACCTCGACCACCACAGTCGGTCTGACCACGGGTAAGTTTAACGCGATCGCAACGTTTAACTTTAACTATGAATAATTCCAGCGATGATATTACGGAGCGCTACAATGAAATCTAATTCTCTTTTTCTCGCCCTGGTGATGGCTGGTGGGTTATTCAGCACGGTGAGCTATGCCGCAACGACAGGTACAGACTCATTAGCCATTACGTTTTCATCTGAACTTATTTCTGGCACATGTAATTTTGAGGTTCAGGACGGAACAGGCGCTGCGACAAGTGCCGTGGATATTGGCAATATCTATAAAAATGATGTTGGGACAGATGCGGCCAAAAAACCGTTTTACATCGCATTCAAAGAGTGTGCGGGGGTGTCCGATATTTATATTACCGCGCAGGCAACCGGCGGCACCTGCGACAGCACCAATTACCCCACTAACGACGCGACAAATACCAACACCTCCATACAAATACATCAGGAAGAGCACAGCTCACAGAAAACACCGCATCCGCTTAACTGTGCTATGACCCCCACGGGAGGTGATGACACGATCCACCATAGCTTTGGTGCCAGCAGATTAAGCACTAGCGTCACCTTTGATATGTACGCCACACTGGTACTGGCAAACGGTAAAACGGCATCAGACATTGGCGTCGGCACAGCTACTGCACCCGTTACCTTTTCAATAAGTTACGAATAAGCCATGGATGGGCAACAATGCAACAGAAACTCCTTTCTACACAATCAGCCTTCGTTTTACTGGCTGCGCTGACAGCAGGGCTATGGTCTGCTGCCAGTCCGGCGGAGGACAGCGGAGTGAACGTGAATTTTACGGCCAGGATCCTTGCGAATACCTGCCAGATAAATTTAAAAGACGGTAGTGATGTGACGTTGCCCACAGTGTCTCAAGACTGGTTTTACAACGCAGATAACAGCAACCGCCTGCAACCAGAGACCGACGCAGGCGGTACGCCGTTTGTCATCCAGGTGGTCAGCTGCGATATTTCCGGTACGGAAAGCAACAACAGCCAGCAGGTTCATTTTCAGTTTACGCCGCAATTTGGTATTGACCCGCTTAACAAACGCGTGTTTGCCAATAATGCCACCAGCGGCCAGGCCAGTAACGTTGGGGTAGTGGTTTTTTCTGAAGCGTTCCATACCAACGTATTGAACGATGATGGCACTTCCGATGTGGTGTATGACCTTTCCGGGAAAGCCGAACCGCGCTTTCCTGCGGATTACGCGTTTTACGCCCGTTATCAGAACACCGGCGACGTAGGCAACGGAGTCATCACCAGTAATGTGGTGGTCGACGTTACCTATCAATAAAGGGATTTATGATGAAATTGCGTTATTTACTGCCGTTACTCTTCTGTGTGCTCTCTACATTTGCAGGACAGGCACTGGCGTATAACTGTTGGTTCAAGAATAATTATACGATTACACTTCCTGATGTCTGGACAAGTAACCAGGCGATTGGGGCAATAGGCGGCCTGACGCTGCCGGAACCCTTCACTGATGTCAACCCAGAAAGTTCTCTACTGTTTTCCGGTATGAGTGGCGTAATAACGTGCCCTGTTGAAGGTTCCAATAACGTCGTTGAATTATTCCCACCCGATGCCAGTATGATGGATTCCACCTACACGACAACATACACTAGCGGTGAGACGGTTGGGCTACTAAAAACCAACGTCCCTGGTATTGTTTATACCTATGGGGTCAGATGTGCGAGTAACTGCCTTGGCGGTCAGCAACTGTATTTAGACCTGCCCCCTCTGGGAACAACAAGAAAAAGTAGTGCTTCCAGTGCAGGTTATCAAGGGAGTGAAAAAAACTGGGATGTCTTTTTCACGCTGTACCAGACCCCGGAATACCGTCCTCATCCAGGGCAGACGCAGGTAAGGGCCATAGGCGGCACCATCGGCTCTATGCAGATGGGAACGCTGCACGCAAATAAAGTCACGATGAATATCAGCAGTGGTTCGGTGTTATTCACATTAGCCGAACCCACTTGCCGAACCTACGGCGTCAATGGTGATGCTTATGATCGCACCGTTAACTTTGGTGATTTCTACACGTCCGATTTTAGCAGCGGTGACACTACGGAGAAGAGAACCTTTACACTCGATTTATTCCAGTGCTCGATGAACAAATTCTCCATCACAGTAAATGGCCCAAGCGATGCTTCAGGCAATTATTTGACCAATGGAGCGAGTGGCACCGCTGAAGGCATTGGTATCGCACTTGCCGCACAGGTCAACGGCAACTGGCATTCAGTCAAATTTGATGGGACCGAAGCATTTGGTGTAGATTTTTCAGGCGATGGCGATTGGTTTCATGAAAGTTACTCCATCCCGTTCACCGGACAGTTAAAGAAACTGGGTACTGTTAAGGCCGGTATTTTCGAAAATTCGGCCACGTTTACTATCACCTACGAATAAGCGTCACCCCTGCGGCTGATTGCTGATCAGCCGCGCCATCGTCTCCAGCGAATCCGTTCTTAGAATATACAAGCGCTTCAGTAAGAACGGATTATCCCCCGGCTTCACCTTCCCTTTCACCGTCGTCACCGCCAGATGAAAACCAGCCTCGCTCGCCGCCTGTACCGCCGTAGTGTTATAGCCGCCAAACGGATACGAAAGATACAGGACGTGAGGATTGAACTGGGACAGCGCCCGGCGAGAACGGGCAAAATCAAACAGAATGTTGTGATAGCTTCGACTCAGCAGGATTGGCCGGTGATTGGCATCCACACGGTGCAGGAAATGAGTATGCGACTGGAAGTCGAACACGTCGCGGATCTCGTTCAGTTCAGAAAGGCTCATAAACTGCAGCGATTTCGGATCCCACTTCTGCGGGTGACGCTTGATACGTGAACTAATGATAAACGCCGTGGCTTTAAAGCCATACTGCTTCAGAATCGGGTAAGCATAACGACTCACCGACTTCAGGCCATCGTCGAACGTCAGCACCACCGCCCGCGCCGGGAGGTTCATATTGTTGCGTACATAGCCTTCCAGTTGATACATCGTCAACGTGGTGTAGCCGCGGTCCTGGAGCCAGGCCATCTGGTTGCTAAACGCGCGTACAGAGGTCGTCGTGGAGGTATGGCGAAAGCGGGTATTCTCTTCATCGCGCAGAATATGATGATACGTTAACACCGGGATGCCGTTGTCTTCCTGCGCATCCAGAGCACTGATATAAGCCAGCCTGCCGCCAATGCGGATCTGGAACCACGTCTGGTTGAGTCGATCTTTAAGCTTACTGATAATGGGATAGCGCAGATTATCTGCCAGCACGCCAAACGGGGCGCTACCGATATCTGGAGCGTTATACACCGGCGTATCTTTCCAGGTTACCAGGCTTTGATTGCTAAGCGGTTTATTGAGATCGCCCAGACCATCGTCAACTTTCTGCCTCCCCTGAACCGGCTCCAGATGTCCCTTATCAATAAATCCGGTGCCAAAGCCAAAGGTAAATTCGTAATAGTCTGCCGCGATGGGCTCAACGGCAAGGATCTGCCCGGCGCGAATATTCCCGACCGTCACCATCTTATTGCCAATCTGCGCCCATACGGCGGCCGCTTCGGTGGTTTGCATATAGCGAGCAGGCAAAGCCGCGGCGACGCTGCCAGAGAACAGGAGCAACAGAAAAAACAGAACGCGCATAACCATCTGAGATAACCGAGGCGAGAAACCTCGGTTATTGTAGCAAAAGCGCCATCAATACCAATGATTAATACTCATACAAATCATGCTTCAACACGAAGGGGGGATTTTTTTGTTGTTGATGCCAGAGGCTGGTGACTTCGGGGCCGCCAAGCGCGACGATGCAATCGCGAAACGCAGAACTGCTCAGCGATTCCCGCGACGAAACCATTCGTTCAAGTAATGGGTAGCTGATACCTGAAATCACTTCACACTGGGGGTGTTTGTGGCTCATTAACGAGGCCACGCGGTACGGCGCGGCCCCGGCCATATCCGTCAGGAAGATCACGCCCTCGCCTGAGTCGGTGGCATGCAGGGCATGGCACATCATGCGGCTTAACATATTCGAGCTGAGCCCACGCCAGAAACTTACCGCCTGACATTGCTCCAACGGACCGTACTTTTTCTCCAGACGATGCAGCATATCCTGTGCCTTATCGTCATGACAGGTAATTACCCAACCTAACATTGCCTACCTCCTTAGCAGGCAAGTAGTTTATCAGGGTGATAAATCGGTAATGGTGATAAGCATCAAAAGTCTTCCTCTCCCGGCCAGGAAGAGGAAGAAAGAATTAGCTACGCAGGCCGCGTCCGCGCTGAATCAGGTACCAGCACAGCAAGTAAAACGCCGCAATGAACACCACCAGCACGCCAAACGTGGTGACCAGCGGAACATCATGAATACCCAGGAAGCCGTAGCGGAAGCCGCTAATCATGTAGACAATTGGGTTCAGATGCGACAGTCCCTGCCAGAACGGCGGCAGCAGCGTTAACGAATAGAACACGCCACCCAGATAGGTCAGCGGCGTCAGCACGAAGGTGGGGATCAGGCTGATATCATCAAAGGTTTTTGCAAAGACTGCGTTCAACAATCCGGCCAGCGAGAACAGTACTGCCGTTAGCACCAGCGTGAGCGCCACAAAGACCCAGGAATGCACCTGGAACGGCACGAAGAACAGTGAAATAGCCGTCACCAGAATGCCTACGCACAGGCCACGCGCCACGCCGCCGCCGACGAAACCGGCAATAATCACGTGCGTCGGCACCGGGGCGACCAGCAGCTCTTCAATATTGCGTTGAAACTTGGCGCTAAAGAACGACGAGGCCACGTTGGCGTACGAGTTGGTGATCACTGCCATCATAATCAGCCCCGGCACAATAAACTGCATGTAGCTAAAGCCATGCATTTCGCCGATACGCGAGCCGATCAGGTTACCAAAGATAATAAAATAGAGCGTCATGGTGATGACGGGAGGCACCAAAGTCTGGACCCAGATACGCATAAAGCGGTGGATCTCTTTCGCCCAGATGCTTTTCAGCGCAACCCAGTAAAGCTGCATCATGCGCGATCTCCTTGTTTTTCATGAACCAGAGAAACAAACAGTTCTTCCAGTCGGTTCGCTTTGTTACGCATACTCAATACCTGAATGCCCTGCGCACTCAGCTGAGAAAAGACGCTGTTGACCCCTTGTTCACGCAGAACCTCCACTTCCAGCGTGGAAGTGTCGACCAGCCGGTACTGATAACCTTCCAGTTTCGGCAGCGGGCTTTTCGGCGCCAGATCGAGGATAAAAGTCTCGGATTTCAGTTTGGAGAGCAGGCTCTTCATCGAAGTATTTTCCACCAACTCACCATGCTGAATAATGCCGATATTGCGACACAGCATTTCCGCTTCTTCGAGATAGTGGGTGGTCAGAATAATGGTGGTGCCTTTGTCGTTTAAATCCTTTAAAAAGCCCCACATTGAACGACGTAACTCAATGTCGACGCCCGCCGTTGGTTCATCCAGGATGAGTAATTTTGGCTCGTGCATCAGCGCACGGGCAATCATCAGACGGCGTTTCATCCCGCCGGAAAGCATGCGCGCACGCTCGTTACGTTTTTCCCATAAATCGAGCTGCTTTAAATATAATTCGCTGCGTTTGACCGCCTCTTTATGCTCAACACCGTAGTAACCCGCCTGATTCACCACGATCTGCTGCACGGTTTCAAACGGGTTAAAGTTAAACTCCTGCGGTACCAGACCAAGCTGGCGTTTAGCGTTAACCGTATCTTTTTCGAGATCGTACCCGAAAACGCTCACCCGCCCGGAGGTTTTATTCACCAACGAGCTGATTATCCCAATGGTGGTGGACTTTCCTGCGCCATTCGGTCCCAAAAGCGCATAGAAATCACCCGCTTCGACTTGCAAATCTATGCCGCGTAACGCTTGAACGCCACCGGGATAGGTTTTTTTAAGTTGTTGAAGTTCCAGAGCAATGGTCATGTTTTTATACTTACCTTACGTTCTGACATTTTATATATAGTTTAATTAATGCTGGAGTTACCCTATATTAGCCCATCGAATTTATCTGGCTTCGGGTCGTACAACTCCATGAAAGACATAGATACACTCATCAGCAACAATGCACTATGGTCAAAGATGCTGGTAGAAGAGGATCCCGGATTTTTTGAAACGCTGACGCATGCCCAGAATCCGCGTTTTCTATGGATTGGATGTTCCGATAGCCGCGTTCCCGCTGAACGTTTAACCGGTCTTGAACCGGGTGAACTGTTTGTTCACCGTAATGTTGCTAATCTGGTTATTCACACCGATCTGAACTGTCTCTCAGTGGTTCAGTATGCGGTGGATGTGCTGGAAGTGGAACATATTATTATATGCGGCCACTATGGATGCGGCGGCGTCCAGGCGGCAATTGAAAATAAAGAACAGGGGCTGATTGATAACTGGTTACTGCACATCCGCGATATCTGGTTCAAACACAGCTCACTGCTGGGCGAAATGCCGCAGGAACGTCGCATGGACACCCTGTGCGAACTGAATGTCATGGAACAGGTCTATAACCTGGGCCACTCAACCATTATGCGTTCAGCCTGGAAGCGCGGTCAGAAAGTGACCATTCACGGCTGGGCATACGGCATTCATGACGGTCTGCTGCGCGATCTGGACGTCACCGCCACCAGCCGCGAAACGCTGGAGCAGCGCTATCGCCAGGGCTTATCTAACCTGAGTCAGAAACACAGCAACCATAAATAATGTGACATTGCCGGGAGGCGGCGACGCCTTACCCGGCCTACAAACCTACACCGTAGGTCTGATAAGCGAAGCGCCATCAGGCGCTCCAGCCAATTACTCGTCCAGCAGCACCACTT
Organism: Citrobacter sp. Cpo037; assembly: GCF_030332945.1. Taxonomy (NCBI): domain Bacteria; kingdom Pseudomonadati; phylum Pseudomonadota; class Gammaproteobacteria; order Enterobacterales; family Enterobacteriaceae; genus Citrobacter; species Citrobacter sp. Cpo037. The sequence goes on from NZ_JAOWGW010000069.1 coordinate 85,819, forward strand.
TGCCAACGTACGGCAGATGGCGATAACGCTGGGCATAGTCGATGCCGTAACCGACCACAAACTCATCAGGAATTGAGAAGCCGATAAACTCGACAGGAACATTCACTTCACGACGAGAAGGTTTGTCCAGCAGCGTACAAATAGCCAGGGATTTCGGCTCGCGCAGGCTCAGAATTTCACGCACTTTGGACAACGTATTGCCGGAGTCGATGATGTCTTCGACAATCAGCACGTCCTTGCCACGAATGTCTTCATCCAGGTCTTTCAGGATTTTAACATCACGCGTGGTAGACATTCCGCTACCGTAGCTGGATGCCGTCATGAAATCGACTTCGTGAGAGACATGCACTTCGCGGCACAGATCCGCCATAAACATAAATGAGCCACGTAACAGACCAACCAGCACCATATCGCTGCCGCTGTCCTTGTAACGTTCGTTAATCTGGCGCCCCAGTTCAGCAATACGCGCTTTGATCTCCGCTTCCGGGATCATCACTTCAACAGTATGTTTCATAAACCCTATAACTCACTGATTTTTATCAGTTGACACATCATGCAGATCGAAAGAAAGCGCTTACGTTGATACACCGACTGACAGACGGCGACCCGCTCTAACCACAAAACTTGCGACAGCATACAAACAATTCAGTTGATGAAGTATACCAGTAAAGAGAGCGGGTTCCTCTGATAGTTCACAGGAGAACCTGTTTGCGTCGTTTTTTGTACGCTTATTAATCAACACCAGGAGCGCACGGCAGCCTGTGGCTAAAACGTTTCCCAGTGTGGGTCTTGTGGCGAACTCCCCGCGGAGGTCGCTCGTGGAGTATCCTTAGGTGGTTTTCGATGCTCACTGTTGGAGGCATCGCGAGTGATGCGAAATGCCGCCACGGCCAGGCGTAACTGTTCAGCTTGTTGTTCCAACGAAGCGGCGGCGGCGGCAGACTCCTCTACCAGCGCGGCGTTTTGTTGTGTGACACTGTCCATCTGCGAGACCGCGAGACTCACCTGCTCAATTCCCCGACTCTGCTCCTCCGAGGCGGAGGCGATTTCCCCCATGATGTCCGTCACGCGGGTAACCGCAGCGACAATCTCTTTCATCGTTTTACCCGCGTCCGACACCTGCTGAGATCCCATCCCCACGCTGTGGGTTGAGTTATCAATCAACGCCTTGATCTCTTTGGCTGCCTGAGCGCTACGGCTTGCCAGGGTACGGACTTCGCCCGCCACAACAGCAAATCCGCGGCCCTGCTCTCCTGCTCTGGCAGCCTCAACCGCCGCATTGAGCGCCAGGATATTGGTCTGGAAAGCAATACTGTCGATGACGCTGGTGATCTGCGCAATTTGCTGTGAACTACCGGCAATTTCACTCATTGTATGCACGACAGTATCAACAACCCGTCCACCACGTGCGGCAGTATCAGACGCATTCTTAGCCAGTTGAGTTGCCTGTTTCGCATTGTCCGTATTTTGCTTCACGGTCGCGGTAAGCTGTTCCATGCTGGCGGCTGTCTCTTCAAGTGAAGCAGCCTGCTGCTCGGTACGCGAAGACAGATCGTTGTTACCTGATGAGATTTCCGCTGCACCGCTATGAATCGTTTCTGAGCTGTTACGCACCGACGTGACTGTCGAAATCAGCGACTGTCGCATTTCATCTAAGCCCGTCGCCAAACGCCCCATTTCATTACGTCCCTGGACGTCGAGTTGATGGGTCAAATCACCACGGGTAATAATGCGAATATGCTCCATAATCTGCGCCAGGGGTTTAAGCAGCATATGCTGCAACCCGCTCCAGATCATGCCCAGAACGATGAGCACAGCGACGACAATTGCCCCTAATGTCCATTGCATGCGGGTAAAGCTGTGCTGATTCTCCGCCGCCGCGTGCTGAAGCAGCGCGTTATTTTCGTTACGCCACTGGTCATAGCTGGCTGCCATTTCATCCTGCGCCTTCTGAGCATCAAGATCGCCATAGGCTTGATAGTTATTCGCGCGCAGATACTCTATCGATAACGCCATCACGTCGTGCATCTGCCGATACTGTTTTTCCATTTCAGATGCAATTTGCGGATTCTGCCCCGACACCTGCGGCAATGACTGATAATGCGCAAAGTATCCCTCAGCCTTCTTCATCGACTCACTCGCCGTTTTTAGCAAAGTATCAATTGCCGCCAGTGAGGCCGGATCGCGTTGGTTCTTTAAGAAACGAATTGCTACACGGGTTACCGTTACCCGGGTTTTAATCAGCGTATTGACGCTATCACTCAGATTTTCCTGTTGGGCGTTCAGGGTGCCTGAGTTCTGGAAATTATGGCGATCATTGTTTACCGCAGAATAAAAAAAGCTTCCTGTCACGACCTGTAGCAAACAGAAAATGGCGAGAACCAGAAGAATGCCGGTAATAACGCGCACATTTTTAATCATAGTATTTCATCCATTGAACTCACATTGGGTACCCAATGATTATCGGCTCCAAAGGCGATTACTTTATGTGCAATAGCAGAATTTGCAGGAGGAGGGAGTCGTGCGATGAAACGCTGTAAAGAGACAGTGTTTTATCCGGCCTACGAGAGATTTCTGCAGGCCGGATAAGCACAGCGCGATTTATTTAGACGGTGAAGCCGAGCATCATTCCGGTATCTTCATGCTCTAACAGATGGCAGTGCGCCATATAGGCATGCTCTTTTGGCGCATCGTGGTCAAACTTCACCAATACCTCGCTCACGCCGCCTTCTACCCGCACCGTGTCCTTCCATCCCGCGCGGTGTGCGGCTGGCGCTTTGCCATTCTCAGACAAAATGCGGAACTGCGTGCCGTGAATGTGGAACGGATGCAGCATCATGTCGCCCTGACCGGAAATTACCCAGCGTTCGTGCTGCCCTTTCGCCGCGGCAAACATCGGTTTATTCATATCAAACGCCTGACCATTAATCCGGTTGGCGTTATGGAAATCAAACGATCCGCCATGCTTCATGTTGCCCATATCACCATGCTGCATATTCCCCATCTCACCGTGGTTCATATTGCCATGATTCATATTGCCGTGGCCCATATTGTCATTATTCATATGGCCCATCATCTTCCCATGATCCATACCCGCCATGGCCTGAGCACCGTATTTCTTCATCAGCATTTGCATGCCCATCATATCGAGCATCGGATCCATCGACAGCTGCAGCTTGCGCACCGTCAGACCTTCCAGTGACGGCAGCGATGGCATGGATGTCAGCGAATCTGGCAGCGTGCCGGAAGCGGTAATCAGCAACGGTTGAACGCGCATCACCGGGTGCGGCTTATCAAATGGCGCGATCGCCATCCCCATCTGGCTGACTGGCAGAGTGACCAGATCAAAAGCTTTGCCGTCACTGACATCCACCAGCACTTCAAAGCGCTCACCCATCAGCATAGGAAGCTCGGTCACTTTTACCGGTTCCGCCAACAGTCCACCGTCGCTGGCAATGACGTACAAAGGACGATTGTCGCTGGCCGCAATGTTCAGTGAGCGTGCGTTACAACCATTCAGCAGGCGTAGACGCAACCAGCCACGCGGTGCGGCATGCTGAGGATAAATCGCCCCATTGGTCAGCAGCGTATCGCCAAACCAGCCGACGGCGGCGGTCATGATGTCCAGTTGATAATCAACCTGCCCATCAGCAGAGAACTGTTTGTCCTGAATAATCACCGGTACATCATCAATGCCCCACTGCTTAGGCAGCATCAGCTTGCGAATCTCTTCATCTTCAATCAGCACCAGTCCGGCCAGTCCCATCGCTACCTGACGGCCGGTCTTTCCATGCTGATGCGGGTGGAACCAGCAGGTTGCCGCGCGCTGATCCGGCGTGAAGGTCACTGAACGTTTCCCGCCCGCCGGGATAATGCCTTGCGGCCCACCGTCGACTTCACCGGGGATTTCCAGACCGTGCCAGTGCAACGTCGTCTCTTCGGCAAGCTGGTTATGGATATCCACGGTCACCGATTGCCCTTTGTTCAGCTTGACCGCAGGTCCGAGTAAATTGCCGTTATATCCCCAGGTCGTCGCTGTTTTACCAGCAAAGCTCGATTTTCCGGCTTGCACCACCAATTGCATACGGTTTGAGGCATCCGCGGTTAGCAGGTCAGGAATGGGCAATGCAGGGCGGTCTGCGGCAAATACGCTCCGGCTCCACAGAGGTAACGCTGACGCGACGCCCAGCGCCACGGAGTACTTTAAAAAGTCACGACGTTGCATAATCACTTCCTTATATTCAGCAGCTTAAGCAGGCTATCTTTTAAGCATAAGCCTTCCCCTTACGGGAAGGTCAAGTGAACGGCTAATAATAAAGGTCGTCGCTTCGCTCGCAGTATGCTAACGTTTAAATTCCGTGATGCAGTGGTAGAAGCAATGAAGACGTTTTTCAGAACAGTTTTGTTCGGCAGCCTGATGGCCGTATGCGCAAATAGCTACGCGCTCAGCGAGTCCGAAGCCGAAGATATGGCCGATTTAACGGCAGTTTTTGTTTTTCTGAAAAATGACTGTGGATACCAGAATTTGCCTAATGGGCAGATTCGTCGCGCACTGGTCTTTTTTGCCCAGCAAAACCAGTGGGACCTGAGTAATTACGACACCTTCAATATGAAAGCGCTGGGTGAAGACAGCTACCGCGATCTCAGCGGTATCGGCATCCCGACGGCAAAGAAATGCAAAGCGCTGGCACGTGACTCTCTGAGCCTGCTGGCCTACGTTAAATAGATAGTTTTGCGGAGCCCTCAGGCTCCGCATGAATTAACGCTGTTGCACAAATTCGCGGTATGCCGCCACAACCTGAAGAAAGTCCTCTACACCACAGAGAGAAAAACTTTCTTCGTCGTAGTAGCTCATCCCCTCTTCCATCTCATCGCCAGAGAACTCCAGCTGATTAGCGCGGACCATCACTTCTTCGCCATCCAGCCAGAGCGTGTATTCATGCCCTGCTCGCTGCCAGGAGCGCTCACTGCCCTTAACCGCCCGCGCTGCCTGTTCCACTTCATCAAGTAAGGCCAGGTTTTCTTTCACTTCCTCATTAAACCAGTGCCCCACCACCTCGTGGCCCATGGACATACGCACTTTTACCACTCCGGTAATATCGCGCAGAAATTCGTAATCCATAATGTCTTCCTCTGCTCCCGGCAATGCGCCAATACCGCATTGCGCCTTGCTGTAATTATCGCAGCAGCGCGGCAGAAAAAAAGCGTAGCGGGTATAAGGAATAGAAATAAAAATGCCCGGAGAAGCAGACTTCTCCGGGCATTGATGTGTTTTTACACAAAACGCGTTAGCGCATTACACCGCGGTCTGGAAAATCACACCATCGGCTTTCTCGGTGTACTGAGACAGCTGGTCGAAGTTCAGATAACGGTAAGTATCTACGGCCGTTTTATCTACCTGCGCCACATAGGTCTGGTACTCTTCCGCCGTCGGCAGTTTGCCAATCAGCGCCGCAACCGCCGCCAGCTCCGCAGAAGCCAGGTAGACGTTTGCCCCGGTACCTAAACGGTTCGGGAAGTTACGGGTAGAGGTCGACACCACCGTTGCGCCGTCGGCTACACGCGCCTGGTTACCCATGCACAGAGAGCAGCCTGGAATTTCGATACGCGCACCGCTCTTACCGAATACGCTGTAGTAGCCTTCTTCAGTCAGCTGAGCGGCGTCCATACGGGTTGGCGGAGCCACCCACAGGCGCGTCGGCAGCTGGCCTTTGTGCGCATCCAGAAGCTTACCAGCGGCACGGAAGTGCCCGATGTTAGTCATGCAGGAGCCGATGAACACTTCGTCAATCTTCTCGCCCTGTACGTCAGACAGCAGACGCGCATCGTCCGGATCGTTCGGTGCACACAGGATTGGCTCTTTGATATCCGCCAGATCGATGTCGATCACCGCCGCGTATTCTGCGTCAGCGTCGGCTTCCAGCAACTGCGGATCCGCCAGCCATTTTCCCATGCCCTGCACACGACGTTCCAGCGTACGACGATCGCCATAACCTTCTGCGATCATCCACTTCAGTAGAACAATGTTAGAGTTCAGATACTCAACGATCGGCTCTTTGTTCAGCTTGATGGTACAACCGGCAGCGGAACGCTCAGCGGAGGCATCGGTCAGTTCGAACGCCTGCTCCACTTTGAGATCCGGCAGACCTTCGATTTCAAGGATGCGGCCAGAGAAGATGTTTTTCTTACCTTTCTTCTCAACGGTCAGCAGACCCTGTTTGATCGCGTACAGCGGAATGGCGTGAACCAGATCGCGCAGGGTGATGCCCGGCTGCATTTTGCCTTTGAAACGCACCAGAACGGATTCCGGCATATCCAGCGGCATCACGCCGGTCGCCGCAGCAAACGCCACCAGACCAGAACCTGCCGGGAAGGAGATCCCGATAGGGAAACGGGTATGGGAGTCACCACCGGTACCTACGGTATCCGGCAGCAGCATACGGTTCAGCCAGGAGTGGATAACGCCATCGCCCGGACGCAGGGAGACACCACCACGGTTCATGATGAAGTCTGGCAGCGTATGGTGCGTATTGACGTCCACCGGCTTCGGATAGGCCGCGGTGTGGCAGAAGGACTGCATCACCAGATCAGCAGAGAAGCCCAGGCACGCCAGGTCTTTCAGTTCGTCACGGGTCATTGGGCCAGTGGTATCCTGAGAACCGACGGAGGTCATCTTCGGTTCGCAGTACGCGCCCGGACGGATACCTTTCACGCCACAGGCGCGGCCAACCATTTTCTGTGCCAGGGAGAAGCCACGGCTGCTTTCCGCCACGTCTTTCGCCTGACGGAATACGTCTGAGTGCGGCAGACCCAGCGCTTCGCGCGCCTTGGTAGTCAGGCCGCGACCAATGATCAGCGGAATACGGCCACCGGCGCGAACTTCGTCGATCAGGACTTCAGTTTTCAGCTCAAAGCTTGCCAGCAGTTCGCCGGTTTCGTGGTTGCGTACTTCGCCTTTGAACGGGTAAACGTCAATCACGTCGCCCATATTCATGTTCGACACGTCCACTTCAATCGGCAGTGCGCCCGCATCTTCCATGGTGTTGAAGAAGATAGGTGCAATTTTGCCGCCGAGGCACAGGCCGCCGCCGCGCTTGTTCGGCACATGAGGAATGTCGTCACCCATGAACCACAGCACGGAGTTGGTTGCGGATTTACGCGAAGAACCGGTACCGACAACATCACCCACATAAGCCAGCGGGTAACCTTTTTTCTGCAATTCTTCGATCTGTTTGATCGGGCCAACCACGCCCGGCTGATCCGGTTCGATACCTTCACGGGCGTTTTTCAGCATCGCCAGCGCGTGCAGAGGGATATCCGGACGAGACCATGCATCCGGTGCCGGAGAAAGGTCATCGGTGTTGGTTTCACCCGTCACTTTGAAGACGGTAACGGTGATTTTTTCAGCCAGAGCCGGACGGTTCAGGAACCATTCGGCATCAGCCCAGGATTGCATTACCTGCTTCGCATATTCGTTGCCCGCTTTGGCTTTTTCTTCTACGTCGTAGAAGTTATCGAACATCAGCAGTGTTGAAGAGAGCGCTTTAGCGGCAATTGGTGCCAGTTTTGCGTCGTCCAGCGCGTCGATCAGCGGATGAATGTTGTAACCACCCTGCATAGTGCCCAGCAGTTCAATGGCTTTTTCTGGGGTAACCAGCGGGGAGGTGGTGTCGCCTTTCGCGACAGCGGCGAGAAAACCAGCTTTAACATAAGCGGCTTCATCTACGCCAGGAGGAACGCGGTTGATCAACAGGTCTAACAGGAATTCTTCTTCGCCCACAGGCGGGGTCTTCAGCAGCTCGACAAGTGCAGCCATTTGGGTTGCGTCTAAAGGTTTTGGCACAATCCCCTGGGCAGCACGCTCAGCTACGTGCTTACGGTATTCTTCTAGCACGACGATATCTCCTCGCTCTCATTGTCATAATGCGGCGCTTTTGTAGATGGGCGATTCTCTTCACGCTCCTGTGAGACAGTAGTTAGTAGGGTAAATGCCCGGTACCGCATAAGGCACAATAACAGGATTTTCACTAAGTGTTAATCCGTTTACAAAAAAGCAACATAAAAAATTGGCTGAATCGTTAAGAATGGTATAGCGACAAGGCGCAACGCAATTTAGGCTGCCTGAAACCTCCCTGAAACGGTTGATTTTTAAGCGCGATCGGTTGAATATTCCAGCGATTTTCCCGCCATCAGATATAATTGTGTAATAAATCTTCACACTCTTTTTCCGGACTTACCGGGCGAATCCCCAATAAAAGTCAAAACTGTCTAACACGGGTGAATAATACTCGCGGCAACAGGAACGCCTCACGGCACAGCGCTTGTCTCGTTGGAGTCATTTTATGAAGTTGCCCCTTAAGCCACATCTGCTTGTCCTTTTGTGCAGTGCCGGGCTGTTTGCCGCCTCTGGCGTGATGTTCGTTAAAAGTCGCACAACGGAACCTGCAGCTCCGGCTCCCGTTGCACAGCAACCGTCAGCATTGGCTCCAGCTCCCGTAGCGGCCCCTGCCCCGGCCGACCAAACAGCACCCGCCGCGGCACCAACCTACTCGGCAGCACAAATCGATCAGTGGGTTGCGCCTATCGCGCTCTATCCAGACTCGCTGCTGTCGCAAATTTTGATGGCCTCAACCTATCCGGCTAACGTTATCCAGGCCGCACAGTGGTCAAAAGACAATCCCAAAATGCAGGGCGATGCCGCCATTCAGGCCGTTGCCAGCCAACCCTGGGATCCCAGCGTGAAATCGCTGGTTGCCTTTCCTCAGTTGATGTCGCTGATGGGTGAAAATCCGCCGTGGGTACAAAGTCTGGGCGATGCTTTCCTCGCACAGCCGAAAGACGTCATGGATTCCGTTCAACGTCTGCGCGCGCTGGCGCAACAGACCGGTGCGTTGCAATCAACACCGCAACAGACCGTCACTACCGTGACTAAAGCGGCGCCAGCTAAAACCGTCACCAGCGAGTCGACGACCAGTTCAGCGACCACAACAGCCACGACCACCTCAACAAGCCCAACGGTTATCAAGATTGAATCCGCCGATCCGCAGGTGGTGTACGTTCCAACCTATAACCCGAACACGGTTTACGGTACCTGGCCGAATACCGCCTATCCGCCAACCTATCTGCCACCAACGCCCGGCGAGCAGTTTGGCAACAGCTTCGTTAACGGTTTAGGCTTCAGCCTCGGTGTTGCCACAACCTATGCCATCTTCAGCAACATCGACTGGGATGACGACGATGATCACCATCATAATGATGACTGGGATAACCATGGCGGCTATAACCGTAATGGTGATAACAACATCAACATTAACGTTGATAACTTCAATAAAATCAGTGGTCAACGGCTGACAGATGCCAACCGTACCTGGCAGCATAACCCGGCCTATCGTGAGGGTGTGCCATACCCAAATAACCAACTCAATAACCGCTTCCACTCCACTAACACAGCTACGGGCTTAAGTTCGACCCAGCAAAGACCGGTCAATCGTGATAGCCAGCGCCAGGCTGCGATGAGCCAAATGGAAAAATCAACGGGGAAAACATTCCCACAGACAGCGCGCTCGGGCACGAAAGACGCTCAGCGTCAGGCGTCCAGCCAACAGCTGAAGCAAATTTCACAGCGTAATAACTACCGCGGTTACGATACCAAGCCGCAAACCGCGAAACGGACAAGCATACAGCAACGTGAGAATCGTCAGGCAGTCGCCCAGCGACAGGAGAAAAGGATCACGCAACCGGCGCAGCAACGCAATGTGCAACAGCGCAATCTTCAACAGCGAACCAGTCAGCCGCGCGCCAATGCGCTGAGCGGTAACGACAGTCGCTCCGCCAACTGGCAGGCACAGCAACAGCGAGGTGCCCAGAGCCGGCAGGTCGCCCGTAATCAGCCATCGCGCCAGCCTTCTGGCGGGCGTGCTGAGCACCGTGAATTCCGTCATCGTTAAGGGAACCGACATGAAAAATAAACTACTCAGTGGAATGGTGTTGTTCATGGTTTCGGCTACCGCGATGGCACAACAATCCTTCAGCACACCAGACCAGGCGACCGATGCGCTGGCAAACGCGATCAGTGAGCAAAATGAAAGTGCAATGAGCAACCTGCTCGGGGAAAACTGGCGTGATTTTCTGCCGCCAGAAGGCGTCGATCCTGATGCGGTTGACCGCTTCCTGCGCGACTGGAAGGTTCGCCATAGCACCGTTATCGACGGCAATACGGCGCATCTTGTGGTTGGGGACAGCGACTGGCAACTGCCAATCCCGGTCGTCAAAAACGCTTCAGGCTGGCAATTTGATATCAAGGAAGCGGCCGAAGAGATCCTGACTCGTGAGATTGGACGCAACGAACTTGCTGCCATCGAGGCGTTGCACGCCTATGTGGATGCTCAGCAGAGCTATTTTGCGATGAACCAGAAATACGCGCAAAAGATTGTCAGTTCTGAAGGGAAAAAGGATGGTCTGTACTGGCCTGTTTCGCCCGGCGAAGCGCCAAGCCCGCTTGGCCCAGCCTTCAGTCCACAGGAGCCGGGCATGGGCTATCACGGCTATCGCTTCCGAATCCTTCCCGATAAAACCAGCGGTTTTGCCATGGTAGCCTGGCCCGTTAGCTACGATCACACCGGCGTGATGAGTTTTATGATTAACGGTGAAGACAAAGTCTACCAGGCCGATCTCGGTGTTGAATCACAGCAGAAAGCACAAGCGTTAACCACATTCCATCCGGATAAAAACTGGCAACCCGTAGCACCGTAAAGCGAGGTTAAGCCGTAGGCCGGGTTAGCACTAGCGCCACCCGGCATGTTGCCCGAAATAACGGGTAGCTTCAGGCAAAAAAAACGCCTCCGAAGAGGCGTTTTCACAAAAGGGAGAAGATTACTTCTTCTTCGCTTTCGGGTTTGGCAGGTCGGTAATGCTGCCTTCAAAGATTTCTGCCGCCAGACCCACTGACTCGTGCAGAGTCGGGTGCGCGTGGATGGTCAGCGCGATATCTTCAGCGTCACAACCCATTTCGATCGCCAGACCGATTTCGCCCAGCAGCTCGCCGCCGTTGGTACCGACAATCGCACCACCGATAACACGGTGAGATTCTTTGTCGAAAATCAGTTTGGTCATACCGTCTGCACAGTCGGAAGCGATAGCACGGCCAGAAGCAGCCCACGGGAAGGTGGCGGTTTCGTAGCTAATGCCTTTTTCTTTCGCTTCTTTCTCGGTCAGACCAACCCATGCAACTTCTGGTTCAGTGTATGCAATGGATGGGATAACTTTCGGATCGAAGTAGTGTTTCTTGCCGGCGATAACTTCAGCGGCAACATGACCTTCATGAACACCTTTGTGTGCCAGCATCGGCTGACCGACGATATCGCCGATAGCAAAGATGTGCGGCACGTTGGTGCGCAGCTGTTTGTCAACGCGGATGAAGCCACGGTCGTCAACTTCCACGCCAGCTTTGCCCGCGTCGAGGTTTTTACCGTTCGGTACACGACCGATAGCGACCAACACAGCATCGTAACGCTGAGCTTCAGCAGGGGCTTTTTTGCCTTCCATCGAAACGTAGATACCGTCTTCTTTCGCTTCAACGGCGGTCACTTTGGTTTCCAGCATCAGGTTGAATTTCTTGCTGATGCGCTTGGTGAAGACTTTAACCACGTCTTTGTCGGCAGCCGGGATAACCTGGTCGAACATTTCAACCACGTCGATCTCTGAACCCAGCGCATGGTACACGGTACCCATTTCCAGACCGATGATACCGCCGCCCATTACCAGCAGGCGCTTAGGAACAGTTTTCAGTTCCAGTGCATCGGTGGAATCCCACACGCGCGGATCTTCATGCGGAATAAACGGCAGTTCGATCGGACGGGAACCCGCCGCGATGATTGCGTTGTCGAAGTTGATCACGGTTTTGCCGTTTTCGCCTTCAACTTCCAGGGTGTTTGCCCCGGTAAATTTACCCAGACCGTTAACCACTTTCACTTTACGGCCTTTGGCCATACCCGCCAGACCGCCGGTCAGCTGAGTGATAACTTTTTCTTTCCAGGTACGAATCTTGTCGATATCGGTTTTCGGCTCGCCAAAAACGATACCGTGTTCAGCCAGTGCTTTGGCTTCTTCGATAACTTTTGCTACGTGCAGCAGCGCTTTAGAAGGGATACAGCCGACGTTCAGACAAACACCGCCAAGGGTGCTGTAACGTTCTACGATGACGGTCTCCAGACCTAAATCTGCGCAACGGAAGGCAGCAGAGTAACCTGCAGGGCCTGCCCCAAGTACCACGACCTGAGTTTTGATTTCAGTGCTCATCATGACCTCTTAATTTATACCCGTCGTCCAGCGGGTCGTTCTATCCGCCCGTATTTTACAAAATTGTTAACAATTTTGAAACAACAAACGGCAACCGATTTGTCTTTCGCACAATAACCTCACTGACTTCATGAGATTACCAGAAAAAAGCCGGCCGTCGGGCCGGCTTTTTCGCTTACATCACCAGGCGGCGAATGTCAGACAGCATGTTGTTGATGATGGTGATAAAGCGCGCACCATCCGCACCGTCAATTACACGGTGGTCGAAGGAGAGCGAAATCGGCATCATCAGACGCGGCATAAACTCTTTACCGTTCCACACTGGCTCCATAGAGGACTTGGAGACACCGAGGATAGCCACTTCCGGCGCGTTCACAATCGGCGCGAAGTGGGTAGTACCCAGGCCACCGATGCTGGAGATGGTGAAGCAACCGCCCTGCATTTCGCCAGCGGTCAGCTTGCCATCACGCGCTTTCTTGGAGATCACGGTCAGTTCACGAGACAGCTCGGTAATGCTCTTCTTGTTCACGTCTTTGAAGACCGGAACAACCAGACCATTAGGAGTATCAACCGCTACACCGATGTTGATGTATTTCTTCAGGGTCAGGCGCTGACCGTCTTCAGACAGGGAGCTGTTGAAGCGCGGCATCTGTTCCAGAGCTGCAGCAACCGCTTTCATGATGAAGACTACTGGGGTGAATTTCACGTCCAGTTTACGTTTTTCAGCTTCGGCGTTCTGCTGTTTACGGAACGCTTCCAGATCGGTGATATCGGTCTTATCGAAGTGAGTAACGTGCGGGATCATCACCCAGTTACGGCTCAGGTTAGCACCAGAGATTTTCTGGATACGGCCCAGTTCCACTTCTTCGATTTCACCAAACTTGCTGAAGTCCACTTTCGGCCAAGGCAGCATACCCGGGATACCGCCACCTGCTGCTGCAGCCGGAGCCGCTTCAGCACGCTTGATAGCGTCTTTCACGTAAGCCTGAACGTCTTCACGCAGGATACGACCTTTACGGCCAGAACCTTTCACTTTCGCCAGGTTCACACCGAATTCGCGCGCCAGGCGACGAATCAGCGGCGTTGCATGAACATAAGCGTCGTTTTCAGCAAACTCAGATTTGCCTTCCGCTTTTGCGGCCGGAGCTGCGGCTTGCGCAGGCGCTGGTGCAGCGGCCGGAGCCGGAGCAACTGCTTGTGCAGGAGCGGCTGCAGGTGCTGCGCCTTCGACTTCGAAGACCATAATCAGAGAACCGGTTTTAACTTTGTCGCCGGTGCTGATTTTGATTTCTTTCACGGTACCTGCGAACGGTGCCGGAACTTCCATCGACGCTTTATCGCCTTCAACGGTGATCAGTGACTGCTCAGCGGCAATTTTATCGCCCACTTTAACCATCACTTCAGTGACTTCAACTTCGTCACCACCGATATCCGGTACGTTAACTTCTTTCGAGCCGGAAGCAGCTGGAGCCGCCGCTGCTGCTGGAGCAGCCGCTTGAGCCGGTGCAGCAGCAGGCGCTGCGCCCGCCACTTCGAAGACCATAATCAGGGAACCGGTAGACACTTTGTCACCCGTGTTGATTTTGATCTCTTTAACGGTACCTGCGAACGGCGCCGGAACTTCCATAGAGGCTTTGTCACCTTCAACGGTGATCAGAGACTGTTCAGCCGCAACGGTATCGCCCACTTTAACCATGATCTCGGTAACTTCTACTTCGTCACCGCCGATGTCAGGTACGTGTACGTCTTTCGCCGCAGAGGCAGCAGGTGCTGCTGCCGGAGCTGCTTCTTTCTTCTCTTCTGCCTGAGCAGGTGCAGCTGCTGCTGCACCGTCGGCGGAATCGAAAATCATGATCAGTTTGCCGGTCTCAGTTTTGTCGCCAACAGAGACTTTGATCTCTTTAACGATACCCGCCTGAGGGGACGGAACTTCCATAGAGGCTTTGTCGCCTTCTACGGTGATCAGCGACTGTTCAGCTTCAACTTTGTCGCCTACTTTGACCAGGATCTCGGTGATTTCAACTTCATCAGCCCCGATGTCCGGTACATTGATTTCGATAGCCATTATTCTTTTACCTCTTACGCCAGACGCGGGTTAACTTTATCTGCATCGATGTTGAATTTGATGATTGCATCTGCAACCACTTTCTTATCGATTTCGCCACGTTTAGCCAGTTCGCCCAGGGCCGCTACAACCACGTAGGAAGCATCAACTTCGAAGTGGTGACGCAGGTTTTCACGGCTGTCAGAGCGACCGAAACCGTCAGTACCCAGTACGCGATAATCATCAGCCGGTACATAAGTACGAACCTGTTCGGCAAACAGTTTCATATAGTCAGTAGATGCTACTGCCGGAGCGTCGTTCATCACCTGAGCGATGTACGGAACGCGCGGAGTTTCCATCGGGTGCAGCATGTTCCAGCGCTCACAATCCTGGCCATCACGCGCCAGTTCAGTGAAGGAGGTTACGCTGTAAACGTCAGAACCTACACCGTAGTCGTTCGCCAGGATCTGTGCTGCTTCACGCACGTGACGCAGGATAGAACCGGAGCCCAGCAGCTGAACTTTACCTTTCTTACCTTCGAGGGTTTCGAGTTTGTAGATACCTTTACGGATACCTTCCTCGGCACCTGCTGGCATTGCCGGCATGTGGTAGTTTTCGTTCAGCGTGGTGATGTAGTAGTAAACGTTCTCTTGTTTCTCACCGTACATACGCTCCAGACCATCGTGCATGATGACCGCAACTTCGTACGCATAAGACGGATCGTAAGAGATACAGTTCGGGATAGTCAGAGACTGAATATGGCTGTGACCATCTTCGTGCTGCAGACCTTCACCGTTCAGCGTAGTACGACCAGAAGTACCACCAATCAGGAAGCCACGAGCCTGTTGGTCGCCTGCCTGCCAGCACAGGTCACCAATACGCTGGAACCCGAACATGGAGTAGTAGATGTAGAACGGGATCATCGGCAAATCGTTGGTGCTGTAAGAAGTCGCAGCAGCCAGCCAGGATGCGCCTGCACCCAGTTCGTTGATACCTTCCTGCAGGATCTGACCTTTCTCGTCTTCTTTATAGTAAGCAACCTGCTCACGGTCCTGCGGGGTGTACTGCTGACCGTTCGGGCTGTAGATACCGATCTGACGGAACAGACCTTCCATACCGAAAGTACGCGCTTCGTCAGCGATGATCGGAACCAGACGATCTTTGATCGACTTGTTCTTCAGCATCACGTTCAGGGCACGAACGAAAGCGATAGTGGTGGAGATTTCTTTGTTCTGCTCTTCCAGCAGCGCACCGAAGTCTTCCAGAGCTGGCAGTTCCAGCTTCTCGGTGAAGTTCGGCTGACGAGCTGGCAGGTAGCCATGCAGTTTCTGACGCTGAGCGTGCAGATAAGTGTGCTCTTCAGAACCTTCCGGGAAGGTGATGTAAGACAGGTTTTCAACCTGCTCATCGGTCACAGGAACGTTGAAACGGTCGCGGATATAACGCACCCCGTCCATGTTCATTTTCTTAACCTGGTGAGCGATGTTTTTACCTTCAGCAGTGTCACCCATGCCGTAACCTTTAATGGTATGGGCCAGGATTACAGTTGCTCTGCCTTTGGTTTCCTGCGCTTTTTTCAGTGCAGCATAGACTTTCTTCGGATCGTGACCACCACGGTTCAGAGCCCAAATCTGCTCGTCAGTCCAGTCAGCAACCAGTGCTGCGGTTTCCGGGTATTTACCGAAGAAGTGCTCACGTACGTATGCGCCATCTTTGGATTTGAAGGTCTGGTAGTCGCCGTCAACGGTTTCGTTCATCAGCTGGATCAGTTTACCGCTGGTGTCTTTACGCAGCAGCTCATCCCAACGACCGCCCCACATGACTTTGATAACGTTCCAGCCAGCGCCCGCAAAGATGCCTTCCAGTTCGTTAACAATCTTGCCGTTACCGGTTACCGGGCCGTCAAGACGCTGCAGGTTACAGTTGATAACAAAGACCAGGTTGTCCAGTTTTTCACGGGTCGCGATGGTGATCGCACCTTTAGATTCTGGCTCATCCATCTCGCCGTCGCCCAGGAAGGCGTAAACGGTCTGTTTAGAGGTATCTTTCAGGCCACGGTGTTCCAGATATTTCAGGAATTTAGCCTGGTAGATAGCACCGATTGGGCCCAGACCCATAGATACGGTCGGGAACTGCCAGAATTCTGGCATCAGTTTCGGGTGCGGGTAGGAAGACAGGCCTTTGCCATGTACTTCCTGACGGAAGTTGTTCATCTGCTCTTCAGTCAGACGACCTTCCAGGAATGCGCGTGCGTAGATGCCCGGAGAAATGTGGCCCTGGAAGTACACCAGATCGCCGCCATCTTGCTCGTTGCGTGCACGGAAGAAGTGGTTGAAGCAAACATCATATACCGTTGCGGAGGACTGGAAGGATGCCATGTGGCCACCCAGCTCGAGGTCCTTTTTAGACGCGCGCAGTACGGTCATGATGGCGTTCCAACGGATAGCAGAACGAATACGACGTTCCAGCTCCAGATTGCCCGGGTATTCCGGTTCATCTTCAACGGCAATAGTGTTTACATAATTGCTGGCCCCTGCACCTGCCGCTACTTTCACGCCGCCTTTGCGGGCTTCTGAAAGCAGTTGGTCGATCAGATACTGAGCACGCTCAACACCTTCTTCACGGATGACCGATTCGATCGCCTGTAGCCAGTCGCGAGTTTCGATCGGATCCACGTCATTTGGGAAACGTTCTGACATGGGGGTATTCCTTATCTATCTAATACGTTGAGTTATCTGGAACCTGTCCCATTGCGTTCTCGCCAGAGAACGCAATAAGACAGGTTCTGCGTTTAGTTGCCGCGCACTTTATATGGCGCTTGATTTACAACATCTTCTGGTTAACGTTCTGCCAGAAAAATCACTAATTCTTTCGTTGCTCCAGACGGCGTAAGGCGCGTTCACGACGGCTTTCCTCACGGCTTCTGTCCAGCAGGATCTCTTCGATAAACGCCAGGTGACGGTGGGACGCTTCACGCGCCTCTTCCGGCTTCCCGGCAATAATTGCTTCAAAAATACGGGTACGGTGACTGCTAACCAGTGGCAGCATTTCACGACGCGCATACAGCAATTCGAAGTTTTGCCGAACGTTCTGGGCCAGCATCGGCTCCATACACCTTAGCAAATGGAGCAGCACCACATTGTGTGCCGCTTCGGTGACAGCAATTTGATACTGGAGTACCGCATCAGATTCGCCGTCAAGATCGCCGGACTGTTGAGCAAGCTCGATCGCATGGTGGAGTTCACGGATACGCGTTTTGTCTTCATCCGTGCTGCGCAGTGCAGCGTAATAAGCCGCAATACCTTCCAGCGCATGGCGCGTCTCAAGCAGGTCAAACTGGGATTCAGGATGGTCGGAGAGCAGCTCTACCAGTGGGTCGCTAAAGCTCTGCCACAGGCTGCTCTGAACAAAAGTGCCACCGCCCTGACGACGAAGCAGTAAGCCCTTCGCTTCAAGGCGTTGGATCGCCTCGCGTAAGGAGGGGCGGGAGACGTCGAACTGTTTTGCCAGCTCGCGTTCCGGTGGGAGTTTTTCTCCGGGGCGAAGTGTCCCCTCAAGAATTAAAAACTCCAGCTGCTGCTCAATCACATCGGAGAGTTTTGGTTGGCGGATTTTGCTGTAGGCCATGATTTCCTGTCTTAAGCCATTTGCCCGGAGTCAATTGGTCTTACCAATTTCATGTTCTTGACGCTAAAGTAACAAAGTATTCACCTTCTGTCCATACAGGTTTTGATTGAAATCAGTAAAGGAGGCATATTTTAACAACATTACAGAAATAACGTTTCAAACATGTAACTATGCACAAATGTTAAATTTACCCACCCCGGGGTAGTTTTAACGGAATTGAAACGAAAAATTATCTCATCTGAACCGATTCACCTGCTTATTTATCGATATATCAACCACTATTATTGAATAGAAATTCAAAATGGAAATTTTGTGGTAGATAAACTCGCATTTACAAATGGTTTCTTTTTATTCAACTCGTCATCTTCCCCGCATAAAGCAGGTGCATTCGCGCTCGCATATCATTATTCTGATCAAGACAAAAGTATTAAGGCAACATTTCATCAAAAGCATCTGTAAACAAATTAATACAACAAACGGAATTGCAAACTTACACACGCATTGCTGCGTAGTTCAAAAAATAAGCACTCGAAATATGAAGAGTAAAACCACACACGAGGTTTCATGATGGAAAGTCAACAGCATGGCGATCAGCTCAAGCGCGGCCTTAAGAACCGCCATATACAGCTAATCGCGCTGGGTGGCGCGATTGGTACCGGGTTATTCCTTGGTAGCGCATCCGTTATCCAGTCTGCAGGACCGGGTATTATTCTGGGTTACGCTATTGCCGGCTTTATCGCCTTTTTGATTATGCGTCAGTTAGGTGAAATGGTGGTTGAAGAGCCCGTTGCAGGCTCATTTAGTCACTTTGCTTATAAATACTGGGGCGGTTTCGCGGGGTTCTCTTCCGGCTGGAACTATTGGGTGCTGTACGTGCTGGTTGCTATGGCTGAGCTAACTGCCGTGGGTAAATACATCCAGTTCTGGTACCCGGAGATCCCAACATGGGTGTCTGCGGCTGCCTTCTTTGTGTTGATCAACGCCATCAACCTGACCAACGTGAAAGTGTTTGGTGAGATGGAGTTCTGGTTCGCCATTATTAAAGTCATTGCCGTCGTAGCGATGATCCTGTTCGGCGGCTGGTTACTGTTTAGCGGTAACGGCGGCCCGCAGGCCAGCGTCAGCAACCTGTGGGACCAGGGAGGCTTCCTGCCGCATGGCTTCACCGGTCTGGTGATGATGATGGCTATTATTATGTTCTCTTTCGGTGGGCTGGAGCTGGTCGGGATCACCGCAGCAGAAGCGGATAACCCGGAGCAAAGCATTCCCAAAGCGACCAACCAGGTTATCTACCGTATCCTGATTTTCTATGTGGGTTCGCTGGCGGTTCTGCTTTCCCTGATGCCGTGGACGCGTGTCACGGCCGATACCAGCCCGTTTGTCCTTATTTTCCACGAGCTGGGCGACACCTTTGTTGCTAATGCCCTGAACATCGTAGTGCTGACTGCCGCCCTTTCTGTCTATAACAGCTGCGTATACTGCAACAGCCGTATGCTGTTCGGTCTGGCACAGCAGGGCAATGCGCCGAAAGCGCTGATGAACGTAGATAAACGCGGTGTACCGGTGAACACCATTCTGGTTTCCGCACTGGTGACGGCTCTTTGTGTGCTGATCAACTACCTGGCACCGGAATCCGCCTTTGGCTTGCTGATGGCGCTGGTGGTTTCCGCACTGGTGATCAACTGGGCAATGATTAGCCTGGCGCACATGAAGTTCCGCAAAGCCAAACAGCAGCAGGGTGTTACCACCCGCTTCCCGGCGCTGCTCTATCCGCTGGGTAACTGGGTGTGCCTGATTTTCATGGCTGCAGTACTGGTGATTATGCTGATGACGCCGGGCATGGCGATCTCGGTATACTTAATCCCTGTATGGATTGCCATTCTTGGCATCGGCTACCTGTGTAAACAGAAAACGGCCGGTGCGGTTAAAGCGCATTAATCCCCCCTCCCCCCACCTGCGTCAGGTGGGGGTTGTTACCTGTCTCACACTTTCCCACTCACGACTGTTTAGTCCATATCAGCGGCGTTATCCTGCAACGCAAAAACACCAGTGCCGGACAATAATTCTCTCCATATCTCATTAATGGAGAGCAGTTGATGGAAACCAGTAAGCTCACGGTGAAAGAAAAGATCGGCTATGGAATGGGCGACGCCGGATGCAACATCATCTTTGGCGCCATCATGTTGTTTGTTAACTATTTTTACACAGACATTTTTGGTCTGGCACCTGCACTGGTCGGCGTATTACTGCTCTCAGTACGCGTTATCGACGCCGTTACCGACCCAATAATGGGCGCGATGGCCGACCGCACCCGTAGTAAATATGGTCGATTTCGTCCATGGCTTTTATGGATGGCTTTCCCGTACGCATTATTCAGCGTACTAATGTTTACCACCCCTGAGTGGACCTATAACAGCAAAGTTATCTATGCGTTCGTTACCTACTTCCTGCTATCTATTACTTATACAGCGATCAACATTCCCTACTGCTCGCTCGGTAGCGTCATCACCAACGATCCGAAGGAACGCGTCGCCTGCCAGTCATATCGCTTTGTGTTGGTAGGCATTGCAACCCTGCTTCTGTCTCTCACCTTGCTGCCAATGGCCGACTGGTTCGGCGGGGAAGACAAAGCCAAAGGATATCAGATGGCGATGGCGGTTCTGGCTTTCATCGGCATGTGTATGTTCCTGTTTTGCTTCGCTACGGTCCGTGAACGCGTACGCCCTGCTGTCCAGACCAATGATGATTTAAAAGCCGATCTGAAAGACGTGTGGAAGAACGATCAGTGGGTAAAAATTCTGCTGTTAACACTGTGCAACGTCTGTCCGGGCTTTATTCGCATGGCTGCCACCATGTACTACGTGACCTGGGTTATGCAGCAAAGCACGCAGTTCGCAACGCTGTTTATCAGTCTTGGTGTGGTCGGCATGATGATCGGCAGTATGCTGGCGAAGGTATTAACCGATCGCTGGTGCAAACTGAAAGTCTTCTTCTGGACCAATATTATCCTGGCGATTTTCTCTGCCGCGTTTTACTTCTTCGATCCGAAAGCAACCATGATGATTATGGTGCTCTACTTCCTGCTCAACATCCTGCACCAAATTCCTTCTCCGCTGCACTGGTCGCTGATGGCGGATGTCGATGACTATGGCGAGTGGAAAACCGGTAAACGCATCACCGGAATCAGCTTCTCCGGTAACCTGTTCTTCCTGAAACTGGGCCTGGCGATTGCCGGAGCGATGGTCGGGTTCCTGCTCTCCTGGTACGGCTACGACGCTGGGGCGAAAGCGCAAAGCGACTCTGCCATTAACGGTATTATGCTGCTGTTTACCATCATACCGGGCGTAGGCTACCTGATTACCGCAGGCGTGGTTCGTCTGCTGAAAGTTGACCGCGAGTTTATGCAGCAAATCCAGACAGATTTAGAAAAGCGCCGCGCCAACTACCGTGAACTGAATGAATACCACGATATAAAAACGACTGAAACCGTAAGGAAAGCCTAATGAATCAGTGGCCAAATCCCTTTATTGAACAGCGTGCCGATCCGTTTATCTTACGTGACGGTAGCCACTATTATTTCATTGCTTCAGTACCCGAATATGACCGCCTGGAGATACGCCGGGCCGACTCGCTGGAAGGGTTGCGCACCGCCGCCCAGGTTGTCGTCTGGCGCAAACCAGAAAGCGGCCCCATGAGCCAACTCATCTGGGCACCCGAAATCCATCATCTGGCAGGCAAGTGGTACATCTATTTTGCTGCCACCCATACACAGTCGCTCGACAAGCTGGGGATGTTCCAGCATCGCATGTTTGCGCTCGAATGTGCCGACGCCGATCCGCTGACCGGCCAGTGGACTGAGAAAGGTCAGATTAAAACGCAGTTTGATACCTTTGCGCTTGATGCCACCACCTTTAACCATCAGGGAAAACAGTGGTACCTCTGGGCGCAGAAGTCTCCCGATATCGCCGGAAACTCAAATATCTATCTCGCAGAGCTGGAAAATCCATGGACGATTAAAGGCGAGCCGATCATGCTAAGCCACCCTGAGTATGACTGGGAATGCCGGGGTTTTTGGGTCAACGAAGGTCCTGCCGTCATGGTTCATGGCGATAAGCTGTTTATCAGCTATTCCGCCAGCGCCACCGATGAGAACTACTGTATGGGATTATTGTGGATTGACCTCAACGCCGATCCGCTCAACCCACAGAACTGGCACAAATCACCGCGCCCGGTCTTTACCACCAGTTATGAAAACCGCCAGTTTGGGCCAGGACACAACAGCTTTACACAAACGCCGGAAGGTGAAGATGTGCTGGTGTATCACGCGAGAAACTACACCGAAATCGAGGGCGATCCGCTGTACGACCCAAACCGCCACACTCGTCTGAAGCTCGTGCGTTGGGACGAAAACGGCATGCCAGATTTTGGCGTGCCGCCTGCTGATACGAACTAAACCGTTGCACTGCCCGGTGGCGCTAACGCTTACCGGGCCTACACGTTTTTTCATTTTAAGCCGGATAAGCGTTAGCGCCATCCGGCACAACGCTATACTAATGCCCCATAAATGGTGAGCACCGCAATAACCACCACCACAAACGAGGTTTTCTTCGCCAGCGAAACGGCGGCTTTTGGCGTTTCGATTTTATCGGTGTGCGGTTCACGCGCCAGCGAGAACTGCGCCAGACGCGTAAGCACCTGATATTGCGACGTGTGCAGATCCGCAAGCGAGGCAAACCAGGCCGGCAGCGCTTTCTCACCGTGTCCCAGCAACGCATAGACCACACCCGCAAGACGCACCGGGATCCAATCCAGCACATGCAGGATCGCATCAATACCTGATTGCAGACGCTGGTGCGGTGTCTGATAGCGCGCCAGCCAGGACTGCCAGGCACGTAAAAAAGCATAACCAACCAGCGTCACAGGTCCCCACGGACCACCGACAATCAACCAAAATAACGGTGCCAGATAAAAGCGGAAGTTGTTCCATAACAGCGCGTTCTGCAGTTCGCGCAAGAATTCACGCTCATCGCAGTCCGGCGGAACCCCATGGATAAGCGTCAGCTCGCTGGCCATCGCATCACGGGCGTGAGCATCATCACGAGCAGCCGCGTTCAGATAAGCGTGATAGTGAAGGCGCGCCTTGCCAGCACCGATGCACAGCAAGCCAATTATGATCCACGCCACCAGCAACGGAACATTAAACAACAGCCCATGAAGTGCGCGCAGTAGCAGAAATGTCACTCCCATCGCAATAAGAGTCATGCCTACCGTACGCATCATCGAGAAATGCTTAATCCGGCGGAAAAAAGCTTCAATCCGGTGATCAAGCTGCCAGTGCTCACCCAGCTTAAACAGGCGTTCAACAATCAACACCAATAATGTTGTAAACAGCGTCATGTCATCTCCTTGTGCGACGAGGGGGTGACCAGGGCGCGGAACCTTGCCCAGTCAAAGGACGGCCCGGGATCGGTCTTACGCTCGGGCGCAATATTGCAATGTCCTGTCATGTTGTTAGCAATGGCCGGATAACGCGTAACCAGAGTATTCGTCACGGCAGCCAGTTGCTGATACTGCGCATCGGTATAGGCCAGCGTATCCGTCCCTTCCAACTCAATACCAATTGAAAAATCATTACAGCGTTCTCGCCCTTGATAGCTCGACACACCCGCATGCCAGGCGCGTTTATCAAAAGGCACATATTGCACGATTTCACCGTCACGGCGAATCAAACAATGGGCCGAAACACGCAGATGGGCGATCCCGGCAAAATAAGGATGGGCGTTGGGATCAATCGTGCCCGTAAACAGCGCGTCTATCCACGGGCCGCCAAACTCGCCGGGCGGCAAGCTGATATTATGCACCACCAGCAGAGAAGGGTTTTCGTCATCCGGGCGGCAATCGTAATGCGGAGAGGGAACGCGTCGCGCCTCTGCCAGCCAGCCCTCGTCTAACAACATGCAGAATCTCCTTATTGGTGGTGCTCATATCTGGTTCAGGGTAGCATGTTTCCACCTTATGATTCGTTAGCTATTTGGAGTTTTATCATGCCGCCTCGCCGCTATAACCCTGACTACCGACGTGACGCGCTGTTGGAACGCATAAATCTGGATATCCCTGCCGCTGTAGCTCAGGCGCTGCGTGAAGATTTAGGCGGAGAAGTTGATGCCAATAACGATATCACCGCACAGCTTTTACCCGAAGACATGCGCTCCCATGCCACCGTAATCACCCGCGAAGATGGCGTTTTTTGTGGAAAACGTTGGGTGGAAGAGGTCTTTATTCAGCTGGCTGGCGATGATGTCAACATCACCTGGCATGTCGAAGATGGCGACAGCATAAAGGCCAATCAGCCGCTGTTTGAACTGGACGGCCCTTCCCGCGTTTTACTGACCGGTGAACGTACTGCGCTGAATTTTGTGCAGACGCTTTCAGGTGTAGCGAGCGAAGTGCGTAAATACGTCGACCTGTTAGTGGGAACCAAGACCCAACTGCTGGATACGCGTAAAACACTGCCGGGACTGCGTACCGCGCTAAAATACGCCGTATTGTGCGGCGGCGGTGCGAATCATCGTTTGGGGCTCTCCGACGCCTTCCTGATAAAAGAAAACCACATTATTGCTTCCGGCTCGGTACGTCAGGCCGTCGAAAAAGCCTTCTGGTTGCACCCGGATGTGCCGGTTGAAGTCGAAGTAGAAAGCCTGGATGAGCTGGACGACGCGCTGAAAGCCGGGGCCGACATCATCATGCTCGATAACTTCGAAACTGACCAAATGCGCGAAGCGGTAAAACGCACCAACGGCCAGGCGCGTCTGGAAGTGTCGGGCAACGTCACCCATGAAACGCTGCGCGAATTTGCCGAAACCGGTGTCGACTTTATCTCCGTTGGCGCACTGACCAAACATGTTCGCGCACTCGATCTCTCCATGCGATTTCGCTAATTGCTGATTGTATTGCCCGATGACGCTTAGCTTATCGGGCCTACTACACAAGTTTATTCTGTAAGCCGGATACGGCATTTACACCTCCATCCGGCAGTTTCTTCGAGTCTCTTCGCAAATACATTGTCTGACTCTGTAATTTCGTAAAAATCCTCTGAACCCACTTTCCCGTTTTGTTTTTTGTCTCTCGTCGTCCTCCCGTCGGTTTGCCAAAGTAGCGCCAGCAAACTCAAGGAGCGAACGATGAACAAGCAACGAGGCTTTACACTTATCGAACTCATGGTGGTAATTGGCATTATTGCCATCCTTAGCGCCATCGGCATTCCGGCATATCAAAACTATCTGCGCAAAGCCGCGCTGACAGACATGCTGCAAACCTTTGTCCCCTATCGCACGGCGGTTGAGCTCTGTGCACTGGAGCATGGCGGAACAGATACCTGCGATGCCGGAACGAATGGTATTCCCTCTCCAACAACTACCCGTTACGTCTCAGCCATGAGCGTTGAAAAGGGAGTTGTCAGTCTTAGTGGGCAGGAAAGCCTGAACGGGCTAAGCATCACCATGACGCCAGGTTGGGACAATGCCAACGGTATTACCGGTTGGAACCGAAACTGCGTCATCCAGAACGACAGCGCATTGCAGCAGGCCTGTGAAGACGTTTTCCGCTTTGATACCCACTAAGGAACAGAGATGAACACCACCCAACTTACGGCGCTATGCCAACGTTATCAGGCAATATTACTGGATGCAGACAATGAAGTGGTGCATATCGCCGTCGTAGACGCCCCATCACACGAGCTGCTGGATGCGCTGCATTTTGCCACCACCCGGCGCATCGACATTGTCTGCTGGACACGTCAGCAAATGGAAGGCCACACACATACACCGCAGACAATGCTCCCGGCAGTGGTCACGAAAAGCAGCGCCAGCGCAGCAGACTTGCTGAATCAGACGTTTCATTCCGCTCTGACGCAACGGGCTTCTGATATTCATTTTGAACCCGAGGAAAATCACTATCGAATCAGATTACGCGTAGATGGCGTGCTTCACGCTTTACCGGAAGTGACGACCGAGATGGGCATTGCCATTACCGCAAGGTTAAAAGTATTAGGCAGCCTGGATATCGCCGAGCATCGGCTTCCACAAGACGGACAATTTACCGTTGAGATTTCAGGAGAGCCGGTCTCGTTTCGCATCGCCACCCTGCCCTGTCGCTACGGCGAAAAGGTCGTGTTGCGGCTACTTCATCAGGTCGATCAGTCACTAGAGATCGCCGCGCTGGGAATGCAAGACGCGCAGCTGACCGCATTTTCGCAAGCCTTACAGCAGCCTCAGGGGCTGATTCTGGTTACCGGGCCTACCGGAAGCGGCAAAACGGTCACGCTGTACAGTGCGCTGCAAACCCGAAACACCCCGGATGTGAATCTTTGTAGCGTGGAAGATCCGGTAGAGATCCCGATCGCAGGTCTCAACCAGACGCAAATTCACCCACGTGCCGGCCTGACTTTTCAGGGAGTCTTACGTGCTCTGCTGCGCCAGGATCCCGACATTATCATGGTGGGTGAAATCCGCGATGGCGAAACGGCCGAAATAGCCCTTAAAGCCGCGCAAACCGGCCATCTGGTTCTTTCTACGCTGCATACCAATTCCACCAGTGAAACGCTGGTGCGCCTGCAACAAATGGGTGTCGCACGCTGGATGATCGCCTCCGCGCTGACGCTCGTTATTGCACAGCGGTTGGTCAGAAAGTTGTGCCCCCATTGCCGACAACGTCAGAGTACGCCTATCACGCTCCCAAAAGCTGTCTGGCCTACACCACTACCGAATTGGCAGGCTCCTGGCTGCAAACATTGTTATTACGGATTTTATGGTCGTGCGGCATTGTTTGAAGTGCTCCCTGTTACTCCGGCATTACGTCAGAGTATTGCCAGTGGCACATCCGTAGACGAAGTGGAATCTGATGCTCAGCAATCAGGAATGAGAACGCTTTTCGAGAATGGCTGTCAGGCCGTCGAGCAAGGGTTAACGACATTTGAAGAGCTGATTCGTGTACTTGGCATACCTCATGTCCACTAAACAGCTTTGGCGCTGGCAAGGTATTAACAACGAAGGTAAATCGCTGGAAGGCACACTATGGGCCGATACCCGACCGTCATTGATGCTGGCTCTTGAGAAACAACAAATTACGCCGCTGCGCATTAAACGTATGCGTGTCAAAACCTCGCACTGGAGCCGTACAAGAAGTGCCGAAACCATACACCAGTTGGCGACATTACTAAAGGCAGGGTTAACGCTCTCAACAGGGCTAGCTCTGCTTGCTGAACAGCATCCCAGCAGTCAATGGCAGGCGCTACTGCGTACGCTGGCTTACGATATGGAACAGGGCATTACCCTCTCCACCTCGTTATCACAATGGCAACACGTTTTTCCGCCCCTTTACCAGGCAATGATCCGTACCGGAGAACTTACGGGTAAGCTGGACGACTGCTGTTTTGAACTCGCCCACCAGCAAAAGAAACAACAGCAACTTGCTGATAAAGTTAGAAAAGCCCTGCGCTATCCGATCATCATCATAACAATGGCAGTGATGGTCGTATTTGCGATGCTGCAGTTTGTACTCCCTGAGTTTGCCGCTATCTACCAGACGTTCAACACCCCGCTACCGGCGCTCACTCAGTGGATTATTACCATCGCACACTGTAGCAGCCAATGGGGATGGCTGACGGTAACACTTGTCCTGGTAGCAGTTGCCACACATCATTTGATAAAGCAGAAACCGTACTGGCTCATTCTGCGCCAGAAATTGCTGCTCAGCCTCCCGGTCATAGGGCCGATGGTGAGAGGGCAAAAACTCACGCAGATATTCACTGTTCTGGCGTTAACGCAAAATGCGGGCATTCCCTTTTTGCAGGGTCTTGAGAGCGTTACCGAAACGCTGGCTAACCCTTTCTGGTCGCAACGTTTAGCACTGGTTCAGCAGGATATCAGCGCTGGAAAACCGATCTGGTTAGCGCTTAAAAATAGTGGTGAATTCAGCCCATTGTGTATACAGCTGGTCAGAACTGGTGAAGCTTCGGGCTCGCTGGATGCAATGCTGCGCAATCTTGCGCATCACCATGGCGAGAAAACCCTGGCTCAGGCTGAGAATTTGGCTGCATTACTTGAGCCTGCGTTGCTGATCATTACGGGGCTTATCATCGGTACCCTAGTCGTCGCGATGTATTTACCGATTTTCCATTTGGGAGATGCGATGAGCGGAGTAGGATAAATTCAAATGCCGGATGGCGGCGTAACGCCATCAGGCATTTCACAGAACTAGCTGTTCTTACAGACTATTGAAAACACGGTTTTCTTGTTCCTGTACACGAATAAACGTTGTACGTTTGGTCAGCTCTTTCAGACGGGATGCGCCGACATAGGTACAGGCAGAACGCAGGCCGCCGAGGATATCGCGAGCGGTATTATCAACCGGGCCGCGCAGTGGCAACTTGACGGTTTTACCTTCTGCGGCGCGGTACTGTGCAACACCACCTACGTGACGCGTCATGGCAGATTCAGAACTCATACCGTAGAACAGCATGAATTTCTCACCGTTCTCCTCAACAATTTTGCCGCCACTTTCTTCATGACCAGCCAGCATGCCGCCAAGCATCACGAAGTCTGCGCCGCCACCGAACGCTTTTGCCACGTCACCCGGCATCGTGCAGCCGCCGTCGCTGACAATCATGCCACCCAGACCGTGGGCTGCATCGGCGCATTCAATAACCGCAGAAAGCTGTGGATAGCCAACGCCGGTTTTTACACGTGTGGTACATACTGAACCAGGGCCAATGCCGACTTTGACAATATCAGCACCGGAGAGCACCAGCTCTTCACACATTTCACCGGTGACCACATTGCCCGCACAGATCGTTTTTGTCGGCCATGCTTCACGCGCTTTCGACACGAACTGAACAAAATGCTCTGAGTAGCCATTGGCCACATCAATGCAGATAAAGTTCAGCGCGGGGTTGAGCGCCAGAATCTGTTTAGTTTTTTCGAAATCTGCATCAGACGTACCGGTTGAAACCATTACGTGTTTGAGCACATCGGCAGAGCTCTCTGCGATGAAGGCGGCCCAGTCTTCAACAGAATAGTGTTTGTGCACAGCGGTCAGGATGTCGAAGGATGCCAGTGCCGTTGCCATGGCAAACGTCCCGACAGTGTCCATGTTCGCGGCAATAATAGGTACGCCGGACCAGGTCTGACCTGAATGCTTAAAGGTAAATTGACGTTCCAGCTCAACATCGGAACGGCTTTTGAGAGTAGAACGCTTAGGGCGGATAAGAACGTCTTTGAAACCTAACTTCAGATCTTCTTCGATACGCATGTGCGGATTCCTGGGGTTAATGGCGAAAAATCGAAACTCACAACTCCAGTGACGCTATCATACGCACTAATCAATGCCGCGCAAGACTGCGAAATTCTCTTTTTTTACGCTACAATCCCATAAATTTACCTGGCGAATAGTAGGTTAATCCTGCAGCAGCCTCGCCTTCGCACGCATAACTTTTAACTGTTTGATAATCAAACTTAAACTCCAGGATCGGCATCTATGAGGTATACGGTAGCCTTAACCGGCGGCATTGGCAGTGGTAAAAGCACCGTTGCAAATGCGTTCGCTGACCTCGGAATAAACGTCATTGATGCAGATATTATTGCGCGCCAGGTGGTTGAACCCGGCACACCTGCTCTTAAGGCGATCGAAGAACATTTTGGTTCCGACGTTATAGCCGCAGACGGATCGTTGCAGCGACGCATTTTACGCGAACGCATTTTTTCCAATCCTGAGGAGAAAAGCTGGCTGAATGCCCTGCTCCATCCGCTTATTCAGCAGGAAACGCAGCGTCAGTTTCAGCAAGCAACCTCTCCTTATCTGCTATGGGTTGTCCCTTTGCTGGTGGAAAATTCGCTGTATAAAAAAGCCGACCGCGTACTCGTGGTGGATGTCACCCCCGAAACCCAGCTCAGACGCACCATGCAGCGTGATGACGTCACGCGTGAGCATGTTGAACAAATTCTTGCTGCCCAGGCAACGCGTGAAGCGCGGCTGGCCGTGGCAGACGATGTTATTGATAATAATGGCGCACCGGAAGCCATCGCCTCGGATGTCGCCCGCCTGCACGCGCTCTATTTGCAATGCGCGTCGCAGTTTGTCTCACAGGAAAAACCGTAATGCACACCCAGGTCCTTTTTGAACACCCTCTCAATGAGAAGATGCGCACATGGCTGCGCATTGAGTTTTTAATCCAACAGCTCTCCGTTAATTTGCCCATTGCTGACCATGCCGGCGCTCTGCATTTTTTCCGCAATATCGGAGATTTACTGGATGTATTTGAACGCGGCGAAGTCCGCACCGAACTCCTCAAGGAACTGGAACGACAGCAGCGTAAACTCCAGGCCTGGGTCGAAGTTCCCGGCGTCGATCAAAGCAGAATCGACTCTTTGCGTCAGCAGTTAAAAAGTGCAGGCAGCATTCTGATTTCTGCCCCGCGTATTGGACAGACGCTGCGCGAAGATCGTCTGATTGGTCTCGTCCGTCAGCGTTTAAGTATTCCTGGCGGGTGCTGCAGTTTCGATCTGCCGACCCTGCATATCTGGTTACACCTGGCACAGTCGCATCGTGACGCGCAGGTTGAAACCTGGCTTGCCAGCCTGAATCCGCTCAATCAGGCGCTGTCGCTGGTACTGGATTTAATTCGCAACTCAGCGCCGTTTCGTAAGCAAACCAGCCTGAATGGTTTTTATCAGGACAACGGCGAAGATGCAGATCTGCTACGCTTGCAGCTGCCGCTTGATTCGCTGCTTTATCCGCAAATTTCTGGTCATAAGAGCCGTTTTGCCATCCGTTTTATGCCGCTGGATAGCGAGAATGGTCAGGTGCCTGAGCGCCTCGATTTTGAACTGGCGTGCTGTTAAGGAGTCAACATGTCTGAACAAACCATCGTCAACTGCCCAACCTGCGGCAAGCCTGTAGTATGGGCTGAGGTCAGTCCGTTTCGCCCATTCTGCAGCAAGCGCTGCCAGTTAATCGATCTGGGAGAGTGGGCCGCAGAAGAGAAACGCATCCCAAGCTCTGGCGATCTGTCAGAAAGCGACGACTGGAGTGAAGAACAGAAGTAATTCTGCTAAAACGGTGGGTCAGATTAGGCAACGCCGCATCCGGCATTTTATGTTGTTTTGCCTGATGGCGCTGCGCTTATCAGGCCTACGAACTAAAACGTTGGGCGGGCATGCGTAGCGCCCCCGCCATAATTTGCCGGATGCGGCGTTGCCTTATCCGGCCTCCAGCACCATTAGCCAGCTATCAGCTTTTCAATGACCGGTGCATTCGCGGGCGGGAAATCCTGCGCATTCAGAGCATCTTGCGCAATCCACTGCGCCGGTTGCCCCTCTTTTCCCCACGGCTCGCCTTCCCAGCTTTCAACCAGCCAGAACCACAGAGTGATATGCCTGTCCGGAAACTGATACTCCAGCTTTTCGAACAATGAGCTTTGAGTCGGCGTGATCCCCACTTCTTCCTGTAGCTCGCGAATCAGCGCCTGCTCCGGTATTTCGCCCGCTTCAATTTTCCCGCCGGGGAACTCCAGCTTATTGGCCATGTGGGCATCAGCCGCACGCTGGGTGATAAAAATTTCATGTTGATGATTACGAATAATCCCGACGGCGATTTGCAGTATTTTCATCTTTATCGTCCATAAAAAAGGCGCAGAATTCTGCGCCTTTTCAGTAAGTTATTTTCTTAGCTCAGACGGCCGTGGCACTGTTTGTATTTTTTGCCAGAGCCGCAAGGACACGGATCGTTACGACCCACTTTACGATCGCCAGTTTGTGCTGCCAGCTCTTCTGCCGCGGCAGAATCGTCGCCTTTATGGCTCAATTGCTGCATCTGCGCTAAGCGCTCAGCTTCTTCACGACGCTGCTGCTCCATAGCTTCGACTTCTTCAGGCATACGCACCTGAACTTTGCTCAGGGTGCTGATCACTTCGTATTTCAGTGATTCCAGCATTGACGCAAACATAGAGAAAGATTCACGCTTGTATTCCTGCTTCGGATCTTTTTGCGCATAACCACGCAGGTGGATACCCTGGCGCAGATAGTCCATCGCAGCAAGGTGCTCTTTCCACAGGGAGTCGAGAGTTTGCAGCATCACGCCTTTTTCGAAGTGACGCATCATCTCCGCGCCCACAACTTCCTCTTTACGCTGATAAACTTCGATGGCGTTTGCCAGGATACGTTCACGCAGCGTTTCTTCGTGCAGCTCAGGCTCTTTATCCAGCCACTCTGAAATCGGCATCTCAAGATCGAAGTCGTTTTTCAGACGTTCCTGCAGACCCGGGATATCCCACATTTCCTCCAGAGACTGCGGCGGAATATAGGCATCAATAGTTGCTTTGAAGACATCTTCGCGGATGCTGTTGATGGTTTCGCTAACATCAGTTACGTCCAGCAGTTCGTTACGCTGGGTGTAGATAGCACGACGCTGGTCGTTGGCGACGTCATCATATTCCAGCAACTGCTTACGAATATCGAAGTTGCGGCTTTCCACTTTACGCTGCGCGTTAGCAATTGCTTTGGTCACCCATGGGTGTTCAATGGCTTCGCCAGGCTTCATACCCAGTTTACGCATCATGCCTGACACGCGGTCAGAGGCAAAAATACGCATCAGCGCATCTTCCATCGACAGATAGAAACGGGAAGAGCCCGCATCACCCTGACGGCCCGAACGACCACGCAGCTGGTTATCGATACGGCGAGATTCGTGACGCTCGGTACCGATAATATGCAAGCCACCGGCTGCTAATACCGCGTCATGGCGAACCTGCCACTCGGCTTTAATCTGCGCGATTTGTTCCGGAGTTGGGTTTTCCAGCTCGGCAACTTCCGCCTGCCAGCTACCGCCCAGCACGATATCGGTACCACGACCGGCCATGTTCGTCGCGATAGTCACGGCTGACGGATAACCCGCCTGGGCGACGATTGCAGCTTCGTTGGCGTGGAACTTGGCGTTCAGAACGTTGTGTTTGATACCCGCTTTGCTCAGCTCGTTAGACACTACTTCCGATTTTTCAATGGAGATAGTACCTACCAGTACCGGCTGGCCATTTGCAGTACGCTCTTTAATATCTTCAATGATCGCCTGAATTTTTTCCGCTTCGGTCATGTACACCAGATCCGGTAAATCCTTACGGATCATCGGACGGTTAGTCGGCACAACCACGGTATCCAGTTTGTAGATGGAGCTAAATTCAAACGCTTCAGTGTCGGCTGTACCGGTCATACCGGCCAGTTTTTCGTACAAACGGAAGTAGTTCTGGAAGGTAATAGATGCCAGCGTCTGGTTCTCGTTCTGGATCTCTACGCCTTCTTTAGCTTCAACAGCCTGGTGCAGACCATCGGACCAGCGACGCCCCTGCATGGTACGACCGGTGTGTTCATCGACGATGATAACTTCGCCGTCTTTCACGATGTAATCTACGTCGCGGGTAAACAGCACGTGCGCACGCAGTGCGGCAGTCACGTGGTGCATCAGCATAATGTTACCAGGAGAGTACAGTGACTCGCCCTCGTCCATAATGCCTTCGTTAACCAGCAGCTCTTCAATCAGTACCAGACCACGCTCGGTCAGGTTAACCTGGCGCGCTTTCTCATCAACAGAGAAGTGGCCTTCGCCCTGGAACGTGTCGGAATCTTCCTTCTCCTGACGGATCAGGTGCGGGATGATTTTATTAACTTTTTTGTACATTTCCGAGCTGTCTTCAGCCGGGCCGGAAATGATCAGCGGCGTACGCGCTTCATCGATCAGGATGGAGTCGACTTCATCGACCAGCGCATAGTGCAGTTTACGTTGAACACGCTCTTCCGGACTAAACGCCATGTTGTCACGCAGGTAGTCAAAGCCGTATTCGTTATTGGTACCGTAAGTAATATCGGCGTTATAGGCTTCACGCTTGGCTGGCGCAGGCAGGCCAGACATGTTGATACCAACGGTCATGCCGAGGAATTCAAACAGCGGGCGGTTATTTTCGGCATCACGCTGAGCCAGATAGTCGTTCACGGTAACCACGTGTACGCCCTTCCCGCTTAATGCGTTCAGGTAGGCTGGCAGCGTCGCGGTCAGGGTTTTACCTTCACCAGTACGCATTTCCGCGATGCAGCGATCGTTAAGCACCATACCGCCCAGCAGCTGAACGTCGAAGTGACGCATACCGAACACGCGCTTACTCGCTTCACGCACTACTGCGAACGCTTCCGGGATCAGGCTCTCAACGCTGGCACCTTTTTCCAGACGGGCGCGGAATTCAGCGGTCTTCGCTTTCAGTTCATCATCGGAGAGTTTTTCCATCTCCGGTTCCATCGCATTGATGACATTGACCACTTTACGCATACGACGCAGCGTACGCTCGTTACGGCTACCGAATACTTTCGTTAATAATTTGATTAGCATAATAAAATCTCAAACGCCCCGCGGTGCGGAGTCAAAAATTATAAGTTGGAAGGTTCTTTTTTAGCTGAGGCGTTGAGGACCAGCGCGGATACCCTGCTGCTGGCTAATCCAGACCGGAACGCTAAACGCGGCCTGAGAGGTAAAGTGTGCGTATGTCACGCGACTTACTGTCGCGGGCGGAGTGCCTTCTTGCGTCAGCATCGCGCTGAGCGTATTCAGTAACGCAAGATGGTGCGCCTGGATTGGCAATGGCTCTTCGGCAACGGGCAACGCCTGAGGTGCCATGGCAAAAGAAAGATGGCGGATAACCGTACGAATGGCATGTTGATGCCAGTAATCGACGGTAAAATTTGGGCGCCGATTGGTCGCTTCCAGCAAAGCAAGCTGGCTAAAGTTAACTTTAGCACCTTGATCGTGATTGCTGGCGGTCGCCTTCGCGGGAGTATTAGGTTCAGCAGCATTACCGAGCGCGGGCAGGCCAAAACTAGCCGCGACCATCCCCAACAGGAGATGCGGCCAGAAGTACCGTCTGCCTAACTGTCGCCAGCGCGTCAGTATTCCACTCACGTTATTGCCACCTGATATACCCTGCGTTTGGGGTTACAAATGCAAAACCATTTTTTGCGCACAAATCTTACCATTAATGCGTTCGCACCACAGCAGTAATGACAGCAAGTCGCGGGTAAATATGCTTAAGAAAGCAGCGATCGAACGGTATTTTAATCTACCTGTGGGGAAAAAGTCGCTTCAAATAAGGTGGTTTGCACTCGGAAGATAAAAAAACGACTGGCTCACCTGGCCGGAGAGAGTGCCAGATTTACCAGTCGAATTTATGCGACAGCGTATGTCGTTATGCCAGTACGGTCGATGGTGCTTTGAACGCCAACGGCAGTTCTGCATCGTCCTGGAAGGTCACATATTCCCAGGCTTCCTGTTTTGCCAGGACCGCCTGCAGCAGTTTGTTATTCAATGCATGACCGGATTTATACGCGGTAAATGCACCAATAATGTTGTGACCACACATGAACAAGTCACCGATCGCGTCGAGCATTTTGTGACGAACGAATTCATCTTCAAAACGCAGGCCGTCTTCGTTCAATACGCGATAATCGTCAACAACGATGGCACAATCGAAGCTGCCGCCCAGGCACAGGCCGCGGGACTGCAGATATTCGATATCACGCATGAAGCCGAAAGTACGCGCACGGCTGATCTGACGCATGAACGCATCCGCAGAGAAGTTCATCGCGTAGCGCTGCGTGCTGGAGTCGATCGCCGGATGGTTAAAGTCGATGGTGAAATCCAACGTAAAACCATTATACGGCTTAAACTCAGCCCACTTATCGCCATCTTCGACACGAACGGTCTCTTTGATGCGAACAAATTTTTTGGCGCTGCTCAGTTCTTCAATACCTGCATCAAGCAGCAGATAAACGAACGGAGCGGCACTGCCATCCATGATCGGGATTTCCGGTGCGTTAACTTCAATAACGATGTTATCGATACCTAAACCCGCCAGAGCAGCATTAAGGTGCTCTACGGTTGAAATCCGTACATCATGCTCATTGACCAGACACGTACAGAGCATGGTATCACGCACAGATTTGGCATCGGCCGGGAAATCTACCGGAGGATTCAAGTCGGTGCGACGATAGATGACCCCGGTGTTGGCCGGCGCAGGGCGTAATGTCAGGGTGACTTTTTTGCCGGTATGCAAACCGACGCCAGTCGCCTGAACGATACGTTTAAGAGTCCTTTGTTTGATCATCGTATAATCTCGCCAAATTACCTATCCAACCGAAGTGTACTATACATTCGGTGGGCCAGTTTAGCACAAAGAGCCACAATTCCCAAATTCCAGCTAATTCTTAATCAGCTTGCTTACGCAGGAATGCTGGGATATCCAGATAATCCGGCTCTTTGGTGGTTTGCGGCGTATTGTCGTTAACCACTTTCGCTACCGGTTTCTGCTCTTGCGTCAACGGCGCCATGCCGTGCTGCTGGTAACGATCCATTACCGGCTGCTGTACCTGCTTGTTGGTCACCAGAGTGATTTCAGGACGTTTGTCCATACCAATTCCAGTCGCAACAACGGTGACGCGCAGTTCGTCGTTCATATCCGGGTCCAGGGAGGTACCGATAACCACGGTCGCATTATCCGATGCAAAGGCACGAATCGTGTTACCGACGGTTTCGAACTCATCCAGACGCAGGTCGAAGCCCGCAGTAATGTTGACCAGCACGCCGCGCGCGCCAGACAGATCGATGTCTTCCAGCAGCGGAGAAGAGATAGCCATTTCAGCCGCTTCTTCTGCACGGTCTTCACCGCTTGCCACGCCTGAACCCATCATCGCGTAGCCCATTTCGGACATCACGGTGCGCACGTCTGCAAAGTCGACGTTCATCAGGCCCGGACGAGTAATCAGTTCAGCGATACCCTGGACTGCGCCTTTCAGCACGTCGTTCGCTGCGCCAAACGCATCCAGCAGGGAGATTCCGCGACCCAGCACTTTCAGCAGCTTGTCATTCGGAATAGTGATCAAAGAGTCCACATGTTTGGACAGCTCGGTGATACCCTGTTCCGCGAATGCCATACGCTTCTTACCTTCAAAATTGAAAGGCTTAGTCACGACAGCAACGGTCAGAATACCTAAATCTTTTGCTACTTCAGCAACCACTGGCGCTGCACCGGTACCGGTACCACCGCCCATGCCTGCTGCGATAAACACCATGTCTGCGCCGTCAAGCGCTGCACGCAGAGCTTCACGGTCTTCATCTGCCGCATTACGGCCTACTTCCGGGTTTGCACCCGCGCCCAGACCTTTGGTGATGCCGCTACCAATCTGAATGGTCTGTCCAACCGCCGTTTTACGCAACGCCTGAGCGTCGGTATTCACCGCGAAGAATTCAACACCTTCGATGCGCTCGCGCACCATGTGTTCAACGGCATTACCGCCGCCGCCGCCGACGCCGATGACTTTAATCACCGCGTCATTGGTTAGTTCCATAGGTTCAAACATAGTTTCTCTCTCCGTTGTGCCTGTCGCCTGAGACCGTTAATGTGCGTTGGTCTCTTTAAAAATTAAAACTCTTTTCGCAGCCAGCTATTGAGTCGTTTGATCCACGAGCCAACTGATGCCGTAACGCGTTTTTCAACTTCAGCCTCACCACTCAAATGGGATTCTTTCCCGTAGTGAAGCAGCCCCACTGCCGTTGAATAATAAGGCTCCTGGGCATAATCCGTCAGACCAGTGATATTCAGCGGTGCGCCAATACGTACTTGCGTATGGAACACGCGCTGTGCGCAGGCCGCAAGACCTTCAATTTGCGCAGCACCGCCGGTTAACACAATCCCCGCCGCCAGATGATGTTTCACACCCTGCTGGCGAAGCTGTTCTTGTAATTGCAAAATTTCTTCGTTGACCAGGTTGAGCAGCTCGGTATAACGCGGCTCAATGACCTCTGCCAGGGTCTGACGTTGCAGGCTACGCGGTGGACGACCACCTACGCTTGGCACTTCAACGCTTTCGTCTTTACCCACGATGGAGCCCAGCGCGCATCCATGACGCACTTTGATGGCTTCAGCATCGCTCGGCGGCGTACCAAAGGCATACGCGATATCGCTGGTCACTACATTCCCTGCATAAGGGATCACTTTAGTGTGGCGCAACGCCCCGCCAGTATAAACGGCGATGTCCATTGTACCACCACCAATATCCACCACGCAGACACCCAGCTCACGTTCATCTTCCGTCAACACGGAATAACTGGCTGCCAACCCGGCAAAAATCAGTTGGTCAACTTTCAGACCACAACGTTCAACGGCTTTGACAATGTTCTTCGCCATGTCGTTGTGGCAGGTAATAAGATGGACTTTTGCCTGCATACGCACGCCGGAAAGACCGACCGGATTTTTAATGCCTTCCTGGTAGTCGATGGCGTATTCCTGCGGAATAACGTGCAGAACACGATGTTCATCGCGAACGCGTACGGATTTTGCCGTATGTACTACGTTTTCCACATCTTCCTGCGTCACTTCCTCTTCGGAAATGGGCACCATACCAATTTCATTTTGACAGCTAATATGTTTACCGGAAAGTGCCAGATACACCGAGGAAATCTGGCAATCTGCCATCAGTTCAGCCTGGTCAATGGCGCGCTGTACGCACTTCACCACTGACTCAAGGTCATTCACCCCGCCTTTATCCATACCTCGCGATGGGCAACTGCCCACGCCAATGATATTGACCATACCGTCGGGCAGAACTTCCCCTACTAAAGCGGCTACCTTCGCGGTGCCAATCTCCAGTCCAACTACCAGTTTTCTGTCCGTCGCCTTGATCATTGTTGTTCTGCCTGTGCCTGATTCTGTTGCTGATTAGATTCCTCAGGCGGCAAGGGAACCCAGCCTACTGCCGCTCCTGAGTCATAACGCAAATCAACGTAGCTAATCCGTTTGCCATCGGTTTGCGCCTGCTGCTGTAAAACCGGGTAGAGTTCCACAAAGCGAGCCAAACGTTTTATCGTATCGCCCCTGCCCAGATTCAGCTTAATATCGTTATTCAGCGTCAACTGCCAGGAACGACGAGCGGTCATCGCCGCTTCCTTCAGGGTGAATCTATCCTTAGCCAGCACCTGCCCCATATCGCGGAACCCTTGCAACACTTCACTTGCGCTGCCTTCCGGTCCATACAACATGGGTAATACCTGCTTATTGGCCCGACCGGTTGGAACACTGAACGTATTTCCTTCAGCATCCACCATATGTTGGTCATTCCAACGCGCAATGGGCACATATTCAACCAGATGAATCTTCAATTCATCGGGCCATTGCTTTCTGACGCTCGCCTGTTTAATCCAGGGGAGGCGTTCAATTTGACTCTGAATGATGTTCACATCCTGAGTCATAAAGGTTCCCGGAGCGCCCAGCGCCAGAATGGACTGACGAATATCGTCATTGCGCGTGTAATGCCGTTCGCCGGTTAACACCAGTTTCGATAAAGGCAAACGTTGCGCATCTTCCATCCATCCCAACACTACCCAGCCGCTGACAAACACGGTGCACAGCACTGTCAGCAGGAATAATATTCCTGCAAGACGCGTTCCATTATTGCGGCGTGAGGAGTTTACTTCTTCTTCATCACCGTTTCG
Organism: Citrobacter sp. Cpo037; assembly: GCF_030332945.1. NCBI lineage: Bacteria > Pseudomonadati > Pseudomonadota > Gammaproteobacteria > Enterobacterales > Enterobacteriaceae > Citrobacter > Citrobacter sp. Cpo037. The sequence continues at coordinate 125,363 of NZ_JAOWGW010000069.1, forward strand.
CGTGTTCAGCGCAGCCTGCGACATATCAGTCCGCCAACTCCAGAATTCTTACCACCAACTGCGAGAAGCTCAGCCCCGCCTGACGCGCCGCCATCGGCACCAGACTGTGGCTGGTCATACCCGGAGAGGTATTCGCTTCCAGCAGATAAAACTGGCCATCGCTGTCCAGCATGACGTCAATGCGACCCCAACCTTTACAGCCCAATGTGGTCCACGCTTTCAGGACTAATTCCTGTAAACGTGCCTCTTGTTCGACTTCCAGACCGGCAGGGCAGAAATATTGTGTCTCATCAGAGAGATACTTCGCCTCATAATCATAGAAGGTTCCCGCGGGTTGGATACGTATTGACGGTAAAATTTCTTCACCAAGCATCGCAACTGTAAATTCCGGGCCACTGAGCCATTTTTCGATCAGTACTTCTTCATCATGCTGAAAAGCCAATGCTAATGCACCATGCAAAGCATTTTCTTCTTCAACTTTTGACATCCCTACGCTTGAGCCTTCACGGCTTGGCTTCACAATCAGCGGCAAACCTAACGCAGAAATCTCCGTAACCACCTCATCGCTAAGACCTTTTTCGAATTCAGCGCGAGTCAATGCGACCCAAGGCGCGACCGGTAAACCAGCCCCCTGCCACAACAGTTTGCTGCGCAGTTTGTCCATCGAAATGGCAGAAGCCATGACGCCACTACCGGTATACGGCAGACCAATCAGCTCCAGCATGCCCTGCAACGTGCCATCTTCACCACCACGACCGTGCAGCGCAATAAACACCTTTTGAAAACCCATCGATTTCAAAAGAGTGACATCAACCTCTTTTGGGTCAATTGGATGAGCATCCACACCACCTTCGCGTAACCCTGCCAGTACGGCCGCGCCGGAATTCAGCGAAACGTCACGCTCTGCGGAAGTTCCCCCTAACAGGACCGCGATTTTATCAGCCATGTTGTTCTTCCTCCGGGTTTTGCGGCTTCAGTTTGATTTCAGCTAAGGAACGCGCGATTTTGCCGATATTTCCAGCGCCCTGCACCAAAATCAGATCGTTGCCGGTTAATACCGGCGCCAACATGTCTGCCACCTGAGCCGGATCTGATACCAGAATCGGGTCGATCTTACCGCGACCACGGATCGTACGGCACAGCGAGCGGCTGTCAGCCCCCGGAATCGCAGCTTCACCCGCGGCGTATACATCCAGCATCAACAGCGCATCGACCTGAGTCAGCACGTTGGCAAAGTCGTCATACAAATCGCGTGTACGCGTAAAGCGGTGCGGCTGGAACAGCATTACCAGATTTTTGTCCGGCCAGCCCGCGCGAGCAGCTTTAATCGTGGCATCCACTTCCGTTGGGTGATGACCATAATCATCCACCAGCATCGCCGTCCCGGCTTTACCGTTTACCGGCTCCAGCGGGAATTCGCCGAGGAAGTCAAAACGGCGTCCGGTGCCCTGGAAACTTTCCAGCGCGCGCAGAATTGCGTCGTCTTCAATGCCTTCTTCTGTTGCCACTGCCACCGCCGCCGCCGCGTTCAGCGCATTGTGACGGCCCGGTGCGTTCAACGTCACGCGTAAATCGGCCATCCCCTGACGCAGCAGCGTGAAGTGTCCTTGTGGACCAATCTGCTGGTAATCTTCGACGCGCACATCAGCATCATCGCTGAAACCATAGGTTGTGGTTTGACGACCAACTCGCGGCAACAACTCGCGGATCACCGGGTCGTCAACGCACATAACCGCACGACCATAAAACGGCAAGTTATGCAGGAAATTAATAAACGTCTGCTTTAAATTTTCGAAGTCACCATGGTAGGTATCCATATGATCGGCTTCGATATTGGTAACAATCGCTACCATCGGCTGCAAATGCAGGAACGACGCATCGCTCTCATCCGCCTCCGCAATTAAATAACGGCTATGACCCAGACGCGCATGGACGCCTGCGGCCTTCACCAGACCGCCGTTGACAAACGTCGGATCCAGCCCCGCTTCTGCGTAGATACTGGAGACCATCGCTGTTGTCGTGGTTTTACCGTGCGTCCCGGCAATGGCGATACCGTGACGAAAACGCATTAACTCCGCCAGCATTTCAGCACGACGGATCACCGGAATACGCGCTTCATGCGCCGCAACAATTTCCGGGTTATCCGCAGAAATCGCGCTGGATACCACCACCACGCTCGCATCACGCACATTTTCAGGGCGATGGTTGAAGAAAATCGTGGCGCCCAGATTCGTCAACTGCTGCGTCACCGGGTTCGGCGCCAGGTCAGAACCACTGATCTGATAACCTTCGTTGGCCAAAACTTCGGCAATACCGCCCATACCAGCACCACCGATGCCGACAAAGTGAATGTGCCGAACGCGACGCATTTCGGGCACGATGGAACGCAGTTTTGCCAGTTGTTGTGTATTCATTCTTTAGCCATTAACTTCTTAGTTCATGCGATGCAAAAGGCATCACCACAATTACGCCCGGGCAGCCCGGCTCACTTCATTAGCAACACGCTCTGTGGCATCCGGTATGGATGCGGCGCGCGCACGTTCTGCCATGGTTAATAAGGTTTCTCGCGACCACCCGGAAAGGGTGTTCGCGACGGCATCCACAGTAAACTGCGGCTGCTCAAGAATTTTAGCGGCGCCCGCTTTCTCAAGCGGCAGCGCATTCCAGTACTGCTGTCGGTCTTTGTGCTGGAAAGGCACAAACAGCGCAGGCAAACCCGCAGCGGCAATTTCGCTTACCGTCAGCGCGCCGGAGCGACAAACTACGACATCCGCCCACGCGTAGGCGGCTGCCATATCATCAATAAACTCAGTGACCTTGTGCTGCGGTTGTCCCGCGTCGGCATACGCCTGTTCAACGGTTTGCTGCGCGCCTTTGCCACTCTGATGCCAGATAGTCACCGCGTCACCAAGCTTTGCGGCAACCTGCGGCATCGTCTGGTTCAATACGCGTGCGCCCTGAGATCCCCCGACGACCAGCACGCGAACCGGGCCTTCACGCCCCGCCAGACGCGCTTCGGGCAACGGCAGCGCCAGAACGTCGGTGCGTACCGGGTTACCCACCACTTCCGCATTCGGGAAAGCGCCAGGAAAAGCCTGCATCACCTTCGTTGCAATCTTCGCCAGCCACTTGTTGGTTAATCCCGCAATGCCGTTCTGCTCATGCAGGACAACCGGGATGCCTAATGACCAGGCAGCCAGACCGCCAGGGCCGGACACATAGCCGCCCATCCCCAGCACCACATCAGGCTTAAACTGCTTCATAATGGCGCGCGCCTGACGCCAGGCATTAAAAATACGCACGGGGGCGGCAAGCAGCGCGTTGACACCTTTACCACGCAAACCGGAGATGCGAATAAAGTCAATTTCAATGCCATGCTTCGGCACTAAGTCCGCTTCCATACGATCGGCGGTGCCCAGCCAACGAACCTGCCAGCCCTGGGCCATTAAATGGTGCGCGACCGCCAGCCCCGGGAACACATGCCCACCGGTACCGCCTGCCATCACCATTAACCGCTTCGGTTGACCACTCATCGTGCACCTCGTGTAAACGCCTGGGCTTTTTCCAGACGCGTTTCATAATCAATACGTAACAAAAACATGATGGCCGTCGACATAATCAACAAACTGGAACCACCATAACTGATCAGCGGTAACGTCAGACCTTTTGTTGGCAGCATACCTGCTGCCGCGCCGACGTTTACCAGGGCCTGGAAGCTGAACCAAATCCCGATGGAGCAGGCTAAAAAGCCTGAAAAACGGTGGTCAATTTCCAGTGCTTTGCGACCGATCGACATCGCGCGAAAAGCGACGAAGAATACCATTAAAAGTGCCAATACCACACCGATATAACCCAACTCTTCCCCAATGATGGCGAAGATGAAGTCGGTGTGCGCTTCCGGTAAATACTCCAGTTTTTGCACTGAATTACCTAACCCCTGACCCCAAACCTCACCGCGACCAAAAGCCATCAGCGATTGCGTTAACTGGTAGCCGCTGCCAAACGGATCTTCCCATGGGTTCCAGAAGGAGGTTACGCGGCGAATACGATACGGTTCGGCAAGGATCAGCAGCACCACCGCCGAAATCCCCATGCCGATAATGGCAATGAACTGCCACAGTTTCGCACCAGCGAGAAACAGCATCGCCAGCGTCGTGACAAACAGCACCACTACCGTACCAAGGTCAGGCTGCGCCAGCAGTAAGACTGCCAGCACCAGAATCACACCCATCGGTTTTAAGAAGCCGCGCAGGTTGTTACGCACTTCATCGACTTTACGCACCAGGTAGTTAGCGAGATAACAGAACAGCGACAGCTTGGTGAATTCCGCAGGCTGAATACGCAGCGGCCCCAGCGCGATCCAACGCGATGCCCCGTTAACGGAGCTCCCCACCACCAGAACGATCAACAACATGATGATCGAGGCGATCAGCATCGTCGTGCTGTACTTCTGCCAGAACTCCATCGGCAGACGCAGCGTCACCATCGCCAGACAGAACGCGAGGAAGATATACAGCGCGTCACGCTTAGCAAACAGGAAGGGATCGCCTGCTAGACGTTGCCCTACGGGCATTGATGCCGATGTCACCATCACAAAACCGATCGCTGCCAGACCAAAAGTCAGCCACAGCAGCATGCGGTCATACATGATCAGGCTGTCCGCGTCTTTATCACGCGAAGCCATCACCCAGCCTTTAAGTGCCGCGAAGATCCACGCCAGGACACCCAGTCCCGGTACGCGCGGCATTTTCAGACGAGGGAGAGAGAATCGCATCAACCCAACTCCTTCGCTAAACGGGTAAAGACGTCACCGCGTTGCTCAAAGTTCTTGAACTGGTCAAGGCTGGCGCAGGCTGGCGACAGCAGCACCATATCACCCGACTTCACACGCGGTGCGAGCAGACGCATTGCCTGCTCCATGGTTTCAGTGTGTTCCGCAACCTCAGGACGCAGAGCGGCAAGCTGCGCGCCATCGCGACCAAAGCAGTACAGACGAATGTTGTTGCCAGTCAGGTAGCGTTGCAGCGGCGTAAAGTCGGCGGATTTCCCATCGCCGCCCAGCAGCAGGTGCAACGTACCGTCAACGTGCAGACCATTCAGTGCCGCTTCTGTGCTGCCAACGTTGGTGGCTTTTGAATCGTTAATCCAACGCACACCGTTATGATTCAGTACCAACTGGAAACGATGAGCCAGACCGGTAAAGGTAGTCAGCGCTTTCAGGCTGGATGCCCGCGGCAGACCCGCAGCATCCGCCAGCGCCAGCGCAGCCAGTGCGTTGGTATAGTTATGCTGGCCGGTAAGCGTCATCTCTTTCACGTTCAGGACTTTTTCGCCCTTCACCCGCAGCCAGGTTTCACCCTGCTGACGATTGAGATGATAGTCACCCATGTTGATGCCAAAGCTCACGCAGCGCTCATCCGCCCCGCGAATCGGCATGGTCAGCGCATCATCGGCATTAACCACACACACTTTCGCATTCTCATAGACGCGCAGTTTGGCCGCACGGTACTGCTGCAAGCCAAACGGATACCTGTCCATATGATCTTCGGTGACGTTCAAAATGGTGGCGGCTACAGCCTGTAAGCTGGAGGTTGTCTCCAGCTGGAAGCTCGACAGCTCCAGTACATACAGCTCACGTTCGTCATCCAGCAGCATCAGCGCGGGCAGGCCGATATTTCCGCCAACACCCACGTTCACACCAGCCGCTTTCGCCATTTCTCCCACCAACGTGGTGACGGTGCTTTTCCCGTTGGAACCGGTGATCGCGACGATCGGCGCCTGCGCTTCACGACAGAACAGCTCGATGTCACCGACAATTTCGATCCCTGCATCAGCAGCGGCGCTCAGCGAAGGATGCGCCAGGGCAATACCAGGGCTGGCGACGATGAGATCGGCGGCCAGCAGCCAATCATCATTCAGGCTGCCAACATGACGCTCAACCGCTTCCGGCAATTTATCCAGGCCAGGTGGCGTTGCGCGGGTATCCATCACACGCGGCGTCACACCACGCGCCAGAAAGAAATCCACGCATGACAGCCCGGTCAATCCCAGACCGATAATGACGACTTTTTTACCCTGGTAATCAGCCATGATTAACGTACCTTCAGCGTTGCCAGGCCAATCAGCACCAGCATCAGCGAAATAATCCAGAAGCGCACAATTACGCGCGGTTCCGGCCAGCCTTTCAGTTCATAGTGATGGTGAATCGGCGCCATACGGAAGATGCGCTGTCCGCGCAGCTTAAAGGAGCCAACCTGCAAAATGACCGACAGCGTTTCCACAACAAATACGCCGCCCATGATTACCAGCAGGAACTCCTGACGCAGCAGCACGGCAATAATGCCCAGCGCGCCGCCCAGCGCCAGCGAACCGACGTCTCCCATAAAGACCTGCGCCGGATAGGTGTTAAACCACAGGAAGCCTAACCCCGCGCCGACAATCGCCGTACAGACGATCACCAACTCACCGGCATGGCGTAAATAGGGAATGTGCAGATAGTTGGCAAAGTTCATGTTACCGGTCGCCCATGCCACCAGCGCAAAACCCGCTGCCACGAACACGGTCGGCATAATCGCCAGACCATCCAGGCCATCGGTGAGGTTTACCGCGTTGCCAGTACCCACAATCACGAAGTACGCCAGCAGCACGTAGAACAGCCCCAACTGCGGCATGACATCTTTAAAGAACGGCACCACCAGCTCGGTAGCCGGGGTATCTTTACCGGCGAGGTACAGCGCAAAGGCTACACCCAGCGCAATCACCGACATCCAGAAGTACTTCCAGCGGGCAATCAGGCCCTTGGTATCTTTTCGCACCACTTTGCGGTAGTCATCGACAAAACCGATAATGCCGTAGCCAATCAATACCACCAGCACGCACCATACGTACGGGTTCGACGGATATGCCCACAACAGAACGGAGATAACAATCGCGGTGAGGATCATGATCCCGCCCATGGTTGGCGTACCACGTTTACTAAAGTGCGATTCAGGACCGTCGTTACGTACAACCTGTCCAAAGGACATTTTTTGCAAGCGGGCAATCATGCGCGGGCCCATCCACAAAGAGATGAACAGCGCGGTCAGCAGGCTGACGATGGCGCGAAACGTCAGATAGGAAAAGACGTTAAAGCCTGAATAATATTTGACCAAATGTTCGGCCAGCCAAACTAACATGTCCCAATCTCCTGTAATGCGCGTACTACCTCTTCCATGGCGGCACTACGTGAACCCTTCACTAAAATCGTCATGACCTGATGTTCTGCAATCAATGCTTTAAGATGCGCGGCCAGCGCGCTTTTATCCGCAAAATGTTCGCCAACGCCACTGGCGTCGCTAATTGCCTGACTCAGTTTTCCTGTACTCAGTACACGGTCGATACCTGCTGCTTTCGCAGCAACACCTACCTGTACATGGCATGCTTCACTTTCTGCGCCAAGCTCTGCCATATCGCCAACGACCAGTACGCGATAGCCCGGCATTTCAGACAGCACCTGCACCGCTGCGGTCATCGAACCGACGTTCGCGTTATAGGAGTCGTCCAGCAGCAGCTGATTTTCTGCGAGTTGAATCGGGAACAGACGTCCTGGTACCGCCTGCAGATCTTTCAAACCCGCTTTGATCGCCTCGTGCGTCGCGCCTACCGCCATAGAAAGCGCCGCCGCCGCAAGGGCGTTAGCGATATTGTGGCGACCCGGCAACGGCAGCAGGACATCAATGCTTCCGGTCGGCGTTTGCAGAGAAAATTCCGTGCCATGCGAGGTCACATGAACGTTGGTCGCAGAAAAGTCGCTGTTGGCCGCATTCGGGGAGAAGCGCCAGACTTTGCGATCGCCGATGATGCTTTGCCAGTTCAACCAGTCGTTGTTGTCGGCATTCATAATGGCGATACCGTTCGCAGACAGGCCGGTAAAAATCTCACCTTTTGCCTTCGCAACGCCCGCCAGAGAGCCGAAGCCTTCCAGGTGCGCGGCGGCCAGGTTGTTCACCAGCGCCGCTTCCGGACGCGTCAGGCCGACGGTCCAGGCGATTTCGCCCTGATGGTTGGCGCCGAGCTCAATCACGGCATAGTCGTAATCGTTGTTTAAGCGCAGCAGCGTCATCGGTACGCCGATGTCGTTATTCAGATTGCCCGCGGTATATAGGGTGTTACCACACTGGCTAAGAATGGCAGCCGTCATCTCTTTGACGGACGTTTTACCGGATGAGCCGGTCAGCGCGACAACGCGCGCCGGAACCTGAGCGCGAACCCACGCCGCCAGTTCACCAAACGCCAGACGCGTATCTTTAACAATCAGCTGCGGCAGGTTGGTGTCCAACGGGCGGCTGACCAGCAGCGCACCCGCCCCGCTCTCTTGCGCTTTGTCTGCAAAATCATGGGCATCAAAGCGTTCGCCTTTCAGCGCCACAAACAGGCAGCCCGGCGTCACTTTACGCGTATCGGTTGTTACGGCATCAAGGGTCAGATCGGCCCCTTTCAGTTCGCCACGGAGGATCTCCGCCAGTTGGCTGAGCGTTACGCTAATCATGCGATAACCCCCAGCAGACGCGCTGCGGTCACGCGGTCAGAATAGTCGAGACGCTGCGAGCCAACGATCTGGTAATCTTCGTGACCTTTCCCGGCCACCAGCACCACGTCGTTTTCTTTCGCCTGCATAATGGCGTTTGTCACGGCTTCTGCGCGCCCTTCCATCACCTTCGCCTGTCCGGCATCCAGCATACCCGCCAGAATGTCGTTAATAATGGCGCGCGGCTCTTCGGTACGTGGGTTGTCATCAGTCACCACGACAACATCTGCAAACTGCTCGGCGATTGCGCCCATCAACGGACGTTTGCCTTTGTCGCGATCGCCGCCGCAGCCAAAGACGCACCACAGTTTGCCTGTACAGTGCAAACGTGCCGCCTGCAGCGCTTTTTCCAGCGCATCTGGCGTATGGGCGTAATCAACCACCACGGTGGTTTTACCCGGCGCGCTGAACACTTCCATACGTCCGCAAACCGGCTGCAATTGTGTCGCCGTTTTCAGTAAATCAGCTAACGGATAGCCCAGTGCCAACAGCGTTGCCAGCGCCAGCAGAAGATTGCTGACGTTAAACGCCCCCATCAGGCGGCTTTCAATTTCGCCGTCGCCCCATGAGGAGGTAAAACGAATCGTTGCCCCGCTGTCGTGATACTTCACGTCAACCGCTTTTAACCAACGACCATGACAGTTCGGGTTGATGTGGTCTTCCATCGAAACGGCAACCGCATCCGGGAGTTTCGCCAGCCAGCGACGACCGACGTCATCATCCGCATTGACGATGGCCTGACCGCAATGGTGCGTGGAATACAGCAGCCATTTCGCGGCTTCATAATGTTCCATGTCGCCGTGGTAGTCGAGATGGTCACGGCTTAAGTTAGTAAATACTGATGCGGCAAACTTCAGCGCCGCCACGCGATGCTGAACCAGACCGTGTGAAGAGACTTCCATCGCGCCAACCGTTGCGCCCTGCGCTGCCAGCCCCGCCAGCACATGCTGGACATCAACTGCTGAACCGGTGGTATTTTCCGTCGGGATCACTTTGCCCAGCAGGCCATTGCCTACTGTTCCCATTACCGCGCTGGTTTCGCCAAGCAGTTGGCTCCACTGTGCCAGCAATTGGGTGGTGGTAGTTTTACCGTTGGTCCCGGTCACACCGACCAGACGCATTTTCTCAGAAGGCTCGTGGTAAAAACGGCCTGCCAGTGCAGATAAACGTTCGTTAAGCTGACTGAGATAGATGACCGGAACGCCGTGCATTTCACGGATTTCACCATCAGTAGCTTCATCTTTTGCTTCTGCAATAATGGCAGCCACACCTTGCGCTATCGCCTGCGGGATATACCGACGCCCGTCCGCCTGATGACCCAATACTGCGACAAAGAGATCGCCCGATGCAGCCACACGGCTGTCAAGCGTCATCTCCCGCAGTGCTCGCTCCGGTGCACCCGGCACCCATGGAGCAAGAAGGTCGCGCAAATTACGATCTGCCACCTGTTGCCTCGCCTTGATTATTCACAAATTCATTTTTATCGCCCGTTGTCAGCGCATCCGGCTCGATGTTCATGGTACGCAGTACGCCGCCCATGATGGCACCAAAGACCGGCGCGGAAACGGCGCCACCGTAGTATTTACCCGCCTGCGGATCGTTGATAACAACAACCAGCGCGAAGCGCGGCTGACTCGCAGGCGCAACACCTGCGGTATAAGCAATGTATTTGTTGATGTAGCGGCCATCTGGCCCTACTTTTTTCGCTGTACCGGTTTTAATGGCGATACGATAGCCTTTAATCGCCGCCTTCACGCCGCCGCCGCCGGGCAGCGCCACGCTTTCCATCATATGCACGACGGTACGCACGGTATCTTCCGGGAAGATACGCTCGCCCGGAACAGGAGGGTCAACTTTGGTAATCGACAGTGGACGATAAACGCCGTAGCTGCCGATCGTTGCATAGACTCGCGCTAACTGTAACGGTGTTACCATTAGCCCGTAGCCGAAAGAGAAGGTGGCCCTCTCTATGTCAGACCACCGTTGTTTTTGAGGATATAAGCCACTGCGTTCTCCGACCAACCCCAAATTGGTCGCTTTTCCCAGCCCAAAACGTGAGTAAGTATCTACTAACGCTGAGGACGGCATCGCTAACGCCAGCTTGGAAACACCGACGTTACTCGACTTCTGCAAAACCCCGGTGAGGGTTAATTCGCTATAACGCGCCACGTCTTTGATTTCGTGACCATTAATTCGGTATGGGATAGTGTTGAGGACGGTATTTTCGCGTACCACGCCACGCTGCAGCGCGGTCATCACCACCATCGGTTTAACGGTAGAACCCGGTTCAAACACGTCGGTGATGGTACGGTTACGCATCGCATCTTTTGGCGTACCGGTGAGATTGTTCGGGTTGTAGGACGGACTGTTGGCCATGGCCAGCACTTCACCGGTGTTTACATCCACCAGTACCGCACTGCCTGACTCCGCCTTGTTGAACGCCACGGCGTTATTCAGTTCGCGGTAAACCAGTGCCTGTAAACGCTCATCAATGCTCAACGCGAGGTTATGCGCCGCCTGGCTGTCGGTAGAGGAGATATCTTCAATGACGCGGCCATAACGGTCTTTACGTACAATACGTTCACCCGGTTGTCCGGTGAGCCACTTATCGAAGCTCTTCTCAACGCCTTCAATCCCCTGGCTGTCAACGTTAGTAAAGCCTATGAGGTGAGCAGTCACTTCTCCGGAAGGATAGTAACGGCGGGATTCTTCGCGCAGGTGGATACCCGGCAGCTTCAGTTTCTTGATGTAGTCGGCCATGTCAGGGTTTACCTGACGCGCCAGATAGATAAAGCGCCCTTTCGGGTTAGCGTTAATGCGGGAAGCCAGTTGATCGAGCGGGAGATTCAGCGCGGTTGACAGCGCTCTCCAGCGTTCGCCAACGCTCACGCCGCCTGCATCATGTACTTCTTTCGGGTCGGCCCATATAGCTTTAACCGGAACGCTCACCGCCAGCGGGCGACCAGAGCGGTCGGTAATCATTCCGCGTGATGTAGACACTTCCTGGACGCGTAGAGAGCGCATATCACCCTGACGCACCAGCATGTCTGGCGCGATGATTTGCAGCCAGGCAACGCGACCCAGCAGAAAACCCAGTGCCAGCAAAATACAGCCGCACAGTAACGCAAAACGCCAACTGATAAAGTTGGCTTGTTCTTCCTGGCGTTTTGGTTTGTGCGTTTTTGCCGCTGCTTTCATGCGTCGCGTTTATCCTTATTTTTGTACTACGATATTTTCTTGTGAGGGATCGACATGCTGCATTTGCAGCTTTTCCGTTGCGATCCGTTCAACACGGCTATGGTCGCCGAGCGCGTTCTCCTCAAGGATCAAGTTACGCCATTCGATATCCAGCGCATCTCGCTCCAGAACCAGCTGCTCACGCTGCGCGGTCAGTAACCGCGTATGGTGGGCTGTTGTCACGACGGTAACCGCCGTCAAAATAATGCAAATGAACAGGCAGAGTGGCAGCTTCCCAAACCGCAAAAGATCGTCACCGATCACGCCAGGCAAGGCATGGCGCTCGTTGCTTCCTATCGATCCTTTAACTTTGCTTAGGGCTTCTGTCACTCTGCTGATCATGCGTTCGTCCTCTCTGCAATACGCAGAACTGAACTACGGGCACGAGGATTCTCAGCTACCTCTTCTTCACCCGGCATCATCTTGCCTAGTGCTCTTAACTCACGGCCGCCCAGCTTTTTGATCTGCGCTTCGGTCATCGGTATTCCAGCCGGTACCTGAGGACCACGGCTTTGTTCACGCATAAAGCGTTTCACAATGCGGTCTTCAAGCGAATGGAAACTGATGATCGAAAGGCGACCACCTGGAGCCAGCACGCTGAGCGAGCTTTTTAGCGCCTGCTCTATCTCCTCCAGTTCACTGTTCACCCAAATGCGCACCGCCTGGAAGGTACGGGTCGCGGGATGTTTGAATTTGTCCTTCACCGGCATTGCCGCCGCAATGACTTCCGCCAGTTCTTTGGTGCGGGTCATCGGTTCGATGCGGTTGCGCTCGACGATGGCGCGCGCAATGCGTTTGCCGAAGCGCTCTTCGCCAAAGGTTTTAATCACCCAGGCAATGTCTGCTTCATCGGCGGTTTGCAGCCATTCGGCCGCTGACTGACCGCGTGTTGGGTCCATACGCATGTCTAACGGACCGTCACGCATAAACGAGAAACCGCGCTCTGCGTCATCGAGCTGCGGTGAAGAAACGCCCAGATCGAGTAGAATCCCGTCGATCTTACCGGTCAGTCCACGCTCGGCGACATAGTCAGCCAGCGCAGAGAAAGGTCCATGTACGATGGAGAAACGGGGATCGGTAATCGTTTTTGCAACGGCAATAGCCTGCGGATCGCGATCGATTGCCAGTAAACGTCCCTCTTCGCCAAGCTGGGAGAGGATCAGACGTGAGTGACCACCGCGACCAAATGTCCCGTCAATGTAGATGCCGTCTGGACGAATATTCAGGCCGTTTACGGCTTCATCCAGCAACACCGTTGTATGTTTATAATTTTCCGTCATTTTATAGAGACAAATCCTGCAATCGTTCCGACAACGCGCCAGTAACAGACTGCTCAGCGTCGATATCTTCCTTGACCTGTTGATACCAGGTCGTTTCATCCCACAGCTCAAACTTATTGAACTGCCCAACCAGCATCACTTCTTTCGTTAGCCCTGCGTGTTGCCGCAGAATGGGTGCTATCAGTAATCGACCAGCGTTATCCATCTGACATTCGCTGGCATGACCCAACAATAAGCGCTGTACGCGACGCTCAACTGGATTCATGCTCGACAGACGCGATAGCTTCTGCTCGATTATTTCCCATTCAGGCAGGGGGTACAGCAGCAGGCACGGGTGATGGATGTCAATGGTGCAAACCATTTGACCGGTAGCGCTCTCAAGCAGTTGATCCCGATAACGGGTAGGCACGGATAAGCGCCCTTTACTGTCGAGATTAACTAACGTTGCTCCCCGGAACATGCCAGTCTCACCCCCAATTACCACTTTATCCCACAAATTCCCACTTAAAGGAGTTTACGGAGCGGAGGAAAACCTTGTCAAGCAAGTCACGGCGCTTAGCGGAGCAAAAAACCCATTGTTTACGGCTAATATCAGCGTTGAACAAATTCCGTACAGCAAACGAAGCAAATTAACGTCATGAATATTTGTAAGAAAAAAATCCAACAACTCATCATTGTTTAAAACAACTGAATATCATCCAAAGAAAATATAAAGTGTCAGTTTGCGACGCGAGCGGCATTTTAGGACAATATGCAGCGAGTTAACAGTACCAGTTAATCGGTCTGTACGCCGCGCAGAGTCGAGGTAAGCACCAGATGGCCGCAATACGAGAGCAAAGTGTTTGTTAATTCGGCAAATCCATACAAGCATGTAACAAAATAATACAAGCGTAACGCGTCGTTACGTATCAATAACCCAAAAATGGATAGTTGCATTTTTAATTCGGGGTATTTCAAGAATGAATTTCAGATAATTCTAAAGAATATTCTTAAATATAATGCGGTTATTTCTGAGAATAGAAAAATTGAAGACGTCAGAGGCTTATCCCGCCGACGTCATCAATTGAGGAAACTTAGTTACGGCTGAGAATACCACGACGGTACAGATTACGCCGTATACGCGTTAAACCTGGTTTTGGTTTACGCGGTTCGTCCAGACTTGCCAGTACAATCTCCAGCACGCGTTCTGCGACATCGCGATGGCGCTGTGCCACTGCCAGTACCGGGCACTGTAGGAAGTCGAGCAGTTCGTGATCGCCAAAAGTCGCAATCGCTAAATCAGACGGCAGTTGCCCATCACGACGCAGGGTCACATCCATCACGCCCTGCAACAGGGCAAACGACGTGGTAAACAACGCCTGAGGCATTGGGTGCGTTTCCAGCCATTTATCAAACAACTGCGCAGCTGCTTCCCGCTCATAGCTGTTGGCGTACAGGAAATGGACTTCACGCGGATCGTCCTTCCACGCGGTACGAAAACCCTGCTCGCGCAGGAAACTGACGGATAATTCAGGAAGCGCGCCCAGATAGAGGACGGTTTCAGCAGGGAATTTGCGTAACTCCTCTGCCAGCATTTCCGCATCATCCTGATCCGCACCCACAACGCTGGTAAAATGTTCGCGGTCCAGTGCACGGTCCAGCGCCACAATCGGGAATGAACTGTTTGCCCAGCGTTGGTAGAACGGATGCTCAGGCGGCAAAGAAGTCGACACAATAATGGCATCGACCTGGCGCTGTAAAAGATGCTCAATACAGCGCATTTCGTTATCCGGCTGATCTTCAGAGCAGGCAATCAATAGCTGATACCCACGCTGACGCGCCTGGCGTTCCAGATAGTTTGCGATCCGGGTATAGCTTGTGTTCTCAAGATCCGGGATCACCAGCCCGATAGAACGTGTGCGTCCAGCACGCAGCCCGGCCGCCACGGCATTCGGGTGGTAATTATGCTCACGCACCACCGCCATGACTTTTTCAACCGTTTTGTCGCTTACGCGATATTGCTTTGCTTTGCCATTAATAACGTAGCTTGCAGTCGTTCGCGAAACGCCGGCCAACCGAGCGATTTCATCCAGTTTCACAATTGCCCCTTGCGTAAAATGTACAAACCATAACCTTTTAGATGGCATGGGTTAAACTTCTTAACATCTAAGCGCAGAATAATGACTGCGGCAACCGCTTTTGTCTCTGGTTACTGCTGATTTCGCAAAAAAAAGCGCAGCAGGTAGCATCAGCGCAAACGGGTACGTTACATGTAGGCCGGATAAGACGTTTATGCCGCTATCCGGCATGACCTCCACGATGAGGTCTGATATCGCTGTGCTTACCAGGCCTACGGTTGACGATTAGCGCATAATTTTATCGCCACGGGAGAGTCCCACCACACCGGAACGAGCAACTTCCACAATTTTGGCGACTTCACGTAGGGTTGCCAAAAACGCATCCAGCTTGTCGCTGGTGCCCGCCAGTTGTACTGTGTAGATAGACGGCGTCACGTCGATGATTTGCCCGCGGAAAATCTCCGTGTTGCGTTTCACCTCCTCCCGGCCATAACCGCTGGCCTGGATTTTCACCAGCATGATTTCTCGTTCAACGTGGGCACCCTGCCCCAGCTCGCTAACGCGCAGAACATCCACCAGTTTGTGGAGCTGCTTTTCGATCTGCTCAAGGACTTTCTCGTCCCCTACCGTCTGAATCGTCATCCGCGATAAGGTCGGGTCATCGGTCGGCGCGACGGTCAGGCTTTCAATGTTGTAACCACGCTGGGCGAAGAGGCCAATCACCCGCGATAATGCACCCGACTCGTTTTCCAGCAATACTGATAATATCCGGCGCATAATCAGGTCCTCTCCGTTTTGCTTAGCCACATTTCATCCATCCCACCCCCACGAATCTGCATCGGGTAGACATGCTCACTGCCGTCGACGGTGACGTCGACAAACACCAGGCGATGGTTACGCACATGCTCCAGCGCTTCACCCAGCTTGCTCTCCAGTTCATCTGGATGATTAATCTGGATACCGATATGCCCATAAGCCTCAGCAAGGCGCACAAAATCGGGCAGCGACTGCATGTAAGACTGGGAGTGACGCCCGGAGTAGATCATGTCCTGCCATTGTTTGACCATGCCGAGATAACGGTTGTTAAGGTTGAGCACCAGCACCGGCAGTTCATACTGCAGCGCCGTCGACAGCTCCTGGATATTCATCTGAATGCTGCCATCCCCGGTGACGCACACTACCGTTTCATCCGGCAACGCCATTTTCACCCCTAACGCCGCGGGTAAACCGAATCCCATCGTGCCGAGGCCGCCTGAGTTAATCCAGCGACGCGGTTTATCGAACGGATAATAAAGTGCGGCAAACATCTGATGCTGGCCAACGTCAGAGGTCACATACGCCTCCCCTTTCGTCAGACGCCAGATGGCTTCAATCACCGCCTGCGGCTTAATGCTTTCGCTTTGCGTGTCATATTTCAGACACTGACGGGCGCGCCAGTGCTCAATCTGTTGCCACCAGTCACGGTTATCATCCAGTGGCTGCTGTGATTTCTCCTGCTCCAGCAGTTCGAGCATTTGATCCAGCACCAGACGGGCATCACCCACAATCGGAATATCCGCAGTAACGGTTTTAGAAATAGAGGTCGGATCGATGTCGATATGCAGCACGGTCGCATTCGGACAATATTTTGCCAGGTTATTCGTCGTTCGATCGTCAAAGCGAACGCCGACAGCAAAGATCACATCGGAATGATGCATGGTCATATTCGCTTCGTAGGTACCGTGCATCCCTAACATACCCAGCGCCTGACGATGCGTGGCCGGAAACGCGCCCAACCCCATTAGCGAGGAGACAACCGGCAGATTCAGCGCTTCAGCAATCTGAGCTAACTGCTCATGGCAAGCAGCATTGACCGCTCCACCGCCCACATAGACAACCGGTTTCTTCGCCGCGACCAGCGTCTGTAGCGCCCGTTTGATCTGTCCCTTATGTCCCGTCGTCGTCGGATTATACGAGCGCATACTTACAGAGTCCGGCCAGCTATAAGGCAGTTTCTTCGCCGGATTCAGAATATCCTTCGGCAAATCCACCACCACCGGTCCTGGGCGACCGCTTGCTGCCAGCCAGAAGGCTTTTTTCAGCACCTGTGGGATATCTTCCGTTTGTTTGACCAGGAAGCTGTGTTTTACCACCGGGCGGGATATACCTACCATGTCGCACTCCTGGAAGGCATCGTAGCCAATCAGCGACGTTGCGACCTGTCCGGAGAGGATCACCAGCGGAATGGAATCCATGTAAGCCGTTGCGATTCCGGTAATCGCGTTGGTCGCCCCCGGTCCGGAGGTAACTAATACAACACCCACTTCTCCCGTGGCGCGCGCAAGGCCATCAGCCATATGTACCGCAGCTTGTTCATGGCGAACCAGCACATGATCAATACCGCCGACCGTATGCAGCGCATCATAAATATCGAGAACGGCCCCCCCGGGATAACCGAATACCTGCTTCACACCCTGATCGATGAGCGATCGGACGACCATCTCGGCTCCAGACAACATCTCCATGGCTTGCCTCACTCTTATAATGAATTACGGTTTAACAACACATTAACCGCTGACGATGACGCATGGCAATTGACTCCGAAGGGGTGGCACTGGAGTAAATAAGAATAAAAAGGAGGAAAGACGCGAATAAACGGAGAATTAAACCAGCATAAGCAATCAGTATGATAAAAAATCGCTTAAAAATGGGAGCTTACAGCAATTACTCTATTTTTTGACACTTTTGGACAGACGTAAAAAATAGAGTTCAGCATAAAATTTCAGTTATAAACTTAAAAGCAGAATAAACAGGATGTACCGCCCGGTTTACTCTGCCAAATGCTACTGCTTACAAACGGAGACTAACAGCTCTTCCATCCATTGATGCCCTTTATCCCGGCCTGCGGCTTCATGCCATGAAAGATAGCATGTGCGGCTGTTCAATTTTAACGGTAAAGGCAAGATCTGTAGTTCTAAAGAATCGGCAAATTCTTCTGCTAACCAACGTGGCGCAATAGAGACCAAATGCGTTTGCGACACAATATTAAGAACGCTAATTAATGCCATGCCCTGATAAGCCACGCAGGATTGTTTATCCGGTGTGTCATACCACGGTTGGCTGAATGATGCGAAGCGATCAAGTGACACCACCGCATGCTGTTCATTATAGACATCACTTTCCAGTAAAGGGCCGCTAATGCGCGGATGCTTTTTACTTGCCACTAACACCATTTCGTCATTGAATAACGGAATACTAGTAAATTCAGGACGTCGGAACTCTTCATAGCTAATAACGAATTCAGTTTCCTGGTAACGTAATTGATGCTCTGTATTTTGATTGAGTGAAGATTTAAATACGACATGAATGTTTGGTGCAACTTGCTCAACCCGATTATAAATCAATGACGTCAGGATATTATCCAATGGGCTGCACACGCAAAGATTGAATACGCGTTCGCTGCTGGCTGGTTCAAAGCCCGATCCAGGCAGTTCATTTTGCACTAATTGCAATGCCTGGCGAACAGAACCAAATAGCTGGAAGGCTCTTGCTGTCGGCTGGATACCGCGTCCATAACGAACAAAAAGCTCATCATTAAACATCACTTTCAGGCGCGCGACCGCATTACTGACAGCGGGTTGCGACATCCCCAAAGTATGCGCGGCACGGGTAATGTTTTGTTCTTGCATCACCGCATCAAAGACGGTTAATAAATTAAGATCAACCATGCGAAGCTGTGGCTTCCCCATATCTATAATATTTGTTTTATCTATTATTTTTACTTCTGGCATATTTAACTCCACTGTCACTCTAAACTCCCTTTTCCCAGACGGAGTGAAGAAATAATCTCCGTTAATATGATTTACCATACATATAAGATGAGAAAAAGAAAAAACATTAAAATTAGGAAAACATAAAGGCACAAACCTAAATGAACAAAAGACCAATGCGAGCGCAGTGTGGCAGGTGTCACTGCACGGTGATTCATATGTTTAAATTTCAAAAACAATATAACCATAAGCGCGGCGAATACACAATCATACATACAGTGAATGTATATTTAAGTTTTAATTAAATGTTTATATTATTAATACATTAAAAGTTAACATTAATTTATCAATTATGTGGTATCACACCGTTCCAACCCATTCATAGTCACTATAAAAACAAATAAATCATGAGGATAAAAAATCCCAGAGGCGGAGTTTTCTCCAGTTCGCCGTTACAATAAATGCAAATAATTATGCTCAAATATGTCAAACCATGAAAAACATGTACAACCATCAACTGATTAATTTTATGTACCCCAAAAAATTCAGCACAATTCGCTTAAGTTTTGCCGAAACTTCCCCCCTCAAGTGAGGCATTTGCTAGGGTGAGGGTTGACATCAGTCTTCATATCCAGTACCACTAAAAGCATATCGCATTCGCCTGGAGCTTAATTGATGACTTACATTGCTCGTTTCAACGGTCTACTACTACTAAACGCATCTTCATTGCGCGGTAGACTGGTGGACGACATTCAGCATTAAGTCAGCTCCAGTTAAGACAAAAACCCGCGCCGTTGCGCGGGTTTTTTTATGCTCGAAGCAAGGCGCCCTAAGAAACCAAGGACCTAAACCATGAGCCAGCAAGTCATTATTTTCGATACCACCTTACGCGATGGTGAACAAGCGTTACAGGCAAGCCTGAGTGTGAAAGAAAAACTGCAGATTGCGCTGGCCCTTGAGCGTATGGGCGTTGACGTGATGGAAGTGGGTTTCCCCGTTTCTTCACCGGGCGACTTTGAGTCAGTTCAGACCATCGCTCGTCAGGTTAAAAACAGCCGCGTTTGCGCCTTAGCACGCTGCGTAGAAAAAGATATCGATGTTGCCGCAGAATCGCTGAAAGTTGCTGAAGCTTTCCGTATTCATACCTTTATCGCCACCTCGCCGATGCACATCGCGACGAAATTACGCAGTACGCTGGATGAGGTCATTGAGCGCGCGGTCTACATGGTTAAGCGTGCGCGTAATTATACCGATGACGTGGAGTTCTCCTGCGAAGATGCAGGCCGTACCCCTATCGCCGATCTGGCTCGCGTTGTTGAAGCTGCTATTAACGCGGGTGCCAAAACCATTAACATCCCCGATACCGTCGGTTACACCATGCCTTTCGAATTTGGGGCAATCATTTCTGGCCTGTATGAACGCGTACCAAATATCGATAAAGCCATCATCTCCGTACACACCCATGATGATTTAGGTTTGGGCGTCGGCAACGCGCTGGCAGCCGTTCACGCCGGAGCGCGTCAGGTGGAAGGCGCGATGAACGGTATCGGCGAACGCGCCGGTAACTGCTCACTGGAAGAAGTGATCATGGCGATCAAGGTGCGTAAAGATATCCTGAATGTACAGACCCGCATCAATCACCAGGAGATCTGGCGCACCAGTCAGTTAGTCAGCCAAATCTGCAACATGCCAATTCCGGCAAACAAAGCCATTGTCGGAAGCGGCGCCTTTGCCCACTCTTCCGGCATCCATCAGGACGGCGTACTGAAAAATCGTGAAAACTACGAAATCATGACGCCAGAATCCATCGGCCTGAACCAGGTACAGCTGAACCTGACCTCCCGTTCCGGACGCGCCGCGGTGAAACACCGTATGGACGAGATGGGATATAAAGAAAATGAATACAGCCTGGACAACCTGTATGACGCATTCCTGAAACTGGCGGATAAAAAAGGTCAGGTATTTGATTACGACCTGGAAGCGCTGGCCTTCATTAATAAACAGCAGGAAGAGCCAGAGCATTTCCGTCTGGATTACTTCAGCGTGCAGTCCGGCTCAAACGACATCGCCACCGCCTCCGTCAAGCTGGCCTGCGGTGAAGAAGTTAAAGCCGAAGCGGCGAACGGTAACGGTCCAGTCGATGCTATTTATCAGGCTATCAACCGTGTAACTGAGTACAACATCGAACTGGTGAAATACAGCCTGACCGCCAAAGGGCACGGTAAAGATGCTCTGGGTCAGGTGGATATCGTTGCCAACTATAACGGTCGTCGTTTCCACGGCGTCGGTCTGGCGACAGATATCGTCGAATCTTCTGCTAAAGCGATGGTGCATGTGCTGAACAACATCTGGCGCGCCGAAGAAGTCGAAAAAGAATTGCAACGCAAAGCTCAGAACAACGAGAACAACAAGGAAACCGTGTGATGTCGAAGAATTATCATATTGCTGTTTTGCCGGGTGACGGTATTGGCCCGGAAGTGATGGCGCAAGCCCTGAAGGTACTGGACGCAATCCGCAACCGTTTTAACATGCGCATTACCACCAGCCACTACGACGTGGGTGGTGCCGCGATCGATAACCACGGTCAGCCGCTGCCACCTGCAACGGTTGAAGGCTGTGAACAAGCTGACGCCATTCTGTTTGGCTCCGTTGGCGGCCCGAAATGGGAAAACCTGCCGCCAAACCAGCAGCCAGAGCGTGGCGCGCTGCTGCCATTGCGTAAGCACTTCAAATTATTCAGCAATCTGCGCCCAGCTAAGCTCTACCAGGGGCTGGAAGCGTTTTGCCCTCTGCGCGCAGATATTGCCGCGAACGGTTTCGACATCCTGTGCGTACGCGAACTGACTGGCGGGATTTACTTCGGTCAACCAAAAGGCCGCGAAGGCAGCGGACAACATGAAAAAGCCTTTGATACCGAGGTTTATCACCGTTTCGAGATCGAACGTATTGCACGTATCGCGTTTGAATCCGCTCGCAAACGTCGCCGTAAAGTTACGTCGATTGATAAAGCTAACGTACTGCAAACGTCTATTCTGTGGCGCGAAATCGTCAATGAAATTGCTAATGAATACCCAGACGTTGAACTGGCGCATATGTACATCGACAACGCGACAATGCAGTTGATTAAAGATCCATCCCAATTCGACGTGTTGCTGTGCTCTAACCTGTTTGGTGACATTCTGTCCGATGAGTGCGCCATGATCACCGGTTCGATGGGCATGTTACCGTCCGCCAGCCTGAATGAGCAGGGTTTTGGTTTGTACGAGCCTGCTGGCGGTTCAGCTCCGGACATCGCCGGGAAAAACATTGCCAACCCTATCGCCCAGATCCTGTCGCTGGCGCTGCTGCTGCGCTACAGCCTGGATGCCAATGATGCGGCAACCGCAATTGAGAGCGCCATCAACCGCGCATTAGAAGAAGGCATTCGCACCGGTGACTTAGCCCGCGGCGCTGCCGCAGTCAGTACCGATGAAATGGGCGACATCATTGCCCGTTACGTCGCAGAAGGGGTGTAATCATGGCCAAAACGTTGTACGAAAAATTGTTTGATGCGCACGTCGTCTTTGAGGCGCAAAACGAAACCCCACTGTTGTACATCGACAGGCATCTGGTGCATGAAGTGACCTCTCCGCAGGCGTTTGATGGACTGCGCGCGCATGGCCGTCAGGTACGCCAGCCAGGTAAAACCTTTGCCACCATGGATCACAACGTCTCTACCCAGACCAAAGACATCAACGCGTCGGGTGAGATGGCGCGCATCCAGATGCAGGAGCTGATTAAGAACTGTAACGAATTTGGCGTCGAGCTGTACGACCTGAACCATCCGTATCAGGGTATCGTTCACGTGATGGGGCCAGAACAAGGCGTGACGTTGCCGGGTATGACCATCGTCTGCGGCGATTCCCACACCGCTACACACGGCGCGTTCGGCGCACTGGCGTTTGGCATTGGCACCTCTGAAGTTGAACACGTTCTGGCGACGCAGACCCTGAAACAGGGGCGCGCCAAAACCATGAAGATTGAAGTCAACGGTAAAGCAGCCCCTGGCATTACCGCCAAAGATATTGTGCTGGCTATTATCGGTAAAACCGGTAGCGCAGGCGGTACCGGACACGTGGTTGAGTTTTGTGGCGAAGCCATCCGTGCATTGAGCATGGAAGGCCGGATGACCCTGTGCAATATGGCCATTGAAATGGGCGCCAAAGCGGGTCTGGTCGCACCGGATGAAACGACATTTAACTATGTTCAGGGTCGTTTACACGCACCGAAGGGCGAGGATTTTGACCACGCGGTTACATACTGGAAAACCCTGAAAACCGACGACAACGCGACGTTTGATACCGTCGTTACCCTGCAGGCAGAAGAGATCGCTCCGCAGGTCACCTGGGGAACAAACCCGGGTCAGGTCATCTCGGTGAACGATAATATTCCCGACCCGGCGTCATTTGCCGATCCCGTTGAGCGTGCATCAGCTGAAAAAGCGCTGGCGTATATGGGGCTGATACCGGGTATTCCGTTAACGGAAGTGACTATCGATAAAGTGTTCATCGGTTCCTGCACCAACTCGCGTATTGAAGATTTACGCGCCGCGGCAGAAATCGCCAAAGGGCGCAAAGTTGCGCCGGGTGTGCAGGCACTGGTGGTGCCGGGCTCTGGTCCAGTGAAAGCGCAGGCGGAAGCAGAAGGTCTGGATAAGATCTTTATCGAAGCCGGTTTTGAATGGCGTTTACCGGGCTGTTCCATGTGCCTGGCGATGAACAATGACCGCCTGAACCCAGGCGAACGCTGCGCATCCACCAGCAACCGTAATTTTGAAGGTCGTCAGGGCCGCGGTGGTCGCACGCATTTAGTCAGCCCGGCCATGGCCGCCGCTGCCGCCGTAACCGGTCATTTTGCCGACATTCGCAGCATCAAATAAGGAAACTACCATGGCAGAGAAATTTACCCAGCATACCGGCCTGGTTGTCCCACTGGATGCCGCTAACGTTGATACCGACGCAATTATCCCTAAACAGTTTTTGCAGAAGGTTACGCGCACCGGTTTTGGCGCCCATCTGTTTAACGACTGGCGTTTCCTGGACGAAAAGGGCCAACAGCCGAATCCTGAGTTCGTTTTAAACTTCCCGGAATATAAAGGGGCATCAATTCTGCTCGCACGGGAAAACTTTGGCTGCGGCTCTTCACGCGAACATGCGCCGTGGGCACTGACCGATTACGGCTTTAAAGTTGTTATCGCACCAAGCTTCGCCGACATCTTCTACGGCAACAGTTTCAATAACCAACTGTTGCCGGTGACCCTGAGCGACGCGCAGGTAGATGAAATGTTCGCGCTGGTGAAAGCCAATCCGGGCATTAAATTTGAAGTGGATCTGGAAGCGCAGGTGGTGAAAGCAGGCGATAAGTCCTACAGCTTTAAAATTGACGACTTCCGCCGCCACTGCATGCTGAACGGTCTGGACAGCATCGGGCTGACGCTGCAGCATGAAGCGGCCATCACCGAGTACGAAGACAAGCAGCCAGCGTTTATGCAGTAATCTCTTCCGCTGGTCACCGCACTGTGGCCAGCCCTTTCTCTTCGCCTAAAGCGTATCGCCGTAATAGATTTGGTAGCCAAGATTGACGCTGCCCGGCGCATCTTTCCCGTTCAAACGCTTAATCAGAATATCCGCCGCCGTTTTGCCAATCTCAAAGCGTGGCGTAATCACGCTGGCGATTTTTTGCAGCCGCGCACGGCCAATTTCCAGCCCGTGGAAACCGGCAATCGCCATTTTTCCCGGCACATCGTACTGCTGTGCCTGACACTCCAGCAGCGCGCCAACCGCCAGGTCATCGTTGGTACAGAAAATAGCGTCAATATCCGGCTTTTCCCCCATCGCCTGCTGGAACATCTTGCGTCCCAGCGCCACCGACGAAATAGTTTTTGGCGCCAGGTGGTACGCTTCCAGTCCCTGCGCCGCCAGCGCTTTCTCGGTGCCGCGAAAACGGCTGAGGTCTCGGGGGTCATCCATCGAGCCAAAGAAAGCAATGCTGCGTTTACCGCTGTCAATAAAAGCCTGCGTCATTTCAAACGCGGCTTTTTCGTTATCAAACCCAACCTGTATATCAAGATACTGGCCGCTAATATCCATCAGTTCCGCCACCGGTACGCCGCTGGCGCGCACGTACTGGATCATCCGCTCGGTATGCAGCTTTCCCGTGAGGATCAGGCCGTCGATATTGTAAGAGAGCAAGTTCAGCACCTCACGTTCTTCACGCTCGGCATCATATTCGTAGTTGGCGATCAGCGTCTGGTACTGGCAGGCCGAGGTGACGGATTCAATCCCCGCCAGCACGTCGGCAAAGATCTGATTACGAAACGAGGGGATCAGCACACCAATGGTTTTGCTGCGTGCGTTGAGCAGAATTTCCGGGGCGCGGTTGGGGATGTAGTTGTTCTCTTCCATCACTTTCGAAATCAATTCGCGGCTGCGTTGCGACACCTGATTCGGGTCACGCAGATAACGGCTGACCGTCATCTTATTCAGCCCGGCCAGATTAGCGATATCCTGTAATGTCATCCGATTGTTTTTCATGAGGTTCTCTACGACCAACAGCCCATTATGCTCGCAGAGAACCTTATCACAGCCGGTTAGCGACTGCACTCCTCGCTCAACCTTAACGCGTAGCCATCTCAGCCGACGGCGACGTGGTTTCATTTTGCGCACGAACGCAGTACATCAGCACCACCGACGCCAGCAGAGCAATCGCCATGAAGGTGTAGGAGACGCCCGGCCCGCCGGTCACGCCGTTGAGGTAACCCACCAGCCACGCGCCGAGGAATGCCCCTAACGCGCCAAAACTGTTGATCATCCCCATCGACACGCCGGAGACGTTGCGTGGCAGCAGTTCGGGGATCAGCGCAAAGAACGGCCCGTAAGGCGCATACATACAGGCGGCGGCCACAACCAGCAGCGCGTAGGAGAGCCAGAAGGACTGGTTGCCCAACAGCCACGAGGCAAAGAACGCGATAGCGGCAATCAACAGCAGCGGCCAGATAAACAGTTTACGGTTCTGGAACTTATCGGACAGCCAGGAGACAGTCAGCATCAGGCAAATCGCCGCCAGATACGGCACCGCTGCCAGCCAGCCCACCGCCACGATGTCCATCTGAGCTGCATTTTTGAGGATTGACGGCATCCACATCATGAAGCCATACACCCCGATGCTCCACAGCGCATGCACCGCGCAAAGCATAATGACGCTGCGTGAACGCATCGCTTCACCGTAGTTACGCATCGGTTTGATGTCGCGCTGCTCGCGATCCATCGCCTGCTGTAATGCCTGTTTCTCCTGCTCGCTCAACCAGCCCGCATCCGCCGGTTTGTCGCGTACCAGAATCACCCAGCAGAACGCCCAGATCACCGCCGGGATACCTTCGATAATAAACATTTCGCGCCAGCCCCAGGCTTCAATCAGGTAGCCGGAGACTATCGACATCCACAGCACTGTGACCGGGTTGCCGAGAATTAAAAAGGTGTTGGCGCGCGAGCGTTCAGTTTTGGTAAACCAGTTGCTGATATAAATCAGCATCGCGGGCATCACTGCCGCTTCGACGATGCCGAGAATAAAGCGGATCGCCATCAGCGTTGGGATATTGCTGACAAAGCCGGTCGCCGCGGCACAAAGCCCCCAAAGGATCAGGCTGTAAAAAATCATTTTGCGCACGCTATGCTTAACGGCGTACATCGCGCCCGGCACCTGGAAAAAGAAGTAGCCCAGGAAGAATAACGCGCCAATTAACGATGCAGTTCCCTGAGTAATCCCCAAGTCATGTTCAATACCCGCGGCAGCGGCAAAGCCGTAATTGGCGCGGTCAAGATAAGCTAAGCTGTAGGTAATAAAAATAATCGGCATTAAATACCACCAGCGACGTGCTGGCAGTTTTGCGAGCATATTCATACTCACTCCTTGGATTATTGTTTTCGCTGGCAAGCCACGACTGCGGCCCATTATTTATCAGACCGCGGCGAGCATGCCGCCGTCCACAAACAGAAGATGCCCATTCACAAAGTCAGAAGCGGGCGCGGCAAGATAAACCGCCGCGCCGACCAGCTCCTCCGGGTTACCCCAGCGAGCGGCGGGCGTGCGCTGGAACAGCCAGGCGGAGAATGCTTCATCGTTGACCAGCGCGGTGGTCATGTCGGTTGCGAAATAGCCGGGAGCAATGCCGTTGACCTGAATATTGTATTCCGCCAGTTCCACGCACATGCCACGGGTTAACATTTTGACCGCGCCTTTTGACGCCGCGTATGGGGTAATGGTTTTACGACCTAATTCGCTTTGCATTGAGCAGATATTAATAATCTTCCCGCGGCGGCGTTGCACCATGTAGCGGGAAACCTGCTGCGACACCAGAAAGACCGATTTCTGGTTTACATCAATCACTTTGTCCCATTCAGCCTCCGGGAATTCGGTGAAGGGATAACGACGCTGAATTCCGGCGTTGTTAATTAAAATATCAATGGCCCCAACTTCCTTTTCGATTTGCGCGATGGCGCGCGCCACCTCTTCCCCGTTGGTGACATCAAATCCATAGCCAACGGCGCGATAGCCTTCGGCCACCAGTTTGTCCGCCGCCGCCTGAGCACGCTGCTGGGTAATATCGTTAATCACAATCTCAGCACCGTGCGCCGCCAGACCGTTGGCCAGCAGGTTACCAATGCCCTGCGCGGAACCGGTAATCAGCGCGCGTTTACCGGTCAGGTCGAATAGGTTTTTCATAAAAAACTCCTTTTTTAATAACTGTTACGCGTAACTGTATACGCGTAACAGTAGTAAAAAGAAGATCCAGGAAGAGGAAAATGATCGTTATGTGATCAACATTACATTTACGTGCAAGATGAAAAAAAGAGGGATAGACCTGATAAGCGTAACGCGATCAGGCCGTAAGGAGAGGTTACCGGATGGCGGCGTAAACGCCTTATCCGGCCTACAAAAACGACAAAAGCGAATACGAAATGTCGTCCGGTCGAGCACAGCGACGCCGGGATTGCACCGGACTAAACATCCTTCACCCGCCCGGTCATCCACAGCGTCACCACCGAAATCACCGCAATTACCCAATAGACGGCATAGTGACCGTAGCTTTGCGCAACAGCCCCCTGAATCACCCCTGCCAGAATGACTCCCGTTGAAATACTGTTGGTAAATAATGTGGTCGCTGATCCCGCACGTCCGGGCATCAGATCCTGAAACCACAGCATGCCTATCCCGGCGATAATACCGATAAATACCGCGTTAAACAGTTGCAGCACCAGCAGCGCCGTACGGCTGTGAAAGAAGATCAAACCAAGATAAAACAGCACACCTGCCGCTACGGCCGCGATCATCATTCGCCGTTTGCCAAAGCGCTTCACGTAATAGCCCGCAAGAATCATCGCCGGAATTTCCAGTCCAGCTGCCGTCCCCATCAGGATCCCGGCCAGCTTGTCTGGCAAGCCCAGCTCAAGGCTTATCCACAGCGGCATATCGATGATGTACATGGTGTTGCAGGTCCACATCAGCGTGGAGGCAATAAACAACATGCGCACATTTTTGTCCTGCCAACCGCCGGTCTGTTCCAGCGGCACGTCTACAGGCTGCTCCACCCGGGCGACTGACGGCAATATCAGCGCAATCAGCACCAGGCTAATGGCAAAAATCCCTGCGGCAATGGAAAACATCGCCGTAAAGCCGTAATTCAGCGCCAGCATAAAAGCCAGCGGTGGGCCAATTACCCAGGCCAGTGAAAGCTGCGCACGCATCACCGAGCTAAACATCACCACTTCACGCGCGGAGTTATCAGCATATTCCCGCGCCAGCGCAAACAGCTGCGGCATGGCGGTGTTCGCCAGCGAGGCCAGCAGCACACCGCAGGTGATCAGCGTAAGATAGTGACGATTAAAGGCAAACAGCAACGCATTGCCAATTGCCATCAGGCAGCAGAACATGATCAACTTACGTCGATCGCCCTGGCTGTCAGATCGTTTCGCAAGGCCAAGGCTGACGACGATCCCGACAATCGCATTGACGGTGTAAAACAGCCCGACCCAAAATGGCTGCGCCCCGACTTCACGGCTCAGGAACAGACTCAGCGTGGGTGCCTGCAATGCCCCCGCCACGCCCATCATAAAAGCGACCAGCATAAATGCCGCGTAAACGCCGTTGAGGCGCCGTCCCATGGTCATAATCCAGAGCATATCTTTCCTTTTAAGCGCAGCTGAAACGAAAAAAGCCAGCAGATAATACCTGCTGGCGCGGCGATTAACACCAATACTCAGTCACACATGATGTCTGCAATTTCCAATTCAGGAGTCAGATGTCATCTCCCACTGCATCAGCTCTTCGAGCATCTTTAAGCGCTGCGGGGCACTCGGGCAAGCCAACCAGGACGATTTTTCTGTCGCGGTAAAGTACTTCAACCAGAACTGACGCATAGATGACCCCTTCGTTGTCTCATCGCTTCATCGGAATCTATTATTGGCTTAATATAGGGATTATAAAATTGCTGAGTTTTCCGCAGGAGTTCCCCTTTTATGTCTTCTGGTCGTTTGCAACAACAGTTCATCCGTCTGTGGCAATGCTGTGACGGTAAGACGCAAGACACGACGCTCAACGAGCTGGCGGATCTACTGAGCTGCTCGCGTCGCCATATGCGTACGCTGCTTAATACCATGCAGGATCGTGGCTGGTTGACGTGGGAAGCTGAAGTTGGACGAGGTAAACGCTCGCGACTGACATTCCTCTATACCGGGCTGGCGCTCCAGCAGCAGCGCGCGGAAGACCTACTGGAACAGGATCGTATCGATCAACTGGTGCAGCTTGTCGGTGACAAAACGGCCGTCCGGCAAATGCTGGTCTCCCACCTTGGCCGCAGCTTTCGCCAGGGTCGGCATATCATGCGCGTTCTCTATTATCGCCCGATGCACAACCTGCTCCCCGGTACGGCATTACGCCGCTCCGAAACCCATATCGCCCGCCAAATCTTCAGTGCCTTAATTCGGGTAAATGAGGAAAATGGGGAACTGGAAGCGGACATTGCCCATCACTGGCAGCAAATTTCACCTTTGCATTGGCGATTCTTCCTGCGCCCGGGGATCCATTTTCATCATGGCCGCGAGCTGGAAATGGAAGATGTTATCGCCTCGCTGAGGCGCATTAACACCCTGCCACTGTACTCACACATCACGCAAATAGTTTCTCCCACGGCCTGGACGCTGGATATCCATCTGGCCCAGCCAGACCGCTGGCTTCCCTGGCTATTGGGGCAGGTCCCGGCCATGATCCTGCCGCGAGAATGGGAAACGCTAAACAACTTTTCCAGCCACCCGATTGGTACCGGTCCGTATGCGGTAATGCGCAACACCAATAACCAACTGAAAATTCATGCATTTGATGATTACTTTGGCTACCGGGCGCTAATCGACGAAGTTAATGTTTGGGTATTACCCGATATCGGAGAAGAGCCTGGCGGCGGGTTGACGCTAAAAGGTCCCACAGAGGATGAAAAGGCGATCGAAAGCCGCCTCGAAGAAGGCTGCTACTACCTGCTGTTTGATGCGCGTAGCCACCGTGGCGCTAATCAGGAGGTTCGCGAGTGGGCAAGCCGCGTTCTCTCGCCAACGAATTTAATCTGCCACGCCGATGAACAGTACCAGCGGTTGTGGTTTCCCGCCTACGGTTTGCTTCCCCGCTGGCACCACGCCAAACCTGGCCATGGTGAAAAACCCGCCGGGCTGGAAACGCTGACGATCACCTACTATCGCGATCATATCGAACACCGGATTATCGCGCAGATCATGAAAACGTTGCTGGCGCAGCATCAGGTACAGTTGAATATTCAGGAGATCGACTACGATCAATGGCATGCAGGTGAAATCGTCAGCGATATCTGGCTCAACAGCGCCAACTTTACCCTCCCGCTGGACTTCTCACTGTTCGCCCATTTGTGCGAAGTCCCTTTGCTGCAAAACTGTATCTCGCGGGACTGGGAAAACGATGCGGCTCGCTGGCGAACGGGCGAAATGAGCCTGGCAGCATGGTGCCAACAGCTGCTCGCCACAAAGGCCATTGTGCCATTAATCCACCACTGGCTGATCATTCAGGGACAGCGCAGTATGCGCGGGCTGCGCATGAATACCCTCGGCTGGTTTGATTTTAAATCGGCGTGGTTTGCGCCGCCGGATCCATAAGAGCCAGCTCTTAATTGCTGCCCGGCAACAAAATCACTACACTAACGCCGTTCTCAACGGGGTGCTATGCAATATGCTGGCTGAGAGATACCCGTCGAACCTGATCCGGATAATGCCGGCGAAGGGATTTGAGGCTTATCTCAAGTCCTTTGCCACCCAACTCTTGAGGTGCAAAGTGTTTAAAAAATGTCTTCCGCTTTTACTGCTATGCGCAGCGCCTGCCTTCGCTAAACCTGTACTGACCGTCTATACCTACGACTCGTTCGCAGCTGACTGGGGCCCGGGCCCGACAATCAAAAAAGCCTTTGAAGCTGACTGCAACTGCGAGCTAAAACTGGTCGCGTTGGAAGATGGCGTCTCGCTGCTTAACCGCTTGCGCATGGAAGGAAAAAACAGCAAAGCCGACGTCGTGCTGGGTCTGGATAACAACCTTCTGGAAGCCGCCACACAAACCAAACTGTTTGCCAAAAGTGGTGTTGCAAACGACGCTGTTAACGTACCCGGCGGCTGGAAAAACGATACCTTCGTTCCGTTTGACTACGGCTATTTCGCCTTCGTTTATGATAAGAACAAGCTGAAGAATCCGCCCAAAAGCCTGAAAGAACTGGTAGAGAGCGACCAAAAATGGCGCGTCATTTATCAGGATCCGCGCACCAGCACGCCTGGATTGGGTCTGCTGCTATGGATGCAGAAAGTCTATGGCGATAAAGCGCCAGAGGCGTGGCAGAAACTGGCAGCCAAAACCGTCACCGTCACCAAGGGCTGGAGCGAAGCCTACGGCCTGTTCCTGAAAGGTGAAAGCGATCTGGTGCTCAGCTACACCACCTCTCCGGCCTATCACATCATCGCCGATAAAAAAGACAACTACGCCGCAGCCGACTTTAGCGAAGGCCACTATTTGCAGGTGGAAGTCGCCGCCCGTACTGCGGCCAGCAAGCAGCCGGAACTGGCCGAGAAATTCCTGAAGTTTATGGTGTCCCCGGCATTCCAGAATGCGATTCCGACCGGCAACTGGATGTATCCCGTGACGCAAGTCGCCCTGCCGCCAGGATTCGAGCAACTGAATAAACCGGCCACCGCGCTGGAATTTACGCCGCAGCAGGTTGCGACTCAACGTCAGGCATGGATTAGCGAATGGCAACGCGCCGTCAGCCGTTAATCCCCGGCTGGTTGGTTCCAGGGCTTACCGCCGCCACGCTGATGGTGGCCGTTGCCCTGGCCGCATTTCTGGCACTGTGGTTTAACGCCCCGCAGGGAGAGTGGCTCTTGCTGTGGCAAGACGACTACCTGTGGCACGTGGTGCGCTTTTCTTTCTGGCAGGCTTTTTTATCCGCTGTGCTGTCGGTTGTCCCGGCGATTTTCCTCGCCAGAGCGCTCTATCGTCGTCGTTTTCCAGGACGTCTGGCGCTACTGCGTCTGTGCGCGATGACGTTAATCCTGCCGGTGCTGGTCGCGGTATTCGGTATTCTTAGCGTCTACGGCCGCCAGGGTTGGCTGGCTTCGCTCTGGCATACATTCGGGCTGGAGTGGACGTTTTCGCCATACGGTTTGCAGGGCATTCTGCTGGCGCATGTCTTTTTCAATCTACCGATGGCCAGCCGCCTGCTGTTACAGTCGCTGGAGAATATTCCCGGCGAACAGCGGCAGTTAGCCGCTCAGTTGGGTATGCGTGGCTGGCATTTTTTCCGTTTTGTTGAATGGCCGTGGCTGCGTCGTCAGATCCTGCCCGTCGCGGCACTCATCTTTATGCTGTGCTTCGCCAGCTTCGCCACCGTTCTGTCGCTTGGCGGCGGGCCACAGGCCACCACCATCGAGCTGGCTATCTACCAGGCGCTGAATTTTGATTACGATCCTGCCCGCGCAGCCATGCTGGCGTTGATCCAGATGGTTTGTTGTTTGGCGCTGGTGCTCCTCAGTCAACGTCTGAGCCGGGCAATTGCTCCCGGTGCTACCCTGGTACAAGGCTGGCGCGATCCCGACGATCGCCTGCACAGCCGACTGGCTGACGCAATCCTGATTATTCTTGCCCTGTTGCTGTTACTGCCGCCGTTGCTGGCGGTGATTATCGATGGCTTAAACCGCCATGTTCTGGATGTACTGATGCAGCCAGTGCTGTGGCAGGCGCTGGGAACCTCGCTGCGCATCGCATTAGCAGCAGGAGCGTTATGCGTCGTACTCACCATGATGCTGTTATGGAGCAGTCGTGAACTTCGTGCCCGACAGCAACTGCTGGCAGGTCAGATGCTGGAGTTGAGCGGCATGATGATCCTCGCCATGCCGGGCATCGTGTTAGCTACCGGCTTCTTTCTGCTGCTCAATAACACCATTGGGCTTCCCGAATCTGCCGACGGTATTGTTATTTTTACCAATGCGTTGATGGCGATCCCTTACGCGCTGAAAGTGCTGGAAAACCCAATGCGTGACGTCACTGCGCGCTATAGTATGTTGTGCCAGTCGTTGGGCATTGAGGGATGGTCGCGCCTGAAAGTGGTTGAACTGCGCGCCCTGAAGCGCCCGCTGGCGCAGGCGATGGCGTTTGCCTGCGTCCTGTCGATTGGCGATTTTGGCGTAGTGGCGTTATTTGGTAATGAGGATTTCCGTACCCTGCCATTTTATTTATATCAGCAGATTGGCTCTTATCGCAGTCAGGATGGCGCGGTTACGGCGTTATTACTGCTGATCCTGTGCTTTACGCTGTTTACCGTTATTGAGAAATTGCCGGGTCGAAATGTTAAAACTGATTGATATCACATGGCTTTATCACCATCTGCCCATGCGCTTTACGCTG
This sequence comes from Citrobacter sp. Cpo037, assembly GCF_030332945.1. Lineage (NCBI taxonomy): Bacteria > Pseudomonadati > Pseudomonadota > Gammaproteobacteria > Enterobacterales > Enterobacteriaceae > Citrobacter > Citrobacter sp. Cpo037. The sequence continues at coordinate 159,249 of NZ_JAOWGW010000069.1, forward strand.
TCGGTCGCGCGCGGCGAGCAGATTGCAGTGCTCGGCCCCAGCGGCGCCGGGAAAAGTACGCTTTTGAATCTGATTGCCGGCTTCCTCACGCCTGCCAGCGGTACCATGATGATTGACGGTGAAGATCACACCACCACGCCGCCCTCACGCCGTCCCGTTTCCATGTTGTTTCAGGAAAATAACCTGTTCAGCCACCTGAGCGTACAGCAAAATATTGGCCTGGGCCTGAATCCGGGATTGAAGCTGAACGCATCGCAGCGGGAGAAAATGCACCACATCGCCCAACAAATGGGGATCGACTCACTGCTGGAGCGACTCCCCGGCGAGCTTTCCGGCGGGCAGAGACAGCGCGTGGCGCTGGCGCGTTGCCTGGTGCGGGAACAACCTATTTTACTGCTTGATGAACCATTCTCTGCGCTCGATCCTGCGCTGCGCCAGGAGATGCTAACGCTGGTCGCCGAGGTCTGTCGTGAGAAGCAGTTGACGTTACTGATGGTTTCTCACAGCGTAGAAGATGCGGCGCGAATTGCGTCCCGCTCGATTGTGGTCGCCGATGGGCGCATCGCGTGGCAGGGCAAAACGGACGATCTGTTAAGCGGCAACGCCAGCGCCTCGGCGCTATTGGGCATTAAAGCATAATGCGTTGCCGGATGACGGCGTGAACGCCTTATCCGGCCTGCAGGTCGCACATTTTGTAGGCCGGATAAGGCAAGCAAAGGTATCGTCAGTAACCCACCACTTTGCGCAGAATATCGATATACACCGGCATCAGCGGATGGCGCAGTAACGCCACCAGCGCGACCACGCCGATCCCGAGCGTTAACGGCGCCAGATACAGCAAACGGCTGCGGGGGAAATACGCCGTTAAGCGATCAACAGCCGCTTTGCCACTGCGCCACAGCCGCCAGCAAAACCACCCGCCCACCCAGAGCAACACCGCCGTCGCCAGCAGCAACCATTTAAAATCCCCGCTCTGCATATCAGAAGGGATATCAATTGCCGCTCCCGCCAGGATCCCCGGCAGGAAGTAGAACGGTGGCCACAGCACGCAGCCAATAATATTCGGGACGATAAATTTAGCGACAGGCAGATCCAGCATGCCTGCTACCATCGGCACCAGCGGGCGCGTCGGTCCGACAAAACGCCCCACCAGAATAGTAAACATGCTGTGTTGATGCAGGGCGTGCTCGGTTTTATCCAGCAACGCCTTGTTCTTTTTCATGAACGACCAACGGTGCAATGGCTTTTTAAAGCGCCAGCCCAACCAGAAGGAGATCCAGTCCCCCAACAGACAGCCGACGATGCCCGCAAGCCAGGCATGCCAGAAGTTCAGTTCGCCGCTGCCAATCAGCGCGCCCAACCCCGCCATCATCACGGTCCCGGGCAGAATCAGACCAACCAGCGCCAGCGACTCCAAAAAAGCCACCAGAAGTACGGCGATCAGAGAGTACAGGGCGGACTGGAGAATAAAGTGTTCCAGCAATGCTTGCATAATGTGTCCGTCAAATTTACGAAGCAGGGATTTTGATAACCCCTCTCAACTTCGTCAAGCCATCAATTGTCTGAATAGATTGCGAGTTATGACAACTTTCAGGATACATCATTCACTTTTTATTCACATCCTGCACGAAACTCGCTCGGACTGGCACCGGTACATTTTTTGAAAACACGAGAGAAATAGAGCTGATCGTCAAAGCCAACATTGCGACCTACGGTGGCGATAGGCATACGTGTGGTACTCAGCAGTAGCTTCGCCTGGCTGATGCGCTGGTCCTCGCGCCAGCTTAATACGCTGATGCCCAGCTGCTGACGGAACAGATGCGACAAACGGGAAGGCGACAGGCAGACGTGCTGCGCGACGCTGGCGATATCAAAATTGCTGTCCGCCAGGTGATCGCTGATGTACTGGCAGGCATCACGGACGCGGTTGTCCATGGGAGGGTGTAGCGATTCATTGATGGCTTCCATACGTCGGAGCAACAACTGTTCCAGTAAATTAATCGCCAGCAGTTCGGAATAGCGGCCTTCTCCCTGCCCGGCGTTAATTATTTGCCCAAACAGCTCGTTAAAATGCGGCTGATGTGCTTCATCCGGGCGGAAAAAACCGGTCTGGCCAAAAATGGCCGGCCAGGTCAGCCACTCCTGCCAGTAGGCGCGCGGGCGAAAGTAAACCCACTGGTGATACCACTCGCTGGCATCAGGATGGCGCCCGTAGTGGTGAATTTCTCCAGGTGGAAACAACAGAATATCGCCAGGCCGGCAGACAAACTGCTTGCCCTGATTATTGATAACCCCTTCGCCACGGATGGTGAGATTGAGGATATAACCCTTCATACCCAGCGGCCTGTCGATAAAAAAATCCAGGTATCCGTTCGCCTCGATGGGGGTTAATCCGGCCACCAAATGCGCGTTAAACGAATAACCTGGCAACAGGGGATCGTTTTGCGTTTCAGCCATAATTTCAATACTCCCTACGTCCTGCCAAGAAACAATTTGTCCATATTACGCCAGACATCATCGCTGTCGCCCCTGCGGGCCGCTGTATTTGCGGCAATGGACCACCAACCCCGCTTGTGAAAAGCTCTTTGTAAAAAACATGTACTACGCCAACGTCAAAATCGGCTAACAAAAGTGTCTATAACTACGGCAGAAATGTCCACATTGATTATTTGCACAGCGTCACACTTTGTGATGCCACAGCATTTTAGTCCATAAGATTAGCGGATCCTGCCTGACGGTTTTTATCGCTACTCACTACTGTTTATCCATACCCGTATTTTTGGATGGAGTAAGACGATGGCGATTGCAATTGGCCTCGATTTTGGTAGTGATTCAGTACGCGCTTTGGCGGTGGAATGTGCCACCGGCGAAGAGATCGCCACCAGCGTTGAGTGGTACCCACGTTGGCAGGAAGGGCAGTATTGCGATGGCCCAAACAACCAGTTTCGCCATCATCCGCGCGACTACATTGAATCCATGGAAGCGGCGCTGAAAACCGTACTGGCCGAACTGAGCGCTGAGCAGCGCACGGAAGTGGTCGGTATTGGCGTTGACAGTACCGGCTCAACCCCGGCCCCCATCGATGCAGACGGTAATGTACTGGCGCTGCGTCCGGAGTTCGCGGAAAACCCGAATGCGATGTTTGTCCTGTGGAAAGATCACACCTCAGTAGAAGAAGCCGAAGAAATCACCCGCCTGTGCCATACACCGGGCAAGATCGATTACTCCCGCTATATCGGCGGCATTTATTCCAGCGAATGGTTCTGGGCCAAAATCCTGCATGTAACTCGTCAGGACCACGCAGTTGCCGAAGCTGCGGTTTCGTGGATTGAGCTATGCGACTGGGTTCCGGCCCTGCTCTCCAACACCGTACGCCCACAGGATATTCGTCGCGGTCGCTGCAGCGCCGGGCATAAATCTCTGTGGCATGAAAGCTGGGGTGGTCTGCCGCCAGCCAGTTTCTTTGACGAACTCGACCCCATCCTCAACCGCCATCTGCAATACCCAATGTTTACCGATACCTTCACCGCGGATCTGCCGGTTGGCACCCTGTGCGCCGAGTGGGCACAGCGTCTTGGACTACCGGAAAGTGTGGTGATTGCAGGCGGTGCTTTTGACTGCCATATGGGCGCGGTCGGCGCAGGTGCACAGCCTAACACGCTGGTGAAAGTCATCGGCACGTCAACCTGCGACATTCTGATTGCCGATAAGCAAAGCGTTGGCGAGCGTGCGGTGAAAGGCATTTGCGGCCAGGTTGATGGCAGCGTGGTGCCGAATTTTATTGGCCTCGAAGCTGGTCAGTCTGCATTCGGTGATATCTATGCCTGGTTTAGCCGCGTGCTGAGCTGGCCGCTGGAACAGCTTGCCGTACAGCATCCGGAACTGCAGACCCAGATTAAAGCCAGTCAAAAACAGCTGCTGCCTGCACTCACCGAAGCATGGGCGAAAAATCCATCACTGGAGCATCTGCCGGTCGTGCTCGACTGGTTCAACGGTCGCCGTACGCCCAATGCCAACCAGCGTTTGAAAGGGGTGATTACCGATCTGAACCTGGCAACCGACGCGCCAGCGCTGTTCGGTGGTCTGATTGCCGCCACCGCCTTTGGCGCTCGCGCCATTATGGAATGCTTCACCGAACAAGGTATTGCGGTTAACAACGTGATGGCGCTTGGCGGTATCGCGCGCAAGAACCCGGTCATCATGCAGGCCTGCTGTGACGTGCTGAACCGCCCGCTACAGATTGTCGCTTCAGACCAGTGCTGCGCTCTCGGTGCGGCTATCTTCGCCGCCGTTGCCGCGAAAGTACACGCCGATATCCCTGCCGCTCAACAGCAGATGGCAAGCGCCGTGGAAAATACGCTGCAACCTCGCCCAGAGCAGGCTCAACGTTTTGAACAGCTTTACCGCCGCTATCAGCAGTGGGCAGTAAGCGCTGAACAGCAATACCTTCCGACTGCCGCTCCGGCGCAACAAGCCCCGGTAGACCTGGCAACCCTGACACATTAAGGACACGACAATGACGATTTTTGATAACTATGAAGTGTGGTTTGTGATTGGTAGCCAGCATCTGTATGGCCCTGAAACCCTGCGTCAGGTAACCCAACATGCCGAGCACGTCGTTAACGCACTGAATACTGAAGCCAAACTGCCCTGCAAGCTGGTATTAAAACCGCTAGGCACTTCCCCTGATGAGATTACCGCTATCTGTCGTGACGCGAATTACGACGATCGCTGTGCAGGGATGGTGGTCTGGCTGCATACCTTCTCCCCGGCAAAAATGTGGATTAACGGCCTGACTATTCTCAACAAGCCGCTGATGCAGTTCCACACCCAGTTCAACGCCGCCCTGCCGTGGGACAGCATTGATATGGACTTTATGAACCTGAACCAGACTGCGCACGGCGGTCGTGAGTTCGGCTTCATCGGCGCGCGTATGCGTCAGCAGCATGCCGTGGTCACCGGTCACTGGCAGGATAAACAAGCGCACGAACGCATTGGCTCCTGGATGCGCCAGGCCGTGTCCAAACAGGATACCCGCCACCTTAAAGTCTGCCGTTTTGGCGACAACATGCGTGAAGTTGCGGTCACCGATGGCGATAAAGTCGCTGCGCAGATCAAGTTCGGCTTCTCGGTAAACACCTGGGCCGTGGGCGATCTGGTGCAGGTAGTGAACGCAATTAGCGACGGCGAAATCAACGCGCTGATCGATGAGTACGAAAGCACCTACACCATGACTGCGGCGACGCAAGTCCACGGTGAAAAACGTCAGAACGTCCTGGAAGCGGCCCGTATTGAACTGGGGATGAAGCGCTTCCTGGAACAGGGCGGATTCCACGCCTTCACTACCACATTTGAAGATTTACACGGCCTGAAACAGCTCCCTGGTCTGGCCGTACAGCGTCTGATGCAGCAAGGCTACGGCTTTGCGGGCGAAGGCGACTGGAAAACCGCCGCTCTGCTTCGCATCATGAAGGTGATGTCAACCGGTCTGCAGGGCGGCACCTCATTTATGGAGGATTACACCTACCACTTCGAGAAAGGCAACGATCTGGTGCTCGGCTCGCACATGCTGGAAGTGTGCCCGTCCATCGCGGTGGAAGAGAAACCGATCCTCGACGTACAGCACCTCGGCATTGGTGGTAAAGACGATCCTGCCCGTCTGATCTTCAACACCAAAACCGGCCCGGCAGTGGTTGCCAGCCTGATCGATCTCGGCGATCGCTATCGCCTGCTGGTTAACTGCATCGACACGGTACAAACGCCGCACTCCCTGCCAAAACTGCCTGTCGCTAACGCGCTGTGGAAAGCTCAACCGGATCTGCCAACCGCTTCTGAAGCTTGGATCCTGGCCGGTGGCGCGCACCACACCGTGTTCAGCCACGCGCTGGATCTGAACGATATGCGCCAGTTTGCTGAAATGCACGATATCGAGATCGCGGTGATCGATAACGATACCCGCCTGCCGGCCTTTAAGGACGCGCTGCGCTGGAACGAAGTGTATTACGGCTTCAAACGTTAACAACTGCCGGATGACGGCGTAAACACCTTATCCGGCCTACAAGAATGTGCGATTTGTAGGCCGGATAAGCGTAGCGCCATCCGGCAAGATTCATCGGAGAGCATCATGTTAGAAGATCTCAAACGTCAGGTACTGGAAGCCAATCTGGCGTTGCCTAAGCACAATCTGGTCACCCTGACCTGGGGGAATGTCAGCGCCGTCGATCGCGAGCGCGGCGTGTTTGTGATTAAACCTTCGGGAGTCGATTACAGCGTAATGACCGCCGACGATATGGTGGTAGTCAGTATCGCCACGGGTGAAGTTGTAGAAGGTACGAAGAAACCTTCCTCAGATACCCCAACACACCGTTTGCTGTATCAGGCATTCCCGACCATTGGCGGTATTGTTCACACCCATTCGCGTCATGCAACCATCTGGGCGCAGGCGGGTCAGTCGATTCCGGCAACGGGGACCACCCATGCGGACTATTTCTACGGTTCGATTCCCTGCACACGGAAAATGATCGACGAAGAAATCAACGGCGAATATGAATGGGAAACCGGCAACGTGATCGTTGAAACCTTTGAGAAACAAGGTATTGACGCCGCGCAGATGCCTGGCGTGCTGGTGCACTCTCACGGTCCGTTTGCCTGGGGAAAAAATGCCGAAGACGCGGTGCATAACGCCATCGTGCTGGAAGAAGTCGCCTATATGGGGATCTTCTGTCGCCAGCTCGCGCCGCAATTGCCGAATATGCAGCAAACCCTGTTAGATAAACATTATCTGCGTAAACACGGTGCTAAAGCGTATTACGGGCAGTAACCTCTTCTGAGCATGACAACTGTATAAAATCACAGCTAATCTATCAGAACCAGGCTATAATAATGCCTGGTTTTTTGATGGATACGCAGCGTGGCGCAAGCAGGTTTTATTTTAACCCGGCACTGGCGGGACACCCCACAGGGAACTGAGGTCTCATTCTGGCTGGCTACAGACAATGGGCCGCTGCAGGTCACGCTCGCGCCTCAGGAGTCGGTCGCGTTTATTCCCACCAGTCAGGTTCCTCGCGTGACGTCATTATTACGCACTGAAAACGGCTATCGCCTGACGCCGCTGCAATTGCAAGACTTCCACCGCCAACCCGTTTCCGGACTGTATTGCCGCTCACATCGCCAGCTCATGCGGTTGGAAAAATTGCTGCGCGAAAACGCAGTCACCGTCTATGAGGGCGACGTACGCCCACCTGAGCGGTATCTCATGGAGCGCTTTATCACCTCCCCTGTTTGGGTCGAAGGCGACAGACATAATGACATGCTGGTCAATGCCCGCCTGAAGCCGAACCCTGACTATCGACCACCGCTAAAATGGGTATCGCTGGATATCGAAACCACGCGCCACGGCGAACTCTATTGCATCGGTCTGGAAGGCTGCGGGCAGCGTATTGTCTACATGCTCGGCCCGGCAAACGGCGACGCCTCTACGCTGGATTTTGAACTTGAGTACGTTGCAAGCCGCCCGCAGTTGCTGGAAAAACTCAATGACTGGATTGCCCGTCACGATCCTGATGTGATAATCGGCTGGAACGTCGTGCAATTCGATTTACGCGTCCTGCAACAGCACGCCGAACGTTACCGCATTCCCCTGCGTTTTGGCCGTGATAGCAGCGAGCTTGAGTGGCGCGAGCATGGCTTCAAAAACGGCATATTCTTCGCTCAGGCTAAGGGGCGCCTGATTATCGACGGTATTGAGGCGCTAAAATCCGCGTTCTGGAATTTCTCGTCATTTTCACTGGAAACGGTGTCACAGGAGCTGCTGGGCGAAGGGAAGTCGATTGATAATCCGTGGGACAGAATGGACGAAATCGACCGTCGATTTGCCCAGGATAAGCCCGCGCTTGCCACCTACAATCTCAAAGACTGTGAACTGGTCACGCGCATTTTTCACAAAACCGAGATCATGCCATTTCTGCTGGAACGATCGACGGTCAACGGTCTGCCGGTCGACCGGCACGGTGGTTCAGTTGCCGCCTTCGGACATCTCTACCTGCCACGAATGCACCGGGCGGGTTATGTGGCGCCAAATCTGGGTGAAGTCCCCGCGCACGCCAGTCCCGGCGGCTACGTGATGGACTCACGCCCAGGCTTATACGACTCGGTACTGGTGCTGGATTACAAAAGCCTGTATCCCTCAATAATTCGTACTTTTTTAATCGATCCGGTGGGGCTTATCGAAGGGATGGCGCAGCCGGATCCGGAACACAGCACCGAAGGTTTCCTTGACGCCTGGTTTTCACGCGAAAAGCACTGCCTGCCTGAAATCGTTACTCAGATCTGGCACGGGCGCGAAGAAGCAAAACGCCGTGGCAATAAGCCACTCTCGCAGGCGTTGAAAATCATCATGAACGCATTTTACGGTGTGCTGGGCACCACCGCCTGTCGCTTTTTCGACCCGAGACTGGCCTCGTCCATTACCATGCGCGGCCATGCGATCATGCGCCAGACCAAAGCGTTAATTGAGGCTCAGGGTTACGATGTCATTTATGGCGATACCGACTCGACCTTTGTCTGGCTGAAAAAGGCGCACTTAGAAGACGATGCAGCCCGAATTGGTCGGGAACTGGTGAGCTATGTCAACACCTGGTGGGCGCAATCGCTGAAGCAACAAAATCTGACCAGCGCGCTGGAACTGGAATTTGAAACCCATTTTTGTCGCTTTCTGATGCCGACCATTCGCGGTGCAGATACCGGCAGTAAAAAACGCTATGCGGGGATGATTCAGGACGGTGCTGAGCAACGTATGGTGTTTAAGGGACTGGAAACGGTACGAACCGACTGGACGCCGCTGGCCCAACTGTTTCAGCAGGAGCTATACCTGCGAATTTTTCGTAACGAACCTTATCAGGAGTTTGTTTGCGAGACTATTGACCGTCTGATGGCCGGTGAAATGGATGAACAACTGGTGTACCGCAAGCGCCTGCGTCGCCCGTTAAGTGAATACCAGCGAAATGTTCCACCACACGTTCGCGCTGCGCGGTTAGCCGATGAGCAGAATGTAAAGCTGGGGCGTCCGCCACAGTATCAGAATCGCGGAACCATAAAATATGTCTGGACGGTCAATGGCCCAGAACCTGTTGATTATCAGCTATCTGTGCTCGATTACGAGCATTATCTGACCCGCCAGATCCAACCCGTTGCCGAGGGAATTCTTCCCTTTATTGACGATAATTTTGCTACACTACTCACAGGACAACTGGGGTTATTTTGACGCGTGACGAAACCGCCGCCATCCAGTACCATAGCGCCCTTTCCATTCCTGGACCCATTTAACACCACTACCACTGATTTATTAGCCTGGTAGCGGGGTCGTATGCTCTCAATAACGGGGACTAGCCCGGAAAATGACGAGTATTGCCTGCAATTAAAGATATAGAGCCGAACATATATGCCTTTTACACTTGGTCAACGCTGGATCAGCGATACAGAAAGCGAATTGGGACTTGGTACTGTTGTCGCCATGGATGCGCGAACCGTCACTTTACTTTTCTCATCGACGGGCGAAAACCGTCTGTATGCGCGCAGTGATTCCCCCGTGACCCGCGTGATGTTCAATCCTGGCGATACGATAACAAGCCATGAAGGCTGGCAACTGCATGTCGATGAAGTAAAAGAAGAAAACGGCCTGCTTGCCTATATCGGAACCCGCCTGGATACCGAAGAAACCGGTGTCACGCTGCGTGAAGTACTGCTCGACAGCAAACTGGTATTCAGTAAACCACAAGATCGCCTGTTTGCCGGCCAGATTGACCGTATGGATCGCTTTGCTCTGCGCTATCGCGCACGTAAATTTCAGAGCGAACAATACCGTATGCCGTGGAGTGGTTTGCGTGGTCAACGTACCAGCCTGATTCCTCACCAGCTGAACATTGCCCATGATGTTGGCCGTCGTCATGCCCCTCGCGTTTTACTGGCAGATGAAGTGGGTTTAGGTAAAACCATTGAAGCCGGGATGATCCTGCATCAACAACTGCTGTCCGGCGCCGCAGAGCGCGTGCTGATCATCGTCCCAGAGACATTACAGCACCAGTGGCTGGTCGAAATGCTGCGCCGCTTCAACCTGCGTTTTGCACTGTTTGATGATGAGCGTTATGCAGAAGCGCAGCACGACGCCTACAACCCGTTTGAAACCGAACAACTGGTCATCTGCTCGCTGGACTTTGCCCGTCGTAATAAACAGCGTCTGGAGCACCTGTGTGACGCCGAGTGGGATCTGCTGATTGTCGATGAAGCCCATCACCTGGTATGGAGCGAAGACGCGCCCAGCCGCGAATATATGGCCATTGAACAACTGGCAGAACGTGTGCCGGGCATCCTGCTGCTAACCGCTACACCGGAACAGCTGGGCATGGAAAGTCACTTCGCGCGCCTGCGCCTGCTGGACCCGAGCCGTTTCCACGATTTCGCCCAGTTTGTTGAAGAGCAAAAAAATTATCGTCCGGTCGCCGACGCCGTCGCGATGCTACTGGCAGGCAACAAGCTGAGTAACAATGAGCTGAACATGTTAGGCGACATGATTGGCGAGCAGGACATTGAGCCGCTATTGCAGGCGGCAAACAGCGACAGCGAAGACGCACAGAGCGCGCGTCAGGAGCTGGTTTCGATGCTGATGGACCGCCACGGCACCAGCCGCGTCCTGTTCCGTAACACCCGTAACGGCGTGAAAGGCTTCCCGAAACGCGAACTGCATACCATCAAGCTGCCGCTGCCGACCCAATACCAGACGGCGATTAAAGTCTCCGGCATTATGGGCGCGCGTAAAAGTGCAGAAGACCGGGCGCGCGACATGCTCTACCCGGAACAGATTTATCAGGAATTCGAAGGCGACACCGGCACCTGGTGGAACTTTGACCCGCGCGTGGAATGGCTGATGGGCTACCTGACCAGCCACCGCTCGCAAAAAGTGCTGGTTATCTGCGCGAAAGCCACTACCGCGCTTCAGCTGGAGCAGGTTCTGCGCGAGCGCGAAGGTATCCGCGCCGCCGTATTCCATGAAGGGATGTCGATCATTGAGCGTGACCGCGCCGCAGCATGGTTTAGCGAAGAAGATAGCGGCGCCCAGGTAATGCTGTGCTCTGAAATCGGCTCCGAAGGGCGTAACTTCCAGTTCGCCAGCAATCTGGTGATGTTTGACCTGCCGTTCAACCCGGATCTGCTGGAACAGCGTATTGGCCGTCTGGACCGTATTGGTCAGGCGCATGATATTCAGATTCACGTTCCGTACCTGGAAAAAACCGCGCAATCTGTGCTGGTGCGCTGGTACCACGAAGGTCTGGATGCGTTCGAACACACCTGCCCGACCGGCCGTACCATCTATGACACGGTCTATAACAATCTGATCGGCTACCTGGCTGAACCAGAAAATACCGCGGGCTTTGACGATCTGATCAAAACCTGCCGCGAACAGCATGACGCGCTGAAAGCACAGCTGGAGCAAGGTCGCGATCGCCTGCTGGAGATCCACTCTAACGGCGGCGAAAAAGCGCTGGCACTGGCTGAGAGTATTGAAGAACAGGACGACGATACCAGCCTGATCGCCTTCGCCATGAACCTGTTTGATATCGTCGGTATTAATCAGGATGACCGTGGCGACAATTTGATCGTGCTGACGCCGTCCGATCATATGCTGGTGCCGGATTTCCCTGGGCTGCCGGAAGATGGCTGCACCATTACGTTCGAGCGCGATGTCGCCCTGTCGCGTGAAGATGCACAATTTATTACCTGGGAGCATCCGCTGATCCGCAATGGTCTGGATCTGATCCTCTCCGGCGACACCGGAAGCAGCACTATTTCGTTGTTGAAAAACAAAGCATTACCTGTTGGTACACTGCTGGTTGAGCTGGTCTATGTTGTTGAAGCGCAAGCACCGAAACAACTGCAGCTAAACCGCTTCCTGCCACCAACGCCGGTACGCATGCTGCTGGATAAAAACGGCAATAACCTTGCTGCACAGGTGGAGTTCGAAACCTTTAACCGTCAGCTCAGCGCCGTTAACCGCCACACCGGCAGCAAACTGGTCAACGCCGTGCAGCAGGATGTTCATGCCATTCTGCAACTCGGTGAAGCGCAGGTGGAAAAATCAGCCCGCGCGCTGATCGACGCAGCGCGTAAAGAAGCTGACGAGAAGCTGACGGCAGAACTTTCCCGTCTCGAAGCGCTGCGTTCCGTTAACCCTAACATCCGTGATGACGAACTTAGCGCAATCGAAAGCAACCGTCAGCAGGTGATGGAAAGCCTGGATCAGGCGGGCTGGCGTCTCGATGCCCTGCGCTTGATCGTCGTGACGCATCAGTAACGGAGCCATACATGGGGATGGAAAACTACAATCCGCCGCAGGAACCCTGGCTGGTCATCCTGTATCAGGATGAACACATTATGGTGGTCAACAAGCCGAGCGGCTTGTTGTCTGTGCCAGGTCGTCTGGATGAGCACAAAGACAGCGTGATGACGCGTATTCAGCGCGATTATCCGCAGGCTGAATCCGTGCATCGTCTGGATATGGCCACCAGCGGCGTGATTGTAGTCGCGCTAACCAAAGCGGCAGAGCGCGAGCTAAAACGCCAGTTTCGCGAGCGCGAACCGAAAAAGCAGTATGTTGCACGCGTCTGGGGGCATCCCGCTCCGGCCGAGGGTCTGGTTGATTTGCCGCTGATTTGCGACTGGCCAAACAGGCCAAAGCAAAAAGTGTGTTATGAGACCGGGAAATCGGCGCAGACAGAGTATGAAGTCGTGGAGTTCGCAGCGGATAACACCGCCCGGGTGGTGCTCAAACCCATTACCGGACGCTCCCACCAACTGCGTGTGCATATGCTGGCTTTAGGGCATCCGATCCTGGGCGACCGCTTCTATGCTCCGCCGGAAGCTCTGGCGTTAGCGCCGCGCCTGTTGCTGCATGCAGAGATGTTAACCATCACGCATCCCGAATACGGCAACAGTATGACGTTTAAAGTCCCGGCGGATTTTTAAATTCTGAGCCAATTTATGCCGGGGGCGCTTCGCTTGCCCGGCCTACATTCATTAACGTAGGCCGGATAAGGCACTAGCCGCATCCGGCAATTCAATCACTTGAATCCTTTTTGATCCTTAATCAGCTCGTAAGCTTTTTGGATTTCCTGCGCTTTTTGCTTCGCCATTTCCATCATCTCTGGCGGCAGACCTTTCGCAACCAGTTTGTCCGGATGGTGCTCGCTCATCAGCTTACGGTAAGCCCGTTTTATGGTAGTCGCATCGTCGGTCGTTTTCACACCCAGTACATTACAGGCGTCTTCCAGCGTCGGGCCACGTTGCGCCTGCTGCCAGCCACCGCCGCCAGACTGCTGCTGATATCCGCCGCCAAACTGTGCGCCGCCCTGCATCATGCGCAGGAACTGATCAAATTGGGTGCGTGAGATCCCCAACTCTTCAGCAATCACATACAGCACTTCACGTTCGTTAGGATGCAACGACCCATCGGCAAATGCCGCCTGGATCTGAATCTCCAGAAACATGCGGATCAGATCGAATCGACCAAAACAGACGCTGCGAAACTGACGCATCTTTTCACGTAATGGGTAATTATCCGATTTTCCTACCCGGAAGGCATGTTGTGCTGCCGTTCGCGAGTCACCGTGCAAATTCATCCGATCCATCAACTGGCTGGCGATATGAATATCGGCTTCCGTGACGCGACCTTTGGATTTGGTCAGATGTCCCATCACCTCAAAAGTGGTGGCAAAAAACAGCGCCTGGCGTTCACGTTGGTTGGCAAACCACGCCATTTTGCGCATGCGGGCTTTGTCGAACATGTGGCCAACTAACAGCCCCAGAACCACACCCCAGAAGCCGCCGCCCATCATTAAGGCCACGGCTACACCAATTATCTTTCCCCAATACTGCATAGACTCCCCAAATCTTTCCGCTCTCAGCCAGGCTATGTCCCACAATATAAGGTGCTTTTACCGATTTACGGCTGCGGTCAATTGTGGGACATCGCCTATAATTTGCATTATCATACCTGTCATTCAATGCCGTGCCTAACACCACAAACGCTATACCCGTTGGATTTCGAGTTGCAGCAAGGCCGCAACGTAGTGAGTCCCCTGGAGCTTACCCATGTAAGTGACTGGGGTGAACGAGGAAGACAACGAAGATGCAGCTTGAAAGGTGGCAGGTATAAAATGGGCAGGATTAATACTAGCGAAGTGAAGATGAGATAAGTTAGGCTGTGACCGTTTGTCACGCGCGACGCTACTGATGATGGAACAATAAATACAACGTATGAAAAAACGTATTCCCACTCTTCTGGCCACCATGATTGCCAGCGCCCTCTATAGCCATCAGGGCCTGGCAGCCGATCTCGCCTCACAGTGTATGCTGGGCGTGCCGAGCTATGACCGTCCTCTGGTACAGGGCGAGACTAATGAGTTACCCGTCACCATCAATGCCGACAACGCAAAAGGGAATTATCCCGATGACGCGGTGTTTACCGGCAACGTGGATATCGCACAGGGTAACAGCCGCCTGCAGGCCGACGAAGTGCAGCTTCATCAGAAGCAGGCTGAAGGCCAGCCGGAGCCAATTCGTACCGTCGATGCGCTGGGCAATGTCCATTATGACGACAATCAGGTTATTCTGAAGGGGCCGAAGGGCTGGTCCAATCTGAATACCAAAGATACCAACATCTGGGAAGGTGATTACCAGATGGTCGGCCGTCAGGGGCGCGGGAAAGCTGACCTGATGAAACAACGTGGGGAAAACCGTTATACCATTCTGGAAAACGGTAGCTTTACCTCCTGTCTGCCAGGTTCCGATACCTGGAGCGTCGTCGGTAGCGAAGTTATCCACGACCGTGAAGAACAGGTCGCAGAGATCTGGAACGCCCGTTTTAAACTGGGTCCGGTTCCAGTCTTTTATAGTCCTTATTTACAGTTACCCGTCGGCGATAAGCGCCGTTCCGGTTTCCTGATCCCGAACGCAAAATATTCCACCAATAACTATTTTGAGTTCTACCTCCCGTATTACTGGAACATTGCGCCCAATATGGACGCCACCATCACGCCGCACTATATGCACCGTCGCGGCGGGATCATGTGGGAGAACGAATTCCGCTACCTCACCCAGGCGGGTGCGGGCTTGATGGAGTTCGACTATCTGAATTCCGATAAAGTGTACGAGGACGAACATCCGAATGATGACAATTCACGTCGCTGGCTGTTCTACTGGCAGCACTCTGGGGTGATGGACCAGGTGTGGCGTTTCAACGTCGACTACACCAAGGTCAGCGACTCCAGCTACTTTAACGACTTTGACAACAAGTACGGTTCCAGTACCGATGGCTACGCCACGCAAAAATTCAGCGTCGGATACGCGGTGCAGAACTTTGACGCCACGGTATCGACCAAGCAGTTCCAGGTCTTTGCTGATCAGAACAACAGTAGCTACTCCGCTCAGCCACAGCTAGACGTTAATTTCTATCAGAATGACGTCGGTCCGTTCGATACCCGGATTTATGGGCAAGCGGTGCATTTCGTTAATACCAAGGATTACATGCCGGAAGCAACGCGTGTTCACCTGGAACCGACGATCAATCTGCCGTTGTCGAATAACTGGGGCAGTGTCAATACCGAAGCGAAGCTGCTGGCAACGCACTACCAGCAGACCAACCTGGATTGGTATAACACCAATAATGCCACTAAGCTTGATGATTCCGCCAACCGCGTCATGCCGCAGTTTAAAGTCGACGGCAAGATGGTATTCGAGCGTGACATGCAAATGCTGGCGCCGGGTTATACCCAGACGCTGGAGCCGCGCGCGCAGTACCTGTACGTCCCGTATCGCAACCAAAGTCATATCAATAACTATGACTCCTCCCTGCTGCAATCTGACTACAGCGGCCTGTTCCGTGACCGCACCTATAGTGGTCTGGACCGTATCGCTTCTGCCAACCAGGTAACGACCGGGGTCACATCTCGCGTTTATGATGACGCGGCCGTTGAACGTTTTAATATTTCTGTGGGTCAAATCTACTATTTCACCGAGTCACGCACTGGCGATGACCATACAGAATGGGAGAATGACGACAAAACAGGTTCACTGGTATGGGCGGGCGATACCTACTGGCGTATCTCCGATCGTTGGGGTTTACGCAGTGGAATCCAGTACGACACGCGTCTGGATAGCATCGCAACCAGCAATAGCAGTATCGAATACCGACGCGACGAAAACCGTATGCTGCAGTTGAACTACCGTTATGCCAGCCCAGAGTATATTAAGGCCGCTGTACCTTCACGTGATGTAACTAACGCCCAGTATGAAAACGGGATTTCGCAGGTGGGCGCAGTGGCAAGCTTCCCGATCGCCGATCGTTGGTCGATTGTTGGTGCTTACTACTTCGATACCAACGTGAACAAAGAAGCAGATTCAATGTTGGGCTTACAGTACAACTCCTGCTGTTACGCCATTCGCTTTGGCTACGAGCGTAAGCTGAACGGTTGGGATGACAAAATGCAGCACGCGATTTATGACAACACGATCGGCTTTAATATCGAACTCCGCGGCCTGAGCTCAAACTACGGTCTCGGCACGACTCAAATGTTACGTTCGAACATTTTGCCGTATCAAAGCGCTTTATGATCTGATTGATTTACAACGTAATCCGCATTGCGGTTAATTGAAATGGAAAAAGTATGAAGAACTGGAAAACGCTGCTTCTCGGTATCGCCATGATCGCGAATACCAGTTTCGCTGCCCCACAGGTAGTCGATAAAGTCGCAGCCGTCGTCAATAACGGCGTCGTTCTGGAAAGCGACGTCGATGGCTTAATGCAGTCAGTAAAACTGAATGCAGGTCAGGCAGGTCAGCAATTACCGGATGACGCCACGCTGCGTCATCAGATCCTGGAACGTTTGATCATGGATCAAATCCTCCTGCAAATGGGTCAGAAGATGGGGGTGAAAATCTCTGACGAGCAGTTGGATCAGGCTATTGCCAACATCGCCAAGCAGAACAACATGACGCTGGATCAGATGCGCAGCCGTCTGGCACAGGATGGCTTAAGCTATTCAACCTATCGTAGCCAGATCCGCAAAGAGATGACCATCTCTGAAGTGCGTAACAACGAAGTTCGCCGTCGCGTCACTATCCTGCCTCAGGAAGTGGATGCCCTGGCGCAGCAGGTAGGCAACCAAAACGATGCCAGCACCGAGCTGAACCTGAGCCACATTCTGATCCCATTACCAGAAAACCCAACGTCCGACCAGGTTAACGCAGCTGAAAGCCAGGCGCGCTCTGTTGTTGATGAAGCGCGTAACGGTAGTGATTTCGGAAAACTGGCTATTACTTATTCCGCTGACCAGCAGGCGCTGAAAGGCGGTCAGATGGGTTGGGGACGTATTCAGGAGCTGCCGGGTATCTTTGCCCAGGCGTTAAGCACTGCGAAAAAAGGCGATATCATTGGCCCAATTCGTTCCGGTGTCGGCTTCCACATCCTGAAAGTCAACGATATGCGTGGCCAAAGCCAGAGCATCTCCGTGACTGAAGTTCATGCTCGCCACATTCTGCTTAAGCCGTCGCCGATCATGACCGATCAGCAGGCGCGTCTGAAGCTGGAACAAATCGCGGCAGATATTAAGAGCGGTAAAACTACCTTCGCGGCAGCCGCTAAAGAGTTTTCTCAGGATCCAGGCTCTGCCAACCAGGGCGGCGATCTGGGCTGGGCTGCAGCGGATATTTTCGACCCAGCTTTCCGCGATGCGCTGACCAAACTTCATAAAGGCCAGATGAGCGCCCCGGTGCACTCCTCTTTCGGTTGGCATCTGATCGAACTGCTGGACACGCGTAACGTTGATAAAACTGACGCGGCGCAGAAAGACAGAGCTTACCGTATGCTGATGAACCGTAAATTCTCGGAGGAAGCAGCAACCTGGATGCAGGAACAGCGCGCCAGCGCTTACGTTAAAGTTCTGAGCAACTAATGACTCGTGCTCAACGCGTTGTTATCACTCCCGGCGAACCCGCCGGGATTGGCCCGGACCTGGTGGTTCAACTCGCCCAGCGCGAGTGGCCTGTAGAACTTGTTGTCTGTGCGGATGCAGCACTCCTCAATGACCGGGCAGCGATGCTCGGTTTACCGCTTTCACTCCTCCCATACTCTCCAGATACCCCAGCCAAACCGCAATCAGCAGGCACATTGACGCTGTTACCGATTGCGCTGCGGGCACCTGTTGTCGCGGGTCAGTTGGCGGTAGAAAACGGGCAATATGTGGTGGATACGCTGGCTCGCGCCTGCGATGGTTGTCTGCAAGGTGAGTTTGCGGCGCTGATCACCGGCCCGGTTCACAAGGGCGTTATCAATGACGCTGGCGTCCCGTTTACCGGACATACCGAGTTTTTTGAAGAGCGCTCACAGGCAAAGAAAGTTGTTATGATGCTGGCGACCGAAGAGCTGCGCGTTGCCCTGGCAACCACGCATTTGCCGCTCAGAGCCGTTGCCGACGCCATTACGCCCGCCCTGCTTCAGGAAGTGATCGGCATTTTGCATCATGATTTACGCACCAAGTTCGGCATTGCCGATCCGCATATTCTGGTGTGCGGTCTTAACCCGCATGCTGGTGAAGGCGGTCATATGGGAACGGAAGAGATAGATACCATCATTCCGGTACTCGATGAACTGCGTGCGCAGGGAATGAAATTAAACGGTCCGCTGCCCGCAGATACGCTGTTTCAGCCCAAATATCTCGACCACGCGGATGCCGTGCTGGCAATGTACCACGATCAGGGTCTCCCCGTGCTAAAATACCAGGGATTTGGTCGCGGTGTGAATATCACGCTGGGCCTGCCCTTTATTCGCTCATCCGTCGATCACGGCACCGCACTTGAACTCGCGGGCCGTGGACAAGCAGATGTCGGCAGTTTTATTACGGCGCTTAATCTCGCCATCAAAATGATTGTTAATACCAATGAATAATCGAGTCCATCAGGGCCATTTAGCCCGTAAACGTTTCGGGCAGAACTTCCTCAACGATCAGTTTGTGATCGAAAGTATTGTCTCTGCTATCAACCCGCAGAAAGGTCAGGCTATGGTCGAAATCGGCCCGGGCCTGGCGGCATTGACCGAACCAGTAGGCGAACGTCTGGACAAGCTCACGGTCATTGAACTCGACCGCGATCTGGCAGCACGCCTACAGACACACCCGTTTTTAGGGCCTAAGCTGACGATTTATCAGCAAGATGCCATGACCATGAACTTCGGCGAACTGGCACAAACGATGGGACAGCCGCTGCGCGTATTCGGCAACCTGCCGTACAACATCTCCACTCCGCTCATGTTCCATCTTTTTTCCTATACTGATGCCATTGCCGACATGCATTTCATGTTGCAAAAAGAGGTGGTGAATCGTCTGGTTGCAGGGCCAAACAGTAAAGCGTATGGTCGATTAAGCGTCATGGCGCAGTATTACTGCAATGTGATCCCGGTACTTGAAGTACCGCCTTCCGCATTTACGCCAGCGCCTAAAGTTGATTCAGCCGTTGTGCGTCTGGTGCCTCATACGACGATGCCGTACCCGGTTAAAGATGTTCGTGTGCTGAGCCGTATTACCACCGAAGCGTTTAATCAGCGCCGTAAAACGGTACGTAACAGTCTCGGCAACCTATTTAGCGTTGAAGTACTGACAGAGCTGGGCATTGATCCGGCGATGCGAGCGGAAAATATCTCTGTCGCGCAATACTGCCGGATGGCTAACTATCTGTCAGAAAACGCGCCATCGAAGGAGAGTTAAACATGATCAATTCGCCCCGAGTGTGCATTCAGGTACAAAGCGTCTACATTGAGGCGCAATCCTCACCTGATGATGAACGTTACGTTTTTGCTTACACCGTAACTATCCGCAATTTGGGGCGAGCGCCTGTGCAGCTGTTGGGGCGTTATTGGTTGATCACTAATGGTCATGGCCGCGAAACCGAAGTTCAGGGTGAAGGCGTGGTTGGCGTCCAGCCCCACATCGAACCCGGCGAAGAGTACCAGTACACCAGCGGTGCGGTGATTGAAACACCGCTGGGCACCATGCAGGGTCATTACGAAATGATCGATGAACAAGGCATCGCCTTTACCATCGATATTCCCGTATTCCGACTCGCCGTTCCAACACTCATTCATTAAAACAATAACTATGGCGACATACCTTATTGGCGACGTTCACGGTTGTTACGATGAACTGGTAGCCTTGCTGCATCAGGTAGACTTTAATTCCGAAAAAGACACCCTATGGCTCACCGGCGATCTGGTCGCTCGTGGACCGGGCTCGCTGGACGTTTTGCGCTACGTGAAATCACTGGGCGACAGCGTGCGGTTAGTATTGGGTAATCACGATTTACACCTGCTGGCCGTATTCGCCGGTATCAGTCGTAATAAACCTAAAGACAGGGTCACATCGCTGCTCGAAGCACCGGATGCCGACGAATTACTTAACTGGCTCCGCCGTCAACCGCTGTTGCAGGTAGACGAAGAGAAGAAGCTGGTAATGGCGCATGCCGGTATCACCCCACAGTGGGACCTGCAGACGGCAAAAGACTGTGCTCGCGATGTTGAAGCCGTGCTGTCGAGCGACTCGTATCCCTTCTTCCTTGATGCGATGTACGGCGACATGCCCAATAACTGGACCCCGGAACTGACCGGGCTGGCGCGCCTGCGTTTTATTACCAACGCCTTTACCCGCATGCGTTACTGCTTCCCTAACGGTCAGTTGGATATGTACAGCAAAGAGTCACCAGAAGACGCACCTGCCCCGCTGAAGCCGTGGTTTGCCATTCCTGGACCTGTCAGTGAAGCGTACAGCATTGCATTCGGGCACTGGGCATCGCTGGAGGGTAAAGGCACGCCAGAAGGCATTTACGCGCTGGATACGGGGTGTTGCTGGGGAGGCGATCTCACCTGTCTGCGCTGGGAAGACAAACAGTACTTCGTGCAGCCGTCAAATCGCCATCTGAACCTGGATCCTGGCGAAGCGGTCAACGCCTGATAGGTTTATGCCTGATGGCGCTACGCTTATCAGGCCTACATCTGGCACAAAAGTAGGCCGGATAAGGCGTTTCGCCGCCATCCGGCACTTACAGTATTAACGACGTTCCAGAATCTCGAAGCAGTAGCTGTGAGAGTTTTGCGCGTCAGCATCGTGGAATTCACTGAACACCGACTCCCAGTCATCCGGTTCGTAGTCCGGGAAATGCGTATCCCCTTCCACTTCCGCATCAATGTGCGTCAGATACAGTTTCTGTGCTTTTGGCAGGAACTGCTCATACACACGCCCACCGCCAATTACCATAATTTCAGGTTCATCGCCGCAGGCCGCAATTGCTTCATCCACAGACTTCACCCACTGCACGCGATCGTCGGTGCCTGGCTTACTGCTGATGACGATATTTTTACGCCCAGGTAACGGTCGCCCGATGGATTCCCAGGTGTGGCGTCCCATGACAACCGGCTTGTTTAAGGTATTACGTTTAAACCAGGCGAGATCGGCAGGGAGGTTCCACGGCATGGCGTTCTCCATACCGATGACGCGATCTACCGCTAACGCCGCAATCAGACTGATCATTGAATATTTCCCGGATACAAAAAAATTGTCGCCACTATACGGAAAGCGCAATCTTTCGTCGACTGGCGGAAAGAGGATGAACAGGAAAATTTTCCGTTCTGCTGGCGAACCGACCTATTTAAGGTGGTACGCCAGCATTACAGTAGTTCAAAAACAGTCAATTAGCAGTAAAGTTTGCAGAACATCACATTTTTTACCCTATGCTGACGGTTTCACTTCCGGCTCATCGGCGACGTCGCCCGTATGCTTACCTTCATCCGTGCCTTGCCAGCCATGGCGTTGAATTAACGATAAGTGCTGACGATCTTCCGCAATAATTTCACTCAGCATTGCGCTGGTGCGTTTATAAACGGCCGCGCGGGAAGTCGCGTCATTTTCCCCTTTCACCATCTCCTCTACCATCATGGTATTGAATCGGCGGAATACGTCAGCCCGCTCACGTGCCTCATAGCGCCCAAGCCCGAGACCTTCCAGCGCCAGACGTCCGGTCTTCAATGCACCTTCAAAGGTTTCACGTTCCGGCATATCCACGCCCGCCTGGCGCAGGCGGATGTAATGATCCACGTCGCGCGCACGAGCAATAATTTGCAGATGCGGGAAATGCTCTTTAACCATTTCGGTTAATTGCAGACTGGTTTGCGGATCGTCAATGGCATTAATAATGACTTCAGCTTTCGCCGCCCCGGCAGACTCCAGCAGATCCATCCGGGTCGCGTCGCCATAGAAAACCTTCATCCCGAATTTACGCAGCGTTTCGATATGGTCCGGGTCATGATCAAGAACCACCATTTTGACCCCGCTCGACAACAGCAAACGACCGGTTATCTGGCCAAATCGCCCAAACCCGGCGATGATCACCCTAGGTTGTTCCTCATCGATTTCATCGGCTTCCCGCTCTTCCTCAGTCACCGATTTTTCCAGACGCGTCAAAATCACCAGCAAAATCGGCGTAGCCGCCATCGACAACGCCACCGCCAGCGTCAGCGATTTCGCCCAGTCAGGATCGAGCACATTTGCCATTTGCGCCGCGCCAAACACCACAAAGGCAAACTCACTGCCCTGCCCTAATAATACGGCAAACCAGCGACGCTGCTTGTTCGGCACCTGCAACGGTTTCGCTATCAACCACAGCATGACGGTTTTGATAACCAGGAAACCGAACAGTAGAATGATAATGCGCAAGGGATTATCAATCAGCGTACCAAAGTCGATAGACATCCCTACACCGATGAAAAACAGCCCCAGCAGCAGTCCTTTAAATGGTTCAATGTCGCTTTCCAACGCGTGGCGATACTCAGAGCTTGCCAGCAGCACCCCAGCCAGGAATGCCCCCATCGCCATCGACAATCCAACCTCTTCCAACAGCAGACCGAAGCCAAACACGAGGAACAGCGCAACGGCACTGAACACTTCCCGCAGGCCCGAACGGGCGACAAAACGCAAGGCAGGACGTGTGACATAACGACCTAACAGCACCACCAGCACCAGTGCGCCCGCTACCTTAAGAGCAGACAATGCAAACGCCCCAAGCGTTGTTGATGCGCCACTCGCTGCCAGTAATGGGATCATCGCCACCAGTGGAATAGCAGCGATATCCTGGAACAGCAGCACGGCAAAGGCGCTGCGACCCATTTGCGAAACCATCAGGTTGCGTTCATTCATTGCCTGCATAGCGATAGCCGTAGAGGAAAGCGCCAGTGTCATGCCGATCAGCTCCGCTACCTGCCAGCGCAGACCGAGGAACATACAGAACACACCAATCAGGCCTCCGCAAACCACCATTTGCAATGCGCCGCCGCCGAACACCGAGGCTCGCAGTTTCCACAAACGTTGCGGATCCAGTTCAAGGCCGATAACAAACAGCATCAGCACCACACCGATCTCCGCAAAATGCAGGATGGATTCGGCGTCCGTTACCAGCCTCAGGCCCCATGGGCCGATAATGCACCCGGCGATAAGATACCCCAGTACAGACCCGAGTCCCAGCCGTACGGCGATGGGGACAATTAGTGCCGCCGATCCAAGATAAATCAGCGCCTGTATCAGCGTATGGCTATCCATGGTGTGCCTCCTGCCATTCCATCAGACGCTGTTTGAAGTGACGCGCCTGCGCTTGCAGGGTTTCATCATCACAGATAAACGTACAGTGCATCGCAAACGGCGGTAGCCATTTGAGGCCACAATAAAGTGCCGTCGCCTGTAAGGGTTGAGAAAGCACATCAAATCCGGGATGGGAGCCAATATCGAAGTGGTTTTCACCGCCGCCGGTCGTCACCGCCCACAGCAGATGTTTACCGTGCAGCGCAGTACCGCCATGGCCATACGCCCAGCCGTGCGAAAGGACTTTATCCATCCACAGCTTGAGTAATGGAGGTGTGCTGTACCACTGCATCGGATGCTGCCAGATGATCAAATCAGCGCGTGCCAGCGCATCCTGTTCAGCGGCAATATCGATATTGAAGTCGGGGTAGAGCTGGTAGAGCGAGCGGATCTCCACGCCCTCCAGCGTCCTTGCCTGTTCAAGCATCCGCTTATTCGCATGCGAGTGCTGCGGATAGGGATGCGCATAAATGATGAGGATCATGATTAGCCTGTTTCACTGCATTATTGTAATAACAGTGAGTTTAGTCAGTTAATCCACAGGCTAACAGCCAATATTATTGAGGCCTATACACAAAATCATTCATGTTGCATCAAGGCGGCAAGGGAATGAATCCCCAGAAGCTTACTAAAGTAAGTGACTGGGGTGAATGAGCGCAGCCAACACTGAGGCAACTTGAAGGATGAAGTGTATATTAGTTGTCCAGCTCACTCATATCCTTAACCTGATCGCGGTTAATCTGTTCCGTCTTACCCGTTTGCGCATTTTTATACGACACCAGGCCAGTATCATCATCGACTTGCGGTTTGCCGTCAGTGACGATTGTTTTGCCATCGGTAGTTTTAACCGCCTGGTTTGAGGAACAACCGGCTACGGTAAATAGTGCTGCTGCGGTAAAAATTGAGGTGATCAGGATATGTTTTTGCATGGTGTTCTCCCTGCTTTTCAGTTGTTTTCAGTGATATACCCAGTTAACTGTAGGCTAACTGACTGAGTTGCAGGGAAAATACAGAACACTCCTAATAACTCGTCCTGGTCACGGGCTTACTGCGAATCGTCATTTGACTGGTTTGCGCCAGCGTCAGACCTCGCGTTTCCGGGGCGAAAGCGATGGACACCAGCAGGCCAATCAGCGAAATTCCTGCGCCCATCAGCATGACATTGCTGATCCCGTATTTGGTAATGAACACCGGCAGCGCCCAAGTTGAAACAATGGTGCCAATGCGGCTTAAGGACATAATCACCCCGACGGCAGATGCGCGAATGTCGGTAGGGAACAGTTCATTTGGGTACAGCCACTGAAGATTTCCCGGTCCCCCCGAGAAAAAGGCGTACACGGCAAACGCCAGCACCACCAGCCACGCTCCCATATCAGGAATTAACCCCAGCACGGCCAGCGCCAGCGTCATCATAATAAAGCTGCCAATTAACAATGGCCGACGGCCCGCGCTATTGAGCCAGAACATGGGCGGAATGCACCCCAGCATAAAGCACAGGCTTATCACCACATTGCCCAACGCCGCGCTTTTCCCGGCACCAAGCCCCAACAGTCCAACAATCTGCGGACCAAAGGTATAAATGGCGAACATCGGGATCACCTGACAGGTCCAGATAGCGGCAACAAACAGGACAAACGGGAAATGACGGCGGTTAAACAGCTGCAGGAAGCGCGTCTCCTGCGGCGCCTCTTCGTCGAACACCACCGGTTCGCCGAACAGTTTGATCATCATCGCTTCACACTCTTTCACCCGACCTTTACGCAGCAGCCAGCGCGGCGATTCAGGAAGATCGAAGCGCCCAATCAGGATCAAAATACAGGGGATCACCGCGCTGCCCAGCATCCAGCGCCATCCGCCCTCAACATCATACAGCCAGTAACCGACCAGATCGGCACAGGTGGCGCCGACATACCACATCGCGGCGATAAAACCGATGGAGAAAGCGCGCTGGCGGGTATTGGAGAACTCGGTAATCATCGATGTAGCAATCGGATAATCGGCACCAATCACAATGCCGATCAGCACACGCATTACCAACAGCTCAATGGGTGAGGAAACAAACATGGTTGCCGCCGATATCACGCCAATGGCAATAATATCGATGATAAACATTTTTCGCCGCCCGACCTTATCGGAAATGTAGCCAAACAGCGACGTCCCCACAAACAGACCGGCGAGCGTGCCGGCCCCCAGCAGACCAATCCACTGAGCGTCCAGTTTCAATGCTGGCGTGAGCTGTTCCAGCGCCACGCCAATCATCACCAGCACATAACCATCCAGAAATGGCCCACCGCTTCCCCACAGCATTATCCGGCGGTGAATAGAGGTAAATTTGATGTCATCAAAGTTCCTGGGCTGCTGCATAGCGACTTCCTGTTTCAACACGGGCAAAGCGTCATCTGTAAGCCGGATAAGGCGTTTACGCCGCCATCCGGCATTGGCGCCACATGATTGCCGGATGGCGGCGTAAACGCCTTATCCGGCCTACGGGTGCACAACCTCGTACTTATTAGCCGTAGCGAAACTCAACGCCAAATGTCCCGCGCGGGTATTCCCACTTTTCCAGCGCTGTATCAAGTCCGAGAATGCGGCACGTTCCGCACTCCAGGCATCCGGCATAATCAAAACGGACGCTGCCATCGTCCTGCTTTTTATACAGTCCGGCTGGACAAGCCTTAATCAGCACTTCCAGCGTCTGTTTATCAGGATCGGTTTTGAGAATGATATGCGGGCTGTCTTCATCCACATTGAACTTATTGACGCCCAGTTTGACGTCCACATTGACGGGAGATGTCATAATACGGTCACTCCTTTCAGGCCATCTTTCATCAGGTTGATGAAGCCCACTTTCTTCGCATGGCGCAGGATTTTTTTGCGCATTGGCACCGGAGCGGAACCATCCACGGTGAACAGGTCGCGCGCGATACCGACCGCCATTTCGGGATAGGCGGTAAACATGCGTGGGTTATCAAGGAAAGCAGGAAGCTTCTGATACATGCGCATATCGCGCATTGGACCATCATCGAGATGCTGACGGTATTCGCCCAGCGACTGCTTGCTGAAGTCGTCGCGCTTCATCGCGGAAAGCACCGTTTTCGCCGCCGCTTCGCCTGCGGATATGGCGAGATCCATACCGCGGATAGTAAAGCCGAGGTTCATACACATTCCGGCAGCATCACCGGCAATCAGTACTCCGTCACCCACCAGTTCAGGCTGCATATTCATACCGGCCTCCGGTACGACGTGCGCGGCATATTCCACCAGCTTGCCACCGGCGATAAGTGGGGCAACCGCCGGATGCTGTTTGAAATCTTCCAGCATTTGCGGGACCGATTTTTTAGCATCTTTCAGATGATGAAGCCCGCAGACCAGCCCCAGAGAAAGGGTCGTTTCATTCGTATAGAGGAAGCCCCCGCCCATCAGACCATCGGTCGGTGAACCGGCAAACAGGCAGGCTGCGCCTTCGTTCCCCTGTAACTGGAAACGATCTTCAATTACCGATTTCGGCAATTCGATCAGCTCTTTTACGCCAACGGCAACATGTGATGCCTCAACGCGCCTGGCCATGCCCAGTTTTTCTGCCAACAAAGAATTCACCCCGTCAGCGAGGATCACCACTTTGGCTTCCAGAAAATCGCCGTCGGCTTCCACGCCCACGACTTTGCCTTCTCGCTGCACAACGTTATCCACGCGAATACCGGTGATAAGCTGGGCTCCCGCCTCCTCGGCCTGCTCCATCAGCCAGGCGTCAAATTTGCTGCGTAAGACGGAATAAGAAACCTGCGACGATGCGGCCTCTTCACCATTGCAATAGTCGATGGTCATCGCCCCTTTGTCGGTCATAAAGGCGAGTTTTTCGTGGGTGATGATGCGTTCAATGGGGGCCTGCTCAGCAAAGCCGGGAATGATGCGTTCCAGGCTATGGGCATACATGCGCCCACCGGTGACATTCTTCGCGCCAGCAGAATTGCCGCGCTCGATGACCAGCACCTGTGCACCTTCCCGAGCCAGCGCCAGCGCCGCAACCGAACCGGCCAGACCTGCACCCACGATGATGGCATCAAAGATATCTTCGGACATACGTACTCCTGTCAGTGGCAGGATACTTTCGCATCCTGCCCGAATGGTTTAACGCGCCAGAGCCGCCGTCAGCGCAGGCAGGATCTTCAGCGCATCGCCAACGATGCCAAAATCTGCGTACTGGAAGATCGGCGCATTTTTATCTTTGTTGATGGCGAAAATCGTCTGCGCGCCGTTGGCGCCGACCATATGTTGGATCTGTCCGGAGATCCCCACGGCCAGGTACAGTTCTGGTTTGAGCATCAGGTTGGAAATGCCGACGTAGCGTTCGTGCTCCATCCACTTCTCGTTTTCCGCCACTGGACGGGAACAGGCCAGCTCAGCGCCAATCGCCTGGCACAGCGCTTCGGCCAGCGAGATATTTTCTTTGCTACCGATACCGCGCCCCACGCTGACCACCAGACGGGCTTTGTCGAGATCAATGCTATTGCTCTGACGCGCCTGAGTGGCCGTACGGGTCACGGCGATAGCCGGAGCCTGCCACTGGACGGTGTGCACCTCGCCGCTGCGAGCGGTATCCGGTTGCTGCGCGTCAAACGTTCCACTGCTGAGTGTGATCACAGCAAACGGTGAAGCGATTGTTTCTGCTCCCATCGCCAGGCCGCCGTAGACCATATGTTTGACCGCTGCTTTTCCGTCCTGTACTTCGACTGCGCTGGCGTCGTTTGAAACCGCAGCCGACAAGCGAAAGCCCAGCTTCGCCGCTAACAGCTTGCCCCGACGCGTATTCGGCAGCAGCACCGCTCCGCCCTCGCTGTGCTGACGAATAGTTTCGGCCATCGCATCGGCGTAGTCTTCAACCATACGGTCTTCTGGTTTGCCGCTGAGCAGCCAGACATGATCCGCCCCTAAATGGCATGCCGCCGCGCTGTCCTCATCACTGAGCACAAACGTGTTAACGTTTTCACCTAAAGCCTGCGCACTATTCATCAGTTCCGGCAGACGAGAAGGGGTATCGCTGAATACCCAGACACTGGAAAATTTGTTCATAACATCCCCTGATAATTAAATGATTTTGCGAAGATTCTCGACAAACGCAGCAATCTGTTCTTCACCGTCACCTTCAATCACAACGCGCTGACGCTCGCGCTGCTTCGGTGCGGCCACCTGTTGTTCGGAATACGCTTGCGCGCCGTTCATCCCAATGTCCGCAGACGACCAGACCTGAACCGGTTTTTTCGCCGCGCCAAGAATGGCTTTCATGGAAGGGATTTGAGGGGTGTTGATGTCGGTAGAGACCGCGATCACCGCAGGAAGCGGGATACTCAGGGTTTCAACTTCATCTTCCAGTTCACGCTCTACCGTCAGCGTGCTGTCGGTAAGAGAGAGGATTTTACTCACGCCGTTAATCGCCGGCACGTTCAGCATTTCGCCCACCAGCAGACCAACCTGCTGAGCATAAAGATCGGAAGAACCGTCGCCGCAAATAAGCAGATCAAAACCTGATTTTTGTGCGGCGGCAGCCAGCGCAGTGGCGGTTTGTTGCGGCAGCGCCTGTTCAAATTGATCGTCAATGACAACAATCAGTTCATCAGGGCCACGGGAGAGCACATCTTTGCGCCCTTTTGCATTGGTCAGCGCTTTGCCGCCGACGCTCATGGCCACAACCTGAGCCTCTCCCACCTGCTGTTTTAACTGGCAAGCCGCTTCGATCGCATTCAGATCATATTGGCTGATTTTGCCATCCGCTTTGCTGAAATCGAGTGTTCCATCAGCATTATTAATCGCAATATCCTGCTCATCAGGTACGCATTTGTAGCAAGTAATTATCTTCATTGCATCTCCAGAAATCATGAAGGAAACGTATTTATATCGGCGGTGTTAAATACAGATATCACGCTCTTTAATTCGGAAATAAAACATTAATCACCAATATTGAAAATGTCACACATTGATATTCGTAACTTTCAATAGTGTTATGCACCTCACCAATATTGAAAGAAACATGTCAATTACGAAAATTTTCAATATTGTTTGCTGGTTCAACAATATTGAACGCCAGTCACTTAAAAAAGTTAAAAAATCAACATTAATATTATGATTAATAAAGGAATTATTTGGATTTTCAGACAAAATAACCAGCATAAAAAAGTGTGACACAGATAACAGAATAGCCGGAAGTGAATACCCATTATGAGTTACTCACTGAGGCGCCCCAGAGGTTAAAAAGTTATCAACAAATCATTAATAACAAATAAACAAACAATCACATACGGGCACGCTAAATAAATTTCGTTTTCACACTGGAATTCACTTATGAAAAATGAAAAGAGAAAGTCGGGAATTGAACCGAAGGTTTTTTTTCCGCCATTAATAATTGTTGGGATACTTTGTTGGCTAACAGTAAGAGATCTTGATGCCGCTAACGTCGTTATTAATGCGGTATTCAGTTATGTCACCAACGTCTGGGGTTGGGCATTCGAATGGTATATGGTCGTCATGCTCTTCGGTTGGTTCTGGTTGGTCTTTGGCCCATATTCGAAAAAGAAATTAGGCGACGAAAAACCCGAGTTTAGTACCGCCAGCTGGATTTTTATGATGTTCGCTTCCTGTACATCCGCCGCGGTGCTGTTCTGGGGTTCCATCGAGATCTACTATTATATCTCTACCCCGCCTTTTGCTCTCGCCCCCAACTCCGTTGGCGCAAAAGAGATAGCTCTGGCGTACAGCTTGTTCCACTGGGGACCGCTGCCGTGGGCAACCTACAGCTTCCTTTCAGTCGCGTTCGCCTACTTCTTCTTTGTACGCAAAATGGACGTTATCCGCCCCAGTTCCACACTGGTGCCGTTAGTTGGCGAGAAGCATGCTAAGGGCTTGTTCGGCACCATCGTCGATAACTTCTATCTGGTGGCGCTGATCTTCGCGATGGGCACCAGCCTCGGTCTCGCTACCCCGCTGGTAACCGAGTGTATGCAATGGCTGTTCGGTATTCCGCATACGCTGCAACTCGACGCCATCATCATTACCTGCTGGATCATATTGAATGCCATTTGCGTGGCCTGCGGCCTGCAAAAAGGGGTCAAGATCGCCAGCGACGTACGTAGTTATCTAAGCTTCCTGATGCTCGGCTGGGTGTTTATCGTCAGTGGCGCCAGCTTCATCATGAACTACTTCACCGACTCGGTCGGCATGCTGCTGATGCATCTGCCGCGCATGCTGTTCTATACCGATGCCATCGGCAAAGGCGGCTTCCCGCAGGGCTGGACTGTTTTCTACTGGGCGTGGTGGGTTATTTACGCTATCCAGATGAGTATCTTCCTGGCACGTATTTCTCGCGGTCGTACCGTACGTGAACTGTGTTTCGGGATGGTACTGGGCCTGACCGCTTCCACCTGGATCCTGTGGACCGTCCTTGGCAGCAACACGCTGCTGCTGATGGATAAAAACATTCTCAACATCCCGCAGCTAATTGAACAACACGGCGTGGCGCGCGCCATTATCGAAACCTGGGCTGCTTTACCGCTCAGCACCGCCACCATGTGGGGATTCTTTATCCTCTGCTTTATTGCCACCGTCACGCTGATTAACGCCTGCTCCTACACCCTGGCGATGTCCACCTGTCGCGAAGTTCGTGATGGTGAAGAACCGCCGCTGTTGGTGCGTATCGGTTGGTCCGTTCTGGTCGGCGTCATCGGCATCGTTCTGCTGGCGCTGGGTGGGCTGAAGCCCATTCAGACCGCAATTATCGCCGGGGGATGTCCGCTGTTCTTCGTCAACATCATGGTGACGCTGTCCTTTATTAAAGACGCCAAAGTGCACTGGAAAGACAAGTAATTCTTATTAACCCAATTGATCAAGAGGCTGAAAGATGGATTTCAACTTAAATGACGAGCAGGAACTGTTTGTCGCCGGTATTCGTGAACTGATGGCCAGTGAGAACTGGGAAGCTTATTTTGCCGAGTGCGATCGCGACAGCGTCTACCCTGAGCGTTTTGTAAAAGCGCTGGCGGATATGGGCATCGATAGCCTGTTGATCCCGGAAGAACATGGCGGACTTGAAGCCGGTTTTGTCACCGTTGCCGCTGTTTGGATGGAACTCGGACGTCTTGGTGCACCGACTTACGTGTTGTACCAATTACCAGGCGGTTTTAACACTTTTCTGCGTGAAGGTACCCAAGAGCAAATTGATAAAATCATGGCGTTCCAGGGGACCGGTAAGCAGATGTGGAACTCTGCTATCACCGAACCGGGAGCGGGATCGGATGTTGGCAGTCTGAAAACCACTTATACACGCAAAGATGGTAAGGTTTATCTTAATGGCAGTAAGTGCTTTATCACCAGTAGCGCCTATACCCCGTACATCGTGGTGATGGCGAGAGATGGTGCATCGCCGGATAAACCTGTTTATACCGAGTGGTTTGTTGACATGAGCAAGGCGGGTATCAAGGTCAACAAACTGGAGAAACTCGGTCTGCGCATGGATAGCTGCTGTGAAATCACCTTTGACGACGTTGAACTGGACGAGAAAGACATGTTCGGTCGGGAAGGGAATGGTTTCAACCGTGTGAAAGAAGAGTTTGACCATGAACGCTTCCTCGTCGCGCTGACCAACTACGGTACGGCAATGTGCGCTTTTGAAGACGCCGCGCGTTACGCCAACCAACGCGTACAGTTTGGCGAAACGATCGGCCGTTTCCAGCTGATCCAGGAGAAGTTTGCACACATGGCGATCAAACTGAATTCCATGAAAAACATGCTGCTGGAAGCCGCATGGAAAGCGGATAACGGCACCATTACTTCGGGTGACGCGGCAATGTGTAAATACTTCTGCGCCAATGCCGCGTTCGAGGTGGTAGACACCGCCATGCAGGTACTGGGAGGTGTTGGTATCGCGGGCAACCACCGCATCACGCGTTTCTGGCGTGACCTGCGCGTTGACCGTGTTTCTGGTGGTTCTGACGAAATGCAGATCCTGACGTTGGGTCGTGCGGTACTCAAGCAATACCGATAGAACGACGCAACCTGTAGGCCTGATAAGACGCCATAGCGTCGCCATCAGGCACTCAATGCCGGATGGCGGCGCGAGCGCCTTATCCGGCCTACATGGACACCCATAAATGCCAGGAGAAAAATGATGAATCATTTACCAATGCCAGCCTTCGGCCCGCTTTCCGGGGTACGCGTTGTCTTTTCAGGGATCGAAATTGCCGGTCCTTTCGCCGGACAGATGTTCGCCGAATGGGGCGCCGAGGTTATCTGGATTGAAAACGTCGCATGGGCCGATACCATCCGCGTGCAGCCTAACTACCCGCAGCTCTCACGCCGTAACCTGCACGCCCTGTCGCTGAATATTTTCAAAGATGAAGGCCGGGAAGCGTTTCTGAAGCTGATGGAAACCACCGATATTTTCATTGAAGCCAGTAAAGGCCCAGCCTTTGCCCGCCGCGGTATTACCGATGAAGTGCTGTGGGAACATAACCCGAAACTGGTTATCGCCCACCTTTCCGGCTTCGGCCAGTTTGGAACCGAGGAGTACACCAATCTTCCGGCGTATAACACCATCGCACAGGCGTTCAGCGGCTATCTGATCCAAAACGGCGACGTGGATCAGCCAATGCCCGCCTTCCCGTACACCGCCGATTACTTCTCCGGGATGACCGCAACGACAGCAGCGCTGGCAGCCCTGCACAAAGTGCGCGAAACGGGTAAAGGTGAAAGCATCGATATCGCTATGTACGAAGTGATGCTGCGCATGGGTCAGTATTTCATGATGGATTACTTCAACGGCGGCGAAATTTGCCCACGCATGTCCAAAGGCAAAGACCCATATTACGCTGGCTGCGGCCTGTATAAATGCGCCGATGGCTATATCGTCATGGAGCTGGTCGGCATCACGCAAATCAACGAATGCTTCAAGGATATTGGCCTCGCCCACATTCTTGGCACACCGGAAGTCCCGGAAGGCACCCAGCTTATCCATCGTGTGGAATGCCCTTACGGCCCGCTTGTGGAAGAGAAACTGGACGCCTGGCTGGCAACGCACACCATCGCCGAAGTCCAGACGCGCTTTGCTGAGCTGAACATCGCCTGCGCGAAGGTGCTGACTATTCCTGAACTGGAAGGCAACCCGCAGTACGTTGCCCGTGAATCTATTACTCAGTGGCAAACAATGGATGGCCGCACCTGCAAAGGGCCAAACATCATGCCGAAATTTAAAAACAACCCGGGGAAAATCTGGCGCGGCATGCCGTCTCATGGCATGGATACTGCCGCCATTCTGAAAAATATTGGTTATAGCGAAGCAGACATAAATGAGCTGGTCGGCAAAGGCCTGGCCAGAGTTGAGGAATAAACGCGACGCGCTGACCCCTCGATGGTTAGCGCTCACGCCTGATTTCAGTGGATAAAGCAATATGGATATCGTTGGCGGACAAAACTTACGTCAGATGTGGGACGACCTGGCCGGGGTGTACGGAGATAAAACGGCGTTAATTTTCGAATCCTGCGAAGGAGTCGTTCGGCAGTTTAGCTATGCCTCGCTCAATGAAGAGATTAACCGCACCGCAAACCTGTTCCATTCCTTAGGGATCCGCAAGAGCGATAAGGTCGCATTGCATCTGGATAACTGTCCGGAATTCATTTTTTGCTGGTTTGGGCTGGCAAAAATTGGCGCCATCATGGTACCGATTAATGCCCGCTTGCTGGGTGAAGAAAGTGCCTGGATCCTGCAAAACAGCCAGGTAAGCCTGCTGGTCACCAGCGCCCAGTTTTATCCTATGTACCGCCAGATACGGCTGGAAAATAGCACCCCGCTTAATCATATCTGTCTGATTGGCGAACAGCTTCCGGCTGACGACGGCGTGAGTCACTTTACCCAACTGCAATCCCGCCAGTCCGCCACGCTGTGCTATACACCTGCGTTATCCACTGACGATACGGCGGAAATTCTGTTTACCTCAGGCACCACCTCTCGACCTAAAGGGGTGGTAATTACCCACTACAACCTGCGTTTTGCGGGCTATTACTCTGCCTGGCAAATTGCTCTGCGTAATGATGACGTCTACATGACGGTGATGCCCGCGTTTCATATCGATTGTCAGTGTACCGCCGCAATGCCCGCATTCTCCGCTGGCAGCACCTTTGTGCTGCTAGAGAAATACAGTGCCAGGGCGTTCTGGAATCAGGTGCATAGATATAAGGCGACGGTTACCGAATGCATTCCGATGATGATCAGAACGCTAATGGTGCAGCCCGCTGCACCAACCGACAAACAGCATCACCTGCGCGAAGTGATGTTCTATCTCAATTTATCCGAGCAGGAAAAAGACGATTTTACCGAACGCTTTGGCGTCAGGCTGCTGACCTCCTACGGTATGACTGAAACCATCGTCGGTATTATCGGCGACCGTCCCGGAGACAAACGACGCTGGCCCTCCATTGGCCGCGTGGGATTTAGCTATGAAGCCGAAATCCGTGACGATCACAACCGTCCCCTGCCCGCCGGAGAAATTGGCGAAATCTGTATTAAAGGCGTGCCGGGCAAAACCATCTTCAAAGAGTACTACGCGCAGCCGGAGGCTACCGCCAAAGCGCTGGAGCCCGGGGGCTGGTTACATACCGGTGATTCGGGCTATCAGGATGAGGATGGCTATTTTTATTTCGTCGACAGACGCTGCAACATGATTAAACGCGGCGGGGAAAATGTCTCCTGCGTCGAGTTGGAAAATATTATTTCTGCGCATCCGAAAATTCAGGACATTGTGGTTGTCGGTATTAAAGATTCAATCCGTGATGAAGCCATTAAAGCGTTTATCGTCCTTAATGAAGGTGAAACATTAAGCGAAGCCGAGTTCTTCAGCTTCTGCGAAAACAATATGGCGAAATTCAAGGTTCCCTCTTTTATGGAGATAAGAGCCGACCTGCCGCGCAATTGTTCAGGAAAAATAATCAAAAAAAATCTGAAATAACCCTTCCGACAGGAACTCCTCCTGCCGGGAAATCTATTTATCTGGAGATGAACTATGAGTGAATCATTACATCTGACCCGTAACGGCCCGATCCTGGAAATTACCCTCGACCGACCTAAAGCCAATGCCATTGACGCCAAAACCAGCTTTGCCATGGGTGAAGCGTTTCTTAATTTTCGTGACGACCCGGAATTACGCGTAGCGATTATCACCGGCGGCGGTGAGAAATTCTTTTCTGCGGGCTGGGACTTAAAAGCGGCGGCTGAAGGTGAAGCGCCGGATGCCGATTTTGGCCCAGGTGGCTTTGCCGGTTTAACCGAAATTTTCGACCTCGATAAACCGGTCATCGCTGCGGTAAACGGCTATGCGTTTGGCGGTGGTTTTGAATTGGCGCTGGCAGCGGATTTTATCGTCTGCGCGGATAACGCCAGCTTCGCACTACCGGAAGCCAAGCTCGGGATCGTGCCAGACAGCGGTGGCGTACTGCGTCTGCCTAAGCTGCTGCCACCGGCAATCGTCAACGAAATGGTGATGACCGGCAGACGAATGAGCGCCGAAGAAGCGCTGCGCTGGGGCATCGTCAACCGCGTTGTCAGCCAGAGCGAACTGATGGATAGCGCGCGTGAACTGGCGCAGCAGTTGGTGAATAGCGCCCCGCTCGCGATCTCCGCACTGAAAGAGATTTACCGCACCACCAGCGAAATGCCGGTGGAAGAAGGCTACCGCTACATCCGCAGCGGCGTGCTGAAGCACTATCCATCTGTACTGCATTCGGAAGATGCGCTTGAAGGTCCGCAGGCGTTTGCCGAAAAACGCGACCCGGTGTGGAAAGGTCGTTAATGAGCCGATGCCGGATAGCGATTCGCTGATCCGGCAATAAAACCGAGATAAAACGATGAGCTACTACGCCTTTGAGGGCCTGATTCCGGTGGTACATCCGGATGCCTTTGTCCATCCCAGCGCCGTGCTGATTGGCGATGTCATAGTGAGTGCCGGAGTTTATATTGGCCCCCACGCGTCATTGCGCGGTGACTATGGTCGCTTGATCCTGGAGGCTGGTTCTAATTTGCAGGATGGCTGCATCATGCACGGCTACTGTGACACCGATACCATTGTGCATGAGAACGGACACATCGGCCATGGCGCAATCCTGCACGGTTGCGTGGTGGGCAGAGATGCGCTGATCGGCATGAACAGCGTCATTATGGACGGCGCAGTGATTGGCGAAGAGAGCATTGTCGCCGCCATGAGCTTTGTCAAAGCCGGATTTCAGGGAGAGGCAAGGCAGATGCTGGTTGGCTCACCCGCTCGCGTATTGCGTGAAGTCACGGACCAGGAACTGCACTGGAAACGGCTAAACACCAAAGAGTATCAGGATCTTGCAATCCGCTGCCACACAGGTCTACACGAAACACTGCCCTTAACGCGGGTCGAAGAAAACCGGCCACGCCTGAAAGGCACAACGGACGTAAAACCCAAATCAGCACAGTAATTGATGCCGGATGCGCTCACGCTTATCCGGCCTACGCGTCAATCACCGTTTATGCCGCCATCAGGCAAACTGATTATTAGCGACGCATACTCTTGGAGAGCATCATCTGCCATTTCTGCTCACGGTTGAGCTCTGTTGGAGGAACGGCAGACAGGCGTGGCGTTTTCGCCATGCTCACCTTTTTCTCCTGCAAATTGTGATTCAGTCGGCTGTAGAGATGAGAGTCAATACTCACGACTTTCACCAGACGCTGGCACTGACAACCCCGACCGGCAATCTGATTAGGGATCATCTTAACTTCACAAACAATTTCGCCCACTTCCGACAGAATATAAGAGAGCGTATTAATTGCTTTGCAGTGCTCGATATCAAAATGGCGGGAAATTTCCTTTGCGGTGATCCAACGATCCTCGGCCATCATCCAGTCAGCAATTAACAAATAAAGCGGTCTTTCAACATATTTTTCACACATAAGCACACCATTTTCACAAATTAAAAATCTGGCTACGGCCTGTCCAAATTAATAAAAACTAAGCCATATTAAAATTGTGGATATAAAGAATAGTATGCGACTTGAATGTTGATTAGTGTGAGCAATATCGTGCTTATTACATTGAAAATGTGGTTACGGAAACGGACTTGTCCAGGAATGACCTTACGCAAGACAAAAAAAGGGTTTCTTTACAGAAACCCTTTCAAAATTATATTACAGATCCGTTTAGAGCAATATTCACCGGACCTTTTGTTTATTACTTTTTGATCTGCGCGTGCATTTCCTGCACCGAGATTACCTTCTCGGTGGCATCGGCATTCAACGCCATCGCTGTGGCGAAACCGCCGTTCAGCGTAGTGTCATAATGCACTTTGTACTGCAGCGCGCTGCGGCGAATCAGCTTGGAGTCTTCAATCGCCTGACGACCTTCGGTGGTGTTGATGATATAGGTGTACTCGCCATTCTTGATACGGTCCTGAATGTGCGGACGACCTTCATGCACCTTGTTCACCAGACGTGGATTGATACCCGCTTCACCCAGCACAATCGCGGTCCCGTGCGTCGCATCCAGCTCGAAGCCAAACTTCAGCAGTTTCGCTGCCAGGTCAACCACGCGCTCTTTATCGCCTTCGCGAACGGAGAGCAGTGCACGACCCTGTTTTTTCATGGTGGAGCTGCTGCCCAGCTGTGCCTTGGCGAACGCTTCCGCGAAGGTACGGCCCACGCCCATCACTTCCCCGGTAGAGCGCATTTCTGGCCCTAACAGCGGGTCAACGCCCGGGAATTTGTTGAACGGCAGCACCACTTCTTTTACCGAGTAGTACGGAGGGATTACTTCTTTGGTTACGCCCTGCTGTGCCAGCGTTTTCCCGGCCATCACGCGCGCCGCGACTTTCGCCAGCGGTACACCAGTTGCCTTGGAGACGAACGGAACGGTACGTGCCGCACGCGGGTTCACTTCAATCAGGTAAACTTCGTTATTCTTCACCGCAAACTGGACGTTCATCAGACCGCGAACCTGCAGTTCGAAGGCCAGTTTCTGCACCTGTTGGCGCATCACATCCTGAATTTCCTGGCTCAGGGTGTAAGCAGGCAGAGAACATGCGGAGTCACCGGAGTGTACGCCCGCCTGTTCGATATGCTCCATGATGCCGCCAATCAGCACCATTTCACCGTCGCAGATAGCGTCCACGTCCACTTCAACCGCGTCATCAAGGAAACGGTCCAGCAGTACCGGCGCATCGTTAGAAACGCTGACTGCGGTCTGGAAGTAGCGACGCAGGTCGGCTTCGTCGTAGACGATTTCCATCGCGCGACCACCGAGAACATACGACGGACGCACTACCAGCGGGTAGCCAATCTCTTTCGCCTTCTCAACAGCCTGTTCGATAGCCGTTACGGTAGCGTTCGCCGGTTGTTTCAGCTTCAGACGGTCAACCGCCTGCTGGAAACGCTCGCGGTCTTCCGCGCGGTCGATGGCATCCGGGCTGGTACCGATAACCGGTACACCTGCCGCTTCCAGCGCACGCGCCAGCTTCAGCGGGGTCTGTCCGCCGTACTGTACGATGACGCCTTTCGGCTTCTCGATACGCACGATTTCCAGTACGTCTTCCAGCGTGACCGGTTCGAAGTACAGGCGGTCAGAGGTGTCGTAATCAGTTGAAACGGTTTCCGGGTTACAGTTGACCATGATGGTCTCGTAACCGTCTTCGCGCAGCGCCAGCGAGGCGTGTACGCAGCAGTAGTCAAACTCAATACCCTGACCGATACGGTTTGGACCACCGCCCAGCACCATGATTTTATCGCGGTCAACGGACGGGTTCGCTTCGCACTCATCTTCATATGTGGAGTACATGTAAGCGGTGTCGGTGGCAAATTCTGCCGCACAGGTATCCACGCGTTTGTAGACCGGGTGCAGATTGTACTGGTCGCGCAGTTTGCGGATTTCCGCTTCGCGAACGCCGGCCAGTTTCGCCAGACGCGCATCGGCGAAGCCTTTACGCTTCAGTACGCGCAGGAAGTCAGCGTCGAGGCCGTTGATGCCAAGGTCGGTGACTTTTTCTTCCAGACGTACCAGCTCTTCAATCTGCACCAGGAACCAGCGGTCGATGTTGGTCAGGTTGAACACGCCATCGACGGACAGGCCAGCACGGAAGGCATCGGCGATGTACCAGATACGCTCAGCGCCAGCGTCTTTCAGCTCACGACGGATTTTAGTCAGTGCTTCCGGGTCGTCCAGGCTTACTTTCGGGTCGAAGCCGGTCGCGCCCACTTCCAGACCGCGCAGCGCTTTCTGCAGCGATTCCTGCTGGGTACGGCCAATCGCCATCACTTCACCGACAGATTTCATCTGCGTGGTCAGGCGGTCGTTAGCACCAACGAATTTCTCGAAGTTGAAGCGTGGTATTTTCGTCACAACGTAGTCGATGGACGGTTCAAACGAGGCCGGAGTACGGCCACCGGTGATGTCGTTCATCAGTTCGTCGAGGGTGTAACCTACGGCCAGCTTGGCGGCGACTTTCGCAATCGGGAAGCCGGTAGCTTTGGACGCCAGCGCCGAGGAGCGGGATACGCGCGGGTTCATCTCGATGACAATCAGGCGACCGTTTTTCGGGTTTACCGCAAACTGGACGTTAGAGCCGCCGGTTTCTACGCCGATTTCACGCAGTACCGCCATCGAGGCGTTACGCATGATTTGATATTCTTTGTCGGTCAGCGTCTGGGCAGGTGCTACGGTGATGGAGTCACCGGTATGGATGCCCATCGCATCGAAGTTTTCGATGGAGCAGACGATGATGCAGTTGTCGTTTTTATCACGCACCACTTCCATCTCGTACTCTTTCCAGCCAATCAGTGATTCATCAATCAGCAGCTCGTTGGTTGGGGAAAGATCCAGACCGCGTTCGCAGATTTCTTCGAACTCTTCGCGGTTGTAGGCGATACCGCCACCGGTGCCGCCCATGGTGAAGCTAGGGCGGATAATGCACGGGAAGCCAACGTCAGCGGCAACCGCCAGCGCTTCTTCCATGGTGTGAGCGATGCCTGAACGTGCGGTGTCGAGACCAATCTTCTTCATCGCGATATCGAAGCGACGACGGTCTTCCGCTTTATCAATGGCATCCGCCGTTGCGCCAATCATGGTCACGCCGAACTCAGCCAGTACGCCCTGGCGTTCCAGTTCCAGCGCACAGTTCAGCGCTGTCTGACCGCCCATGGTTGGCAGCACCGCATCCGGGCGTTCTTTCTCAATAATTTTGCGCACCACTTCCCAGTGAATCGGCTCGATGTAAGTGGCATCGGCCATTTCCGGGTCGGTCATGATGGTTGCCGGGTTGGAGTTCACCAGAATAACGCGGTAACCCTCTTCACGCAGGGCTTTACACGCCTGCGCGCCGGAATAGTCAAACTCACACGCCTGACCGATAACAATCGGACCCGCGCCCAGAATCAGGATACTTTTTATGTCTGTACGTTTTGGCATGGCTCTTTTACTCCTGATTATTTCGCGGACTGACGGTATTGCTCAATTAACTCGATAAAGTGGTCGAACAACGGTGCAGCGTCGTGCGGACCCGGACTCGCTTCAGGGTGCCCCTGGAAGCTAAACGCCGGTTTATCGGTACGATGAATCCCCTGCAAGGTGCCGTCGAACAGTGACTTGTGGGTCACGCGCAGGTTGGCAGGCATGGAGGCTTCATCTACAGCAAAACCGTGGTTCTGTGCGGTGATCATCACGGTATTGTTATCAATATCTTTTACCGGATGGTTGCCGCCGTGGTGGCCAAACTTCATCTTAATGGTCTTCGCGCCGCTCGCCAGCGCCAGCAGCTGATGGCCGAGGCAGATGCCAAATACCGGAATATCGGTTTCGAGGAATTTCTGAATCGCGGTAATCGCGTAGTCGCACGGCGCCGGGTCGCCAGGGCCGTTGGACAGGAAGATACCGTCCGGATTCATCTTCAGAACGTCTTCTGCTGAGGTTTTCGCCGGTACAACCGTCAGGCGGCAGCCGCGGTCCGCTAACATACGCAGAATGTTACGTTTGGCGCCGAAATCGTAAGCCACAACGTGGAAAGGCAGTTCATCGGCAGATTTCGCTTCCGGCAGGTCACCGGCCAGCGTCCAGCTCCCCTGCGTCCAGCTATAAGGCTCCGCGGTGGTTACCTCTTTCGCCAGATCCATACCGTTCAGGCCAGGGAAAGCTTTTGCTTTTTCCAGTGCCAGCGCCGCATCCGGGTTATCTCCCGCGATGATGCAGCCGTTCTGTGCGCCCTTTTCACGCAGCAAACGCGTCAGCTTACGGGTATCGATATCAGCAATCGCCACAATGTTATGGCGCTTGAGGTAAGAAGAGAGGTCTTCAGTATCGCGGAAGTTGCTGGCAATCAGCGGCAGGTCGCGGATGACCAGGCCTTGCGCATGTACCTGAGAAGATTCTGCATCGGCTTCATTGGTGCCGACATTACCGATATGAGGATAAGTAAGAGTGACGATTTGGCGGGAATAGGAAGGATCAGTGAGGATTTCTTGATAACCGGTCATTGAAGTATTGAAAACGACTTCCCCAACCGCCGAACCTGTTGCCCCTATGGCCCGACCGTGAAACTGGGTTCCGTCTTCCAGAACCAATAGCGCTGACTTAATCAAAACACCCTCCAGAGAATATTCACTCACTTTATTTGCATATTAATTCATTAACACCTCATGAATCAATGCAAATTTGCTTACCTATGGATTTCTGGCAAACGGCGGCATTCTAGAGATAGCCCACGTAAAAGTCTACCCAAAAGGGCAATTTTTATTATTATTTTGCGCCACTGGGATAAATCACACGATTTAACAGGCAAAAAGATCAGCTAACTCGGGGTGGAAAACGCTTGCGGCAGGCAAAGAGTGTAAAAACAGAATGCGGGAGAGAAAAAAGTGGACCATTTGGTCAAAATTTACATTGAGATAACAGGATCACCCAACAAAATACGGAAAAATAACCAATAAAAAGAAAAAACACATTCAGAAGCTAAAAATAAAAGGGCAATAAAATATTGCCCTATGTAATCAAACAATTATGATTACAATAACCACATCACGAAGGGTAATTAAAGCTATAAACTGCGTAAATCAAGCACATCTTTCATATCAAAAAGACCATTTGACTTTGATTTTAGCCAAATTGCCGAACGCACTGCGCCATTGGCAAAAGTCATGCGGCTGGACGCTTTATGCGTGATCTCAATACGCTCGCCAATATCAGCA
Source organism: Citrobacter sp. Cpo037 (assembly GCF_030332945.1). Lineage (NCBI taxonomy): Bacteria > Pseudomonadati > Pseudomonadota > Gammaproteobacteria > Enterobacterales > Enterobacteriaceae > Citrobacter > Citrobacter sp. Cpo037. Next base: position 202,197 of record NZ_JAOWGW010000069.1, read on the forward strand.
AACATCGCGGTGTGCTCACCGACGATATCCCCCGCCCGCACCGTGGCAAAACCGATCGTGCCCGGTACGCGCTCGCCGGTGTAACCCTCACGCGAATAGACGGCACACTCTTTTAAATCTTTATCCAGCGCCCCGGCAATCGCCTCGCCCATCGCCAGCGCAGTGCCTGACGGCGCATCAACTTTATGGCGGTGGTGAGCTTCAATAATCTCAATATCGGTGTAATCGCCCATCACTTTCGCCGCCTTCTCCAGCAGCTTAAGCATAACGTTCACGCCGACGCTAAAGTTCGCGGCGAAAACGATCGCAATCTCCTGCGCGGCATCACGAATAGCCTGTTTGCCGGCATCGTCAAAGCCGGTGGTGCCAATCACCATCCCTTTACCGTGCTGGCGGCAAAACGCCAGATGCGCCAGCGTGCCTTCCGGGCGGGTAAAATCGATGAAAACATCGAAATCATCTTTCACCGCGTCAAGGCTGCTTTGCACGGTAACGCCCGTTTTTCCGGCCCCCGCTAATTCTCCGGCATCGCTTCCCAGTAAGGACGAGCCTTCGCGCTCTAACGCGGCACCCAATTGAACACCTTCCATCGCCATGGCGGCCTGGATTAACTGCCGTCCCATGCGGCCACCGGCGCCGGCAATGGCGACACGGATTTGTGCTTCATGCATAGCTATTCTCTTTTATAAAAATTGCGTAAACCGTTTTCAGAGTAACCAGCGCGCCCGGAGGCCGCTAGCTGAAAACACCCATAATTAGAATTTAATGATAAACAGAGGGGAATATCAGTAAAAGACATGATTCATCCCGCAGGATGAATCATTGCTGGAGTACAGGAAAGAAGTCAAACTTACTCAGTATGGCGCAAAATGATGGGAAAACGACGGAAATACGAGCACAAACCAGCCAGTCTGCGTAGATATTTTCGCGAGTGTGGTTTTATGGCACGAGCGTGTAGTTGACGATCATTTGCCCTTTTTTCATCTTCACCTGAGTAATCGTCACCGGTCCAATCTCAGAGAGATGGGCAACATGCGTCCCTCCGCAGGGATAAGCGAGGAGATGACCAAATCCAACCTGCCGCAACCCGTCGGTGAATGTCACTTGTCTGGAGAGATTGTCTGCCTGCCAGGCGTTGATTTTCTCCTGCAGCGATAGCGTATCCGGTAACGTACCGTTTTCACCGGCGGCGAAAGTAATGCGTCCCTCATTGGGCCAATGGTGTGCTTTCACCGGGAGCCAGCCGAACGCTGTACCCGCCAGGCCGATAAGATGTCCTGCCGAGTGCAGGCGGGCGTGCAGTTGACGCAGCGCGGCATCCACACGCAGGTTCACGATGCCGGGGAGGAGCGGTTTTGCCAGGATGTGCACCACATCGTCACCGCGCGCGAGGACTGTTTCAACCCGCTCATCATCAATCCAGCCCGCATCCGCAGGCTGCCCGCCTCCCTGCGGGTGAAAAAGGGTTCTATCCAGTACCACCGAGTACCGTCCATCCGGTTCAGCCGAGCAACTCAGTAAGTTAGCCTGGCCTTCAGTGTTATCGCTGGTGTAATAAAGACGTTCAGTCATGATTGCTCTCCTCTTGATGGGAAGAGTATATTCACTTTACTGACGGCGATAATCCTGCGCTGGTTCAATGCATCTTTGCCTGGTACGCACAAATGAATCCTAACCTTCTTCCCGACCTTGCCACCTTTGTGTTGATTATCGACCAGGGGAGCTTCTCCGCTGCCGCCAAAGCCTCGGGTGCTACGCCTTCCGCTATTAGCCGCAGCGCTTCACGCCTCGAGAAGGCGTTGGGCAGTAAGCTGCTGCACCGTACGACGCGCAAGCTGGCGCTCAGCGAAACGGGCACAATTGTGTATGCACACGCGCAGGAAATGCTGCATGCGGCGCAAATGGCCGTCGACTCAGGCAGCAGTCGACAAACCATCGCGCAAGGGCAACTGACCCTCAGCGTGCCGAAAGCGGTGGGGCGATTTGTCATTCATCCACTGATGGCCGAATTCTTTACGCGCTACCCGCAAGTGGACGTCTGCCTTCGGCTGGAAGACCGGTATATGGATTTAATCGACGACGGCGTCGACCTTGCACTGCGCATCAGTCAGTCGCCCTCCCCGGGCCTGTACGGGAAACCGCTGATGCCGGTCAGCCATGTGATATGCGCAACCCCCGAATACTTACGCAAGCACGGTACGCCCGAGCACCCGCAGGCACTGCGAGAGCATAGCTGTATCAGTCTTGGCGAGACACCTGCGGATTCACGCTGGAAGTTTCGACGCGGTGAGCGCATGGAGACCATTCAGACTCATGGCCGCTACGCCGCCAACCACACCGGTGTACGTCTGGACGCGGTAAAAAAGGATCTGGGAATCGGCAGCCTGCCACTGTTCACCGCCAGCGAGGCACTCGCCAATGGCGAGATTGTCCAGGTACTGCCAGAATGGGAATTTATCAGCGACTACAGCGGGGAACTGTGGCTGCTATGGACGCGCAATCAACATATGCCCGCCAGAATGCGGGCGATGATTGATTATCTCAGCGAGAAGGTGCCGTTGCACAACACCTGATTACAGCGCGCGGGCAAATACCTCTGCCACCCACTGCTGGAACCCCTCAACGTTCAGGCCCAGCGCAACCTGCGCATTTGCCGGATGCCCCAAGCGTCCTTCAATGTCCACTACCGTCGTACCCGAGGTATATTCGCCCTGGGTTTCAACCGCCACGAAGCACGGCTGCAGGGTAAACAGTTCCGGGCGCACCAGCCAGGCAATAGCGCACAGGTCGTGCATTCGCAGCCCCGTATTCATACTGCCGCTACGGTAATGGCTAAACAGTGCATGCAGCATTTTTCCCGTCTGGTTAAGTTGGGGGAGTGTCGCCAGATAGTCCGGGGCGAGCATAGCCTGATTAGTGACATCCAGCCCACACATCACAATCTCCAGCCCACTCTGGAAGACTTTCGCTGCGGCCTCGGGATCGATAGCAATATTAAACTCGGCGTTGGGTGTGAAGTTCCCGCGCCCGGCAGAGCCGCCCATAATCACCAGACGCTGAATGTTGAATACGCATTCAGGATAATGAGTCAGCAGCAGCGCAATGTTGGTCAGCGGGCCAATCGCTACAAGCGTCACGGGCTGCGGGGCATGCATCAACGCATCGCGAATCGCCTGGAAAGCGGGTTTTGCCATCGCCTGGCGGTCGTGTTCGACAAATTCATACCCTTCCATACCGGACTCGCCGTGCACGGAAGCGGCATCACGCAGCGGCCGCACCAGCGGCATTGATGCCCCCTGCGCCAGCGGAACATCCGCATTCCAGAAGTGCAGCAACTGCAACGCATTACGGGTGGTTTTTTCCACCGAAACATTGCCTGCTACCGTGGTCATCAGTTGCAGATCCAGCTCAGGGGCAAACAGCGCGGCGGCAATGGCGGCGGCATCATCAATGCCGGGATCGGTATCAAGAATGATCGGTAAGCGCATGGTTTCTCCATAAAAAAATGCCAGACGTTAAGTCTGGCATCTTCTCATAATCGTAACCGAAAAGACTTACTCTACTTCACGAACATCCACACGCAGCTCTTTCGGCACTTCGAAAACGATGTTCTCTTCGCGGCCTTCCAGTGGGATCGCTTCCCCACCGCCAAGCTCTTGCAGGCGAGCAATCACATTTTGCACCAGGATATCCGGCGCCGAGGCTCCGGCCGTCACGCCCACACACTTCGCTTCTTTCACCCACGCTTCCTGGATGTCGGTCGCATCGTCAATCAAATACGCAGCTTTCCCCATGCGCTGGGCCAGTTCAGCCAGACGGTTGGAGTTAGAGGAGTTCTTCGAGCCGACCACCAGCACAACATCAGCCTGTTCCGCCAGCGCGCGAACCGCTTCCTGACGGTTGGTGGTGGCATAACAGATATCGTCTTTGCGCGGCCCGACAATTTTCGGGAAGCGTTGACGCAGCGCATCAATAACGTCAGAAGTGTCGTCAACGGAAAGCGTTGTCTGTGTCATGAAGGATAATTTTCCTTCATTTTTCACATTGAGTTTCAGCACATCATCCGGTGATTCAACCAGATACATTCCCCCTTGCGGGTTGCTGTACTGACCCATTGTGCCTTCAACTTCCGGGTGCCCGGCGTGACCAATCAGAATGGATTCTTCGCCACGACGGCTGGCGCGGGCAACTTCCATATGCACTTTCGTTACCAACGGACAGGTTGCATCAAAAACCGTGAGGTCGCGGCCTTTGGCTTCGTTACGCACCGCCTGAGACACGCCGTGAGCGGAAAAAATCAGGATCGCGCCATCCGGCACTTCGCTGATTTGCTCAATAAAAATAGCGCCGCGCTCGCGCAGGCTATCCACCACATAGCGGTTATGCACCACCTCGTGACGGACATAAATCGGCGCGCCATAAATAGCCAGCGCGTTTTCCACAATGCTGATAGCGCGGTCTACGCCAGCGCAAAAACCGCGCGGGTTGGCCAACAGGATCTGCATTTTACGCCTCCAGTGCCGGTTCGATTTCCAGCACTTCAATATCAAAATGAACGGTATGCCCGGCCAGCGGATGGTTGAAATCAACCGTGATCGAGTCACCGTTGATTTCGCGGATCACACCAGGCATCTCACTGCCGTCCATTGCGGTAAAGAGCATGATAGCGCCAATTTCTGGCTCGCCCGCGTCCATAAATTCCCGACGCGAGAAATACTGAATTAAGTCCGGGCTTGACACGCCAAAGGCGGCATCCGGTTCCAGAGCAAAAGTGGTTTTATCACCTTCTTTTAGCCCCAGCAGGTGTTGTTCCAGTCCTTCAGACAGAGAACCGTCACCCAGGCGAAACAGCGCAGGCTTGCCGTTATTGCGGGTTGACTCTGCGGTTGAGCCATCGTCGAGCTTAAGGGTGAAGTGCACCAGCACCGCACTGTTACTCTGTACTGATTTAGACATGCAGGTTGCTCTTTAAAATTGCTGCCGCCTGTTTGCCCGGTGGCGCTACGCTTACCGGGCAAACAAGCATCGCAGTAAATTGTAGGCCGGATTAGCATAGCGCCATCCGGCATTTTTTTATGCGGCTTTTTTCTCTTTCGACGGCAGGAAGCCTTCGAGCACAATCAATGCCGCGCCGATACAGATAGCAGTATCGGCCAGATTGAAGGTCGCGAAATGCCAGTCGCCGACGTAAAAGTCAATCATATCAACCACGAAGCCGTGCCACAGGCGGTCGAACAAGTTGCCCAGCGCACCGCCAATGATTAACGCATACGCGATGTTGTTCAGCTTCTGCGTCGCCTTCGAGCGATACATCATCACCATCAGGATGACGCAAATACCGATGGCGATGCCGGCAAAGAACCAACGTTGCCAGCCGCCGCTGTCAGCTAAGAAGCTAAACGCCGCACCGTAGTTACGCGCGTAGTGCAGATTAAGCGACGGAAACAGCGACACCGTATCCCCCAGAGCAAAGTTCTGGAGGATCAGGTATTTGCTGCCTAAATCGATAATCAGCACGACTACCACCAGCCACAGCCAGCGTAGTCCTGTTGAACAAAGAGGCTTACTCATCAGGCAAACTTACGTTGTTCGCCATCACCGGCGATGTTGCTGACACAGCGTCCGCAGATATCTGCATGTTCCGCCACCTGGCCGACGTCGGTAGTGTAATGCCAGCAGCGCGGGCATTTCTCACCTTCGGCTTTGCTCAGTACGATTTTCAGACCTTTGAGCAGTTCGCTCTGCTGAGCATCAGCAGGAGCCGCTGCATAATCCGCAACCGTCGCACCAGAGGTCAGCAGTACAAAACGCAACTCTTCGCCCAGCGCGGTCAGTTTCGCCGCCAGCTCAGGTTCAGCGTACAGGGTCACTGCCGCTTCCAGAGAACCACCGACTTTCTTATCCGCACGTGCCTGTTCGATGACTTTGTTCACTTCGCCACGCACTTTCAGCAGCTCGTCCCAGAAGGCATCGTTCATCGCCTCGGTTTCGCCTAAGCCAAACAGACCTTCGTACCATTCACCGGTAAAGACATACTTCTCACGATCGCCCGGCAGGTAGCCCCAGATTTCATCGGCGGTGAAGGACATGATCGGTGCCATCCAACGAACCAGCGCTTCAGCGATATGGAACAGCGCAGTCTGGCAGCTACGACGCGCCACGCTGTCCGCTTTCGCGGTGTACTGACGGTCTTTGATGATGTCGAGGTAGAACGAACCCATTTCGACGGAGCAGAAGCGCATCAGGCGCTGTACCACCTCGTGGAAGTCATAGGCTTCATAGGCTTTCAGGATTTCGTCCTGCGCCGCTTGCGCACAACCTACCGCCCACCTGTCCAGAACCACCATCTCTTCCGGTTTCACCATGTCTTTAACCGGATCGAACCCATTCAGGTTCGCCAGCAGGAAGCGCGCGGTGTTACGGATACGACGATAGCTGTCGGCAGCACGTTTCAGGATTTCGTCAGAAACGGCCATTTCACCGGTATAGTCGGTTGAAGCCACCCACAGACGCAGAATATCCGCGCCCAGTTTGTTCATCACATCCTGCGGAGAAACGGTGTTACCGATAGACTTGGACATCTTACGGCCCTGACCATCAACGGTAAAACCGTGGGTCAGTACCTGGCGATAAGGTGCTTTGCCTTTCATGGCGGTGGAGATCATCAGAGATGACATGAACCAGCCACGATGCTGGTCAGAGCCTTCCAGATACATATCTGCCGCATGGCCCGCAAACTCAGGACGCACGTCCACGACGGAGGAGTGGGTTGAACCAGAGTCGAACCACACGTCCAGCGTATCCGGGACTTTGACATACTGGTCAGCTTCGTCGCCGAGGATATCTTTCGGATCGAGATCCCACCACGCCTGGATGCCGTCAACTTCAACGCGTTTAGCCACTTCTTCCATCAGTTCGATAGCGCGCGGGTGCAGCTCTTCGGTGTCTTTGTGAACAAACAGAGACATCGGCACACCCCACGTACGCTGACGGGAGATACACCAGTCAGGACGGTTGGCAACCATCGATTCAATACGCGCCTGGCCCCAGTCCGGGATCCACTGCACGCCTTTGATCTCTTTCAGCGACTGTGCGCGCAGGCCTTTTTGATCCATGCTGACGAACCACTGTGGGGTCGCGCGGAAGATGATCGGTGACTTGTGACGCCAGCAGCATGGGTAGCTGTGCTGCATCTTCTCAACGTGCAGCAGCGCACCTTTTTCGCTCAGCAGCGCAACGATTTTGTCGTTGGCTTTAAAGACGTTCACGCCGTCCAGATCCGGATAGGTACCCGCCAGGTATGCGCCGTCCGGGCCAACCGGGTTAGCGATTTCCAGGCCGTATTTCTGGCTGATGACGTAGTCATCCGGACCGTGACCGCCAGCGGTATGAACCGCACCGGTACCCGCATCCAGCGTAACGTGATCGCCAAGGATAGCCGGTACATCGAAGCCCATAAACGGATGGGTAAAGCGCAGCAGTTCCAGCTCAGCGCCTTTAACGGTGCCGAGAATGGTGTATTCAGCCGCGCCAATACGCTGCATAACGCTTTCAACCAGATCTTTCGCCAGAATCACAGCCTGGCCGTCAATCTGCACCAGCGCATAGTCAAAATCAGGTGCCAGAGAGATTGCGCGGTTCGCCGGTAACGTCCACGGGGTAGTGGTCCAGATAACCAGAGAGATCGGGCCGTTGACGTCAGAAACGCCAAATTTCGCTTTCACCGCATCCTGATCGGCAGCGTGGAACGCTACGTCGATGGACGGGGAGGTTTTGTCATAATACTCAACTTCCGCTTCCGCCAGCGCGGAACGGCAGTCAACGCACCAGTGCACCGGCTTCGCACCTTTGTGCAGGTGACCGTTACCGATGATTTTACCCAGCGCACGAATGATGTTGGCTTCGGTTTTGAAGTCCATGGTCAGGTACGGATGCGACCAGTCGCCCAGTACGCCAAGACGGATAAAGTCTTTACGCTGACCGTCAACCTGGGTCGCTGCGTATTCGCGGCACTTGGCACGGAACTCAGCGGCGGTAAACTTCTCGCCCGGTTTGCCGTATTCCTGCTCTACTTTCAGCTCGATCGGCAGACCGTGGCAGTCCCAGCCCGGAACGTAAGGCGAGTCATAACCCGTGAGTCCTTTGGACTTCACGATAATGTCTTTCAGAATCTTGTTAACCGAGTGACCAATATGAATGCTGCCATTCGCATAAGGAGGGCCATCATGCAGAATGAAGGTTTTTTTGCCTTTTTTGGCCGCACGAATGATGCCGTACAGGTCATCATCAGTCCAACGCGCCAGCATTCCCGGTTCGCGCTTGGCGAGATCGCCGCGCATCGGGAACCCTGTTTCCGGCAAATTCAGGGTTGATTTATAGTCACTCATCAGATTCTCGGTTCCGTATTTAAAACTCGTATAGGCATTAAGCCGGTTTTGTTAGCCCAAAAAATTCACGGGCAGTCAACTCATCACGCGCAATCTGCGCTTTTAGCTCATCCAGCGAGGCAAATCGCTGTTCGCTGCGTATTTTTTTACGCAGTACTACATCTATATGGCGACCATACAGGTCCATTACAACGTCCAATAGATGCACTTCCAACTGTTGGCGTACGCCTGCTACCGTCGGGCGGGTGCCGATGTTGGCGACGCCGGGTAAAGGTTTGTCACCCAGTCCCATCACTTCAACTGCATAAACCCCTTTCACCGGGGAAACCTGGCGACGCAGCGGTAAGTTTGCCGTCGGAAAACCGATGGTGCGCCCTAATTCATCACCGTGAACGACACGTCCTGAGATAGTAAAAGGATGCCCAAGCAGGCTTTCGGCCAGTTGCAGGTTATCTTCTGCCAGCGCCTGACGTACCGCGGTGCTGCTAATGCGCACACCGCCTTCGCAGAAGGTTTGGGTGCTGGTGATATCAAAACCATACTCAGCGCCCGCTTCCTGTAATAACAAGAAATCGCCCGCACGGCTAGCGCCAAAGCGGAAATCATCACCAACGGCAAGAAATTGTACACCAAGGCGCTTAACCAGCAGATCGCTGATGAAGGTCTGCGCCGTTAATGCCGCAAAGCGCCTGTCAAAACGCACGCACAGCACGTAGTCCACGCCGCATTCCGCCAGATAACGCAGTTTTTCGCGCAGGCGAGTGAGGCGCGCAGGTGACTTGTCGGTCGCAAACAGCTCTAGCGGCTGCGGCTCGAAAATCATCACCATCACCGGTAAATTGCGTTTGCGCCCTTCTTCCCGTAAACCCTGCAGCAACGCACGGTGACCACGGTGCACGCCGTCGAAATTACCAATAGTCAGCACACACCCATGCGGGGCCTGACTGAGATTATGTATGCCTCGTATCAGCTTCATGTCTGGCTCAAAACAGTGAAAATCGTGAAAGTATACCCTGTACCGCGGTCAACGTTAACCGGCGATTGTTTCTACGAAACAGAAAGAGGATTGTTTTCATTGTTATGAAACAAATTGCAGACCTTCACGGGCACGCCAATGCAATTTTTCTCGTGGAAAAGCTGTATTCACGCCACGCAAGCTGGTAGAATCCTGCGCCATCACTACGCAACGAGTGCTGCAATTTAAACGGCGCTTATTTGCACAAATCCATTGACAAAAGAAGGCTAAAAGGGCATATTCCTCGGCCTTTGAATTGTCCATATAGAACACATTTGGGAGTTGGACCTTGGCTAATATCAAATCAGCTAAGAAGCGCGCCGTTCAGTCTGAAAAGGCCCGCAAGCACAACGCTAGCCGTCGCTCTATGATGCGTACTTTCATCAAGAAAGTATACGCAGCTATCGAAGCTGGCGACAAAGCTACTGCACTGAAAGCATTTAACGAAATGCAACCAATCGTGGACCGTCAGGCTGCTAAAGGTCTGATCCACAAAAACAAAGCTGCACGTCATAAAGCAAACCTGACTGCACAGATCAACAAACTGGCTTAATCGCCTGCTTGTTGTCGCTTTGTGAAAAAACCCGCACAAGCGGGTTTTTTTATGTCTGTCATTTGTTCGTTGGCGTAAAGAGCGCCGAGTAGTCCGCATTGCAGATACGCTGCACCGCCGGATGCTGGATCATCCTTTCCGCAAATATGGCGTGATACTCTTCCATCACATTTTCTACGCGTCCAATTTCAACAATAGAATCATCGGCATAGAAATTGTGCGAATACAGCGTAGGTGCAACAAAAATAGCATTATGCGTTGCCCCAAACGCTTTCATCAGCGCGGCGTCATCAAACTCACCGAGGATTTCGACATTCAATCCTTGTGAGTTGATCCAGTTCAGCAGCTTACGTCCGAGCATCGAACGGCGCCCAGGGATCAGCAACCGACGCTCCTCAAGGCAGGCCGGGAATGGTTTTTCAGGCAGCGGTTTGGTGCACCAAAAACTCACGCTGCACTCGCCTATCCGCACTGAGAACAACCCTTCCTGCTGCGTAGAATCGATCGGGCAGTCGGAGATGATCATATCCAGCTTATGTTGGCTGAGTTGATCCAACAGCATCTCATGCGTTGATTCAAAACAACGCAGATGGATTTGTTCATCTTCAACCACAGCGGCATCCAGTACGCTACTGACCAACTGCTTCGATAGCGCATCCGCCACGCCGACATCGAACAGCAAATTAGACTCTTTGCGGTAGTTCACGATATCCAGCATTTCCTGGCTTAAGGTGAACATCTTATCCGCGTAACGAAAAACCAATTCGCCTAACTCACTGGGCTCCAGCCCACGCCCCTTCCGCTTAAACAATTTTCCCTGTAAGCGTTCCTCAAGCGCTTTAATCTGCCCGGTAATGGTCTGCGGTGTCAGATAAAGCGCTTCTGCTGCACCAACCACTGACCCTTCTTTATAGACATGCCAAAAGTAGTACAGATGGTTGTAATTTATATGAGACATACTCTCTCCCTGAAAATTGTCACGAAAGGGTTATCCCGTCAGGCTGATGCGTTCAACCGGGCACGTAACCAGCAGTAACCTATCACTGCCGACAACAAGGAGCCGATCAGGATCCCCAGTTTTGCCCAGTTAATCAGCTCAGGATCGACGTTGCCAAACGCCAGGCTGGCAATAAAAATCGACATCGTAAAGCCAATGCCGCAAAGAATACCGACCGCCATAATCTGCTGGAAATTCGTTCCTTCCGGCAATTGCGCCACCTTGAGGCGTAACGCCAGGCAGCAAAACAGACTGATACCCAACGGTTTGCCGATCAACAGGCCGGCAATGATCCCCAGCGGTAATATCGAGGTCAGTCCATCAATAGTGACGCCCTGCAGTGAAACGCCTGCGTTAGCGAAGGCAAACAGTGGCAGGATCAGGTATGCCACCCATGGATGCAGAACATGCTCCAGTCGCTTCGCCGGTGAACGTCCGTGTTTTTCCTTCAATGGAATGAAGAAGCCCACGATCACGCCCGCCAGTGTTGCATGCACGCCAGACTTCAGTACGGCAGTCCACAGCACTACGCCGACCAGAATATAAATACCGGTGCGTCTCACTCCGCACAGATTCAATGCCGCCAGAACGAGGATCGCGCACGCGGCAACGCCCAGCGACAGCAGCGAGAGATCGCTGGTATAGAACAGTGCGATGATGACGATAGCGCCGAGGTCATCAATAATCGCCAGCGCCATCAGGAAGATTTTCAACGCCAGTGGTACACGACTGCCCAACAACGCCAGCACACCTAACGCAAAAGCGATATCCGTTGCCGCCGGGATCGCCCACCCTTCACGGGTGATGGGATCGGCATAGTTAAATGCCAGGTACAGCAGCGCCGGGACAATCATGCCCCCGATAGCAGCAATGATCGGGAACGCCGCCTGACGCAGACTGGCCAGCGAACCTTGCATTAACTCGCGCTTTACTTCCAGACCAATCAACAGGAAGAACACCGCCATCAACGCGTCGTTGATCCACAGCAGCATATTTTTGTTGATCTCAAGCGCGCCAACCCGCAGTTGAACGGGCGTTTCCAAAAAGGCGTGGTACCATCCACTGGTAACCCCGATATTTGCCATCAGCATAGCGACCACGGCTGCGATGATCAGAATGATGCCCCCCGAGGCGTCACTACTAAAAAAACGATGCAGATGTTTCACTTTTATTCTCTCTATTGGGTGAATACTTCGTAAATACTATCTTACACCCTCAAAAAGCTCGTTAAAATTAGATTATTCATTATGGATAGATCGGATTTTACGAGTAAAAATTTCAGCAATCATCAAGATGTTCTGCCTGTGCCATTACCGCCAGAGAGAATGATTCCTCCTCTCAGATCTTCAAAAATTCTTGGATCAGAGTATTCTCGTATTCATTGATATATTGGGATAATAATCAAAGAGCTAAGATGGACTCGACACCTCTCCCGCAAGAAATATTGAGAACCTGGCAACGCATAGAATTTTTTCAGCCTTATACGCTTGAAAGAAAAGATAAAAGCCTGCTGATCCCACTAAAAAAACTCATTACATTAGGTGATGCTTCACTTCCGTGGCATTCAGAGAAATTACGCCAGCAATATGACATTCCGCCGAAGGCATCATTTATTGTTCACTTAGGGCTATTTGAGAAAAATATCGTCAGCCGTATTAGTCAGGAGGTTCTTGGAACAAATGAGGAAAATGACGACGAATGCGAACAGCGCTTGGATCAGGAAGGGACAACCTGTTTTGCTAAGATGCAGTTGAACGGAGAAGGTGTACCCACGAGAGATAAACTGTCGGTAAGTTCGCTACCCTGGGCGTTGGGCCATCTTAAAAAACGTCAATTCCACAAACTCGACTCATCAGTCTTCGCGGTCGATTGTATGCATCTTGCCGATACATTCAATGATTTCTGCGTTACGTTAGAGCCCGTAAGGGAAAAAGGCCCGGGAGTATTGCGCGCAAGCAATATTCTCACGCTGCTCGACACTCATTTAACATCATGGGCGGACTTTGCACCTGAATGGCAATATGCAATACAAATTGACTGGTTTAACGGCAACAATGAGAGCCAGGACACGGAACAAGAAGAAGCTAGCGAAACGGAAGACCTCATAAGCGACAATGAAAAGGCATTAGTACTTCCCATCTTAAATAGCTTCTTTTTTGAGGATATTGAAGATGCAATGTCATCATTGGAAGACACTCGATGCCGAACACTCAATACTTACCTCACTCACCTTGTTCACAGAAACCCGGATCTCTATTCTCAGAAAGGACTAACAGCCATTATCGATAAGCTGCATCCGACTAAAATGCCTCTGGGGCGTTGGCCTTCAGAGCCAGAGCACGCGATGTCATTAATGCAGCAGTTTGCAATAAATACGGCGGTAGAAGAGCTTGCTGAAGGTGGGTTACTATCAGTAAATGGGCCTCCGGGAACGGGGAAAACGACGTTGCTGCGTGATTTAGTTGCGCATAATGTCGTTGAACGAGCGAGAGTCCTTGCGGGCTTCAGCAATGTGGAAGATACGCTTACCCATGAAGGCTTTATCGTCCCGGAACTGACCGGTTTCGAAATGATTGTGGCCTCATCCAATAATGCAGCCGTAGAAAATATCTCTAACGAATTACCGCAAAAGAAATCGCTGGCCGAAGAATTTCGTTCTCTTGACTATTTGTCACCGACCGCAAATCAAGTTGCAGCAAAATCCCTGCCCAAATCTGCGCATAAAAGAGATAAAGATGGAAAAGGAACTGAGCGTAATTACCATCTCTTTCGTCCTCTTGCGACAGAAAAACAGTGTTGGGGATTAATTTCAGTAGCTCTTGGAAGAAAAACAAATCGTACAAAATTCGCCCAAAGATTACTGTTTGATGAGCATTTTTTACGCGACACATCAGTCGAAATGGCTAGACCGGACAACGAAAACTTTCTCAGCCTTTGGCGCTGGAAGTCTTGCCACAATAAACTCTCTTTTACCGCAGCAAAGCAGCATTTCATTCACTGCCTGAAAACAACAGAAGAGCTGCAAAAACAGTTAGCAGAATTAGCCGAACTGCTTGCAAAAAAACCTTACTGTTCATCTGATGTTTTGTCTTCGGACATGGCAAAAGCGGTAGTGCGATGTCAAGAGCGGCTTAGCGCACTTAAGGAATTTGAAGCTGAGCAGGACGTAATTGAAAAACAGATTCAGCATGCCAAGCAACAGCAAAAAATAGAAGAAGCCGATGCACCTGGCCTGCTGACTCGTTTGCTCAATCGTAAAAAGGTACAGACTTACCAGACATCATTACGTAACACACAACAGCATCTTTTAACGCTTAGCGCATCATTAATACACAAAACACAGCTCATTTCTGAACAGCGTAAACAACTGAAGGAGGCAGACGCCCAAAAACGCCGCTTACAGCAAGAAATAGACAGGATTGCCCTGCAGCGCGAGGAAATAGAACAAAAATTGCGGGGCCTGAAGGATAAGTTTTCAGGAATAGCTCTACCTGATAGCCATAAACCCATCGATAATGCTGGCTTACAGCGCACCGCATTCTGGCAAAACGCTCAGATCAACCGCCAACGCTCACTGTTGTTTATGGCTGCGATGGATCTTCATCAAGCCTGGCTTTACGAGGCAATGGGGAGCGTTGATCGCTTTAGAGAAATGTTCCTGCTCCGCCTGAGGAATTTTTTAAATTCCCCTCATCTTGAGCCCACGCCACTCCCCTGGTGGCAAACGTTATGCATGTTTGTCCCGGTACTCTCTACAACCTTTGCCTCAGTGGGACGTATGCTGCATGGAGTAAAAGGCGGCGAGCTTGGCTGGGTAATGATCGATGAAGCTGGCCAGGCATCACCTCAACAGGCCGTCGGCGCTATATGGCGCGCCAAACGCGTACTCGTTGTGGGCGATCCGTTACAGATTGAGCCTGTATTCACCACCTCTCCATCACTGGTTAGGCACCTTTGTCAGGACCTTCTACACGAGCATGCTGAAAAGTGGAATCCAGAAAAGCTCTCAGTCCAACAGGTTGCCGATCGCGTCAATCATTGGGGCTGCAAATTAGAGATGATGAACAATAACATCTGGATTGGGATCCCATTATGGGTACATCGCCGTTGTATCGAACCCATGTTCAGTATTGCTAATAAACTGGCATACAATAACCGGATGATTCACGGGCTTGATACAGACAAAATCTGTAGCCGTCTTGTCAATGGCGAACTTGAAAACCACTGGTTGGTTTCAAGAGGCGGTTTGGGAGACAAGCAGTACCGAGATAGTCACGGTCAAAGCCTGATTACACTGCTGGACCGTCTACTCACGGAAAATATAGATCTGGGGTCTATTTACGTTATTACTCCATTCAAGGCTGTTAAATATGCTTTGTTGGAACTGATTGAACAAAGAGAGCTGGCCAGCTGGCAACAATACTCACCGCGACTAAAACATAAAGAAATTAAAGAGTGGCAAAAAAGCTGTGTTGGTACAGTCCATACTTTTCAGGGGAAAGAAAACGACATCGTTATTTTTGTTCTTGGATGTGATGTACACAATCGCGGCGGCGCAGAATGGGCTTCGAGCAAACCTAATCTTCTGAACGTGGCCATTACCCGTGCTAAAAAACACATTTTTGTTATTGGAGACCCATTGGTATGGAAGACATTACCCGGATTTGCAAGTGTCGCACATACCTTGCCGGAGAAAGCAGAGACAAATATCGTTGTTGAACAGGTAAGCCTGGAGTGGAAGTGAGAACAGAACCAAAAATAAAAGCCTGAGATTTTCCAATTTCAGGCTTTTTAGAATATACGGCAGTAAGCTTAGCGCGTCAGATCGTCAAAGAACTTCTTCACACCGTCGAAGAAGCTTTTGGAGCGCGGACTGTTTTGTTCGCCGGTCGGGCCGCCAAAGCTGTCCTGCAGATCTTTGAGCAGTTGTTTCTGCTTGTCGTTCAGGCCCACAGGGGTTTCAACCACCACGCGGCACAGCAGGTCGCCCTGAGCGCCACCGCGTACAGACTTGACGCCCTTTCCACGCATGCGGAAAAGTTTGCCAGTTTGCGTTTCGCCCGGAATTTTTAACTTCACGCGACCGTCCAGCGTTGGGACTTCAATCTCGCCGCCCAGCGCTGCCATCGCAAAGTTAATCGGTACTTCGCAGTACAGGTTATTGCCTTCACGTTCGAAAATTGGGTGCTGTTTTACCTGCACCTGAACGTACAAATCACCTGCTGGTGCACCATGTTCACCGGCTTCACCTTCGCCCGCTAAACGAATACGGTCGCCGGTATCAACCCCTGCCGGGATCTTAACGGACAGCGTTTTGCTTTTCTCAACACGACCATGACCGTGGCATTTGTTGCACGGATCTTTGATCAGCGTACCGCGACCCTGGCAGTGTGGACAGGTCTGCTGTACGGCAAAAAAGCCCTGACGCATCTGTACCTGACCAGAACCATGACAGGTTGGACAGGTCTGCGGCTGAGTACCTGCCTTCGCACCGCTACCGTGGCAGACGTCACACTCTTCCAGAGTCGGAATACGGATCTCTTTGGTGACGCCACGCACGGCTTCTTCCAGAGTGAGATCCATGTTGTAACGTAAATCAGCACCACGTGAGGCGCGCTGACGACCACGACCGCCGCCAAAAATATCGCCAAACACGTCACCAAAGATATCGCTGAAGTCAGCCCCGCCGCCAAAACCGCCGCCACCGCCCATGCCGCCTTGCTCAAACGCAGCATGACCGTACTGATCGTAAGCCGCACGTTTTTGCGCATCGGTCAGGATTTCGTACGCTTCTTTGATCTCTTTAAACTTGGCTTCGGCCTCTTTATCACCCTGGTTGCGGTCCGGGTGAAATTTCATGGCCAGGCGCTTGTAGGCCTTTTTGATTTCACGCTCTTCCGCTGATTTGGAAACGCCTAAAATCTCGTAATAGTCTTGCTTAGCCATCTCTTTTTATCTGCCCCTAACATGCGTGCACGGGCGGAGAGGAAACCTCTTCGCCCGTGCCAGTAATTACCCGTTCAAAGGGCGATTATTTTTTGTCTTTCACTTCTTCAAACTCGGCGTCGACAACGTCGTCATCTTTCGCGTTGTTTGCAGAAGCATCAGCGCCTGCTGCGCCAGCCTGCTGCTGTGCGTGCTGCTGCTGAGCGATTTCCATCAGTTTCTGGGAAACCTGTGCCAGCGCCTGCATTTTCGCTTCGATATCCGCTTTGTCTTCGCCTTTCAGAGAAGTTTCCAGCGCGGTCAGTGCAGACTCGATGGCAGTTTTGTCGTCAGCTGGCAGTTTGTCGCCTGCTTCTTCAACCTGCTTACGAGTGCTGTGCAGCAGATGGTCACCCTGGTTACGAGTCTGAACCAGCTCTTCAAACTTACGGTCAGATTCTGCGTTCGCTTCTGCTTCGCGAACCATTTTCTGAATTTCTTCTTCGTTCAGACCAGAAGAAGCCTTGATGGTGATCTTCTGCTCTTTACCGCTGTTTTTGTCTTTCGCGGAAACGTGCAGGATACCGTCGGCATCGATGTCAAAAGTAACTTCGATCTGCGGCATACCGCGCGGAGCCGGGCTGATACCATCCAGGTTAAACTGACCCAGATCTTTGTTATCAGCGGCGCGTTTACGTTCACCCTGCAGCACGTGGATGGTTACCGCAGACTGGTTGTCTTCAGCGGTAGAGAACACCTGGCTGTGCTTGGTCGGGATAGTGGTGTTTTTCGCGATCAGTGGAGTCATCACGCCACCCATGGTTTCGATACCCAGAGACAGCGGGGTAACGTCCAGCAGCAGCACGTCTTTCACATCACCGGTCAATACACCACCCTGAACGGCAGCACCGATTGCCACTGCTTCGTCCGGGTTAACGTCTTTACGCGGCTCTTTACCGAAGAACTCAGCAACTTTCTTCTGTACCATCGGCATACGAGTCTGACCACCGACCAGGATAACGTCCTGAACGTCGGAAACAGACAGACCAGCATCCTGCAGAGCAACTTTCAGCGGCTCGATAGAACGGTTAACCAGGTCTTCAACCAGGCTTTCCAGTTTCGCACGGGTCACTTTGATGTTCATGTGTTTCGGACCAGTCGCGTCTGCAGTAATGTACGGCAGGTTCACGTCGGTCTGCTGAGCGGAAGACAGTTCGATCTTCGCTTTCTCAGCGGCTTCTTTCAGACGCTGCATCGCCAGCGGATCATTACGCAGATCGATACCCTGATCTTTCTTAAATTCGTCAACCAGGTAGTTGATCATACGGCTGTCGAAGTCTTCACCACCCAGGTGGGTATCACCGTTGGTTGCCAGAACTTCGAAGGTTTTTTCGCCGTCAACTTCGTCGATTTCGATAATAGAGATATCGAAAGTACCACCACCGAGGTCATAAACCGCGATAGTACGGTTGCCGACTTCTTTATCCAGACCGTAAGCCAGTGCCGCTGCGGTCGGTTCGTTGATGATACGTTTTACTTCCAGACCTGCGATACGGCCAGCATCTTTGGTTGCCTGACGCTGAGCATCGTTGAAGTATGCAGGTACGGTGATAACCGCTTCAGTTACCGGTTCGCCCAGGTAATCTTCAGCCGTTTTCTTCATTTTTTTCAGCACTTCAGCAGAAATCTGCGGCGGTGCCATTTTCTGACCTTTTACGTCAATCCATGCATCACCGTTGTCAGCACCGATGATTTTGTACGGCATGATGGCTTCATCACGCTGTACTTCTTCGTCCTGGAAGCGGCGGCCAATCAGGCGTTTAATCGCAAACAGGGTGTTTTGCGGGTTTGTCACTGCCTGACGTTTAGCCGGCTGACCAACCAGAGTTTCACCATCCTGGGTATAAGCAATGATAGAAGGCGTGGTGCGATCGCCCTCGGCGTTCTCCAGCACACGTGCAGTAGTGCCATCCATAATCGCTACACAAGAGTTGGTAGTACCCAGGTCGATACCAATAATTTTACCCATCTAAACGTCTCCACTAAAAATTCGGTCATCATGTGGTTGTGAATCTGTAATAAGGGCGAAACGTGCGGTTTCAACTACCCTGAATCGTTTTTTTTCAGACTCACCACTGCGGTTGTCTACAAGATGGGGTCGTAACCCACGTCATCAAGGGGGGCATGAAAATTTTTTTTAGCACAGTGGCGATAAAATTAAGGTAAAAAGGCAGAAAGGCAAAAAAACGAATAGTTTCCAATCAAAATCAATTCACAAAACAAATCAACACCAGCAGGGTTATTCATGTGAAAATTGTAATAAAAAGAAAAGATTACGACCATGAAACGGTTTCCCGTCGGCGGTAAGATGGTCTGATGTCACACACTTTTACAGCCGTCAAAGAGAAATTCCATGAAATCCGTGTTAACCCTTTCCACCAGCCTGCTTATGGGCCTGCTGCTGAGCAGCGCCGCGCACGCTAACGATCATAAAGTTCTGGGTATGGTTGCGATGCCCCGCAACGCAACCAACGACCTCACGCTGAGAATTCCCGTTTGCCGGGTTGTGAAGCGCATTCAGCTCACCGCCGATCGCGGCGATATTAAACTTAACGGCGCATCCGTCTACTTCAAAGCAGTACGCACTTCCAGCCAAAGCCTGAACGTCCCGTCATCCATTAAAGAGGGACAAACGACCAACTGGATCACTATTAATAGCGACAACGACAATAAACGTTGCGTGTCTAAAATCACCTTCTCAGGCCAGTCAGTAAACACCTCTGACATGGCAACGCTGAAAGTTATTGGCGACGACTAATTCCGCACATTTTGATTCAGAAGCCATAGAAAACATGCGGGGCAGACACGCGGTTGATGCGAAAGCCTTTGAACTGGAATAACCACTGCCGCGCGCATGAAGCAGCGCCATCTGGCTATGGGTATTTCTCACCAGATCGTCCACCAAATCCCTCAGTTCCCGGTGGTACTTCAAATCGTCTGTCTTAGCAAAATGATCAACCATGCGTAAGCGTGATGCCCATCACAGGGAAAATAATTCATTTTCCCTTCGTTAGATCATAGACAGTGCCCTCTCCCCTGATTATCATGCCGCGCCCCGAAGACAGTGATCGTTATTTGGGGAAACTATTTCACCATTCAATCAATGATGATTTTGAGGAATTATGGGCAACACTAAGTTGGCTAATCCGGCACCGCTGGGCCTGATGGGCTTTGGCATGACCACCATTCTGCTTAACCTGCACAACGCGGGTTTCTTCGCCTTTGACGTTATTATTCTGGCGATGGGCATTTTCTACGGCGGTATCGCGCAAATATTTGCCGGTCTGCTGGAATATAAAAAAGGCAACACCTTCGGTTTAACCGCCTTTACCTCCTACGGTTCGTTCTGGCTGACGCTGGTTGCAATCCTGATCATGCCGAAAATGGGCCTGGCGGATGCAACCAATGGTCAGTTCCTGGGCGTGTACCTGGGTCTGTGGGGCGTGTTCACACTGTTCATGTTCTTCGGCACGCTGAAAGCTAACCGCGCGTTGCAGTTTGTCTTCCTGAGCCTGACAGTGCTGTTCGCACTGCTGGCGGTTGGCAACATTGCAGGTAACGAAGCGATCATTCACGTTGCTGGCTGGATTGGCTTAGTGTGTGGCGCAAGCGCCATTTACCTGGCGATGGGTGAAGTGCTGAACGAACAGTTTGGCCGTACCATCCTGCCGATCGGTGAAGCGCACTAAACTGACGCTATCCCCCCGAACGGGGGGATATTCCTTACAAGCGCTGTAACTCTCCCTGTACGCTCGTATCGCGATGATAAATATCCTGTCGCAGCCAAATCCCCAGACCTAACCCCACCAGCGATAACGCCAGCACATACCAGGCCGGAGCCATTGGCGACACGCTCATTAACATCGTCACGGCGATTGGCGTCAGACCACCAAAAATGGCGTACGACACGTTGTAAGAAAAGGAAATTCCGGTAAAGCGGACCTCCGCCGGAAACGCCCGCACCATCACATAAGGCACAGCCCCCACCACACCAACGCACAACCCTACCAGCCCGTATAACAAGAACAAGTGCTGAGGATGGCTGCCGGTCAGATGATAGAAAAACCAGCTTGAACAGGCCAGCAACAGGCTGCCGACAATAAAGGTTTTGCTGGCGCCGACCCGGTCGACAATATACCCGGCCAGCAGACAGCCGACGCACAGCATAATGGTGGCGACACTGTTGGCCTGTAACGTTAGCGCGGGTGCAAAACCATACTGCTTCTGCAACCAGACTGGCGACATCAGGATCACCACCACAATCCCGGCCGATAACAGCCAGGTCAGCAGCATGGAAATAACCACCGCTTTTTTATGCTTGCTCACCACCGACTTCACCGGTAGCTCTTGCGCCAGCGCTTTACGCTGCTGCATTTCGAGGAAGATGGGCGTTTCCTGCAACCAACGACGCAGGTACATCGCCACCAGCCCAAACACGCCCCCCAGCAGGAACGGGATACGCCAGCCGTAGTCATGCACCGCCTGCTGCGTCAGGCTGGTATTCACCAGAGTTGCGACCACCGATCCCAGCAGAATCCCCACCGTCAGCCCGGCGGTCAGCGTGCCACAGGCAATGCCGATGCGGCGCTCCGGTACGTGTTCCGCCACGAACACCCACGCGCCCGGCACTTCTCCGCCGATGGCTGCGCCTTGCAAAATGCGCATCAGCAGTAACAGCAGCGGCGCGAGGATCCCCATTGAGGCGTAGGTAGGCAAAAGACCAATCGCCAGCGTCGGTATCGCCATCAGCAAAATGCTCAGGGTGAACATTTTCTTACGCCCGACCAGATCGCCAAAGTGCGCCATGATGATGCCACCCAGCGGACGCGCCAGATATCCGGCGGCAAAAATGCCGAAGGTTTGCACCTGACGTAGCCATTCAGGAATGTCTGCCGGGAAGAAGAGTTCGCCAACAACAGCGGCAAAGAAGACGAAGATAATGAAATCATAAAACTCAAGCGCACCGCCGAGGGCAGCAAGCGTAAGAGTTTTATAATCCTGGCGATTCAGCGGTCGAGTGTGTTGTGACATAGCAAACCATGAGTCAGTGGAGTTATTGAATCTGTCAGCCGATATATGTAAAGCAAAAATTACTATATCGTAAACAATTCAATACTCCACTGTCATTGGCACTTATGTCACGATCGGGCTACTTTCAGGCGTTTATATCGCGGATTGCGCTTTTAGGACGAAAAGATGCTACAACAGCCTGTGCGGTTTCCACATACGGTCCATCCAGCAACTGTATACAATACGGTACACTTGCAAATATACCCGGCACGATAATCTTACCGTCGGCATCTTTCACGCCTTCCAGCGTTTCTTTGATCGATTTCGGCTGCCCTGGCAGATTCAGGATCAACGCCTGTTTGCGAATCACACCAACCTGGCGGGAGAGAATAGCCGTTGGCACAAAGTGCAGGCTTATCTGGCGCATCTGCTCGCCAAAGCCCGGCATCTGGCGGTCGGCTACGGCCAGCGTGGCATCAGGCGTTACATCGCGGCGGGCCGGACCCGTTCCGCCGGTAGTCAGCACCAGATGACAGCTCATTTCATCCACCAGCTCACATAAGGTCTGTTCGATGATCGCCTGTTCATCCGGGATCAGTCGCGTTTGCAGCTCAAAAGGGGTGGTAAGGGCAGATGCCAGCCACTCTTCAAGGGCCGGGATGCCTTTATCCTGGTAAACGCCGCTGGAAGCACGGTCAGAAATGGAAACCAGGCCAATGCGTAAAGTATTCATGATTATTCCGTTTAAACAGTCTCGTTAAACAGAATGATACACTGCGAAGGGAAGGACAGACAGGTTTCAGAAGAGGTAGCGTGACCCCTGTCAGGGCCACGCGTTAATGATTACAGCAGATCGCCGATCATTTTTTCCAGTTTACCCTGGTCTACAGCAAACTTACGGATACCGTCCGCCAGTTTGTCTACAGCCATCGGATCCTGGTTGTGCTGCCACAGGAACTCAGCTTCAGTGATACGTGCAGGGCGCGCTTTCACTTCGCCGGAGAAGGACAGTTTACGTTCGATAGTGCCTTCGCTTTCCGCCAGCTCTTTCAGCAGTGCCGGAGCAATCGTCAGACGATCGCAGCCTGCCAGCTCAATGATTTCGCCGACGTTACGGAAGCTCGCACCCATCACCACGGTTTCGTAACCGTGCTGTTTGTAGTACTCGTAGATTTCCGTTACGGAAACCACACCCGGATCTTCTGCCGGTGCATACTCTTTCTTGTCAGTGTTGGCTTTGTACCAGTCCAGAATACGACCAACAAACGGAGAAATCAGGTATACGCCAGCTTCTGCACATGCGCGCGCCTGCGCGAAGGAGAACAGCAGAGTCAGGTTACAGTTGATACCTTCTTTTTCCAGCTGCTCAGCGGCACGGATGCCCTGCCAGGTTGAAGCC
Source organism: Citrobacter sp. Cpo037 (assembly GCF_030332945.1). Taxonomy (NCBI): domain Bacteria; kingdom Pseudomonadati; phylum Pseudomonadota; class Gammaproteobacteria; order Enterobacterales; family Enterobacteriaceae; genus Citrobacter; species Citrobacter sp. Cpo037. The sequence continues at coordinate 225,543 of NZ_JAOWGW010000069.1, forward strand.
AGTTTGATCAGAATGCGATCGTTGCTGATGCCAGCATCGTTGTACATTTTGATCAGACGTTTTGCTTTCGCGATGGACGCGTCGGTGTCGTAGGACAGACGAGCGTCAACTTCAGTAGAAATACGACCCGGGACCAGTTTCAGGATCTCCAGACCGATATTTACTGCCAGTTTGTCGGTCGCGTCGACGATCTGCTGTGCGCGATCGTTGCTCTGCTGCTTAGCCCAGGCTACAGCATCATCAATCAGCTTGCGGTATTCTGGGATCTGCGCTGCGTTAAGAATGAGAGAAGGGTTAGTTGTGGCATCCTGAGGCTGATACAGCTTCATTGCCGCGATGTCTCCGGTGTCGGCCACTACTGTGGTGAACTGACGAAGGGAGGTCAATTTGTCCGTCATGATAGCGATTCTCTTTAAACAGCTTGTTAGGGGGATGTAACCGATCTTCCCTGATGATAGCACGACGCACTCTCAGCGCAACCGCCTGGATTGTCCGACCCGCTGCTCAGCCCTGATTACGCATCTCACAGCCCGTGATGCGCAATTAAAGATATACCCATTGTTATGGTAAACTCCCGCAATCAATCACCTTATAAGGTATATACTGGTCGATAATTGGTAGCGCTTACACGGGATTATTCGCGCTTACCGGCATCAACAAGAGGGATGTTAATGCCTGATTTTTTCTCATTTATTAATGAAATACTCTGGGGATCGGTGATGATCTACCTCCTGCTTGGCGCAGGATGTTGGTTCACCTGGCGTACAGGGTTCGTGCAGTTCCGCTATATTCGCCAGTTTGGCAAAAGTCTTAAAAACAGCATCAGCCCGCAGCCGGGCGGTTTAACTTCCTTTCAGGCATTGTGCACCAGTCTTGCCGCGCGCGTCGGTAGCGGAAATCTGGCAGGTGTGGCGTTGGCGATCGCCGCCGGCGGCGCGGGAGCCATTTTCTGGATGTGGGTCTCGGCGGTCATTGGTATGGCAACCTCATTCGCTGAGTGCTCACTTGCCCAACTGTATAAAGAGCGCGACAGCAAGGGACAGTTTCGCGGCGGTCCTGCATGGTATATGGCCCGTGGGCTGGGCATGCGCTGGATGGGCGTGCTGTTTGCCATCTTTTTACTCATTGCCTATGGCCTGATTTTTAACAGCGTTCAGGCGAACTCAGTCTCTCGTGCGCTGGATTTTGCTTTTGATATCCCTCCCCTCTTCTCCGGTATCGCACTGGCAATCGCGTCATTAGTGGTCATCGTCGGCGGCATTAAAGGCGTCGCACGCCTGATGCAATGGTTTGTTCCGATGATGGCGCTGCTGTGGATCGGTTGTAGCCTCGTCATCTGCCTTTGGCATTTCGGACAGCTCCCCGGCATTATCATGACCATCATAAAAAGCGCCTTTGGCTGGCAGGAGGCCGCGGCCGGTGCCGCCGGGTATACGCTGAGCCAGGCTATTGCCAGCGGCTTTCAACGCGGTATGTTCTCTAATGAAGCCGGAATGGGCTCAACCCCGAACGCAGCTGCCTCGGCAGCATCCTGGCCGCCACACCCTGCAGCACAAGGCATTGTGCAAATGATTGGTGTATTGGGCGATACGCTAATTCTTTGTACGGCCAGCGCAATGATTATTTTACTGGCGGGTAATGGCACCACTTATGTGCCAATGGAAGGCATCCAGTTGCTGCAAAGAGCCATGGTCTCGCTGACGGGTGAATGGGGAGCCGGATTCGTGGCTTTTATTGTGATTCTGTTTGCCTTTAGCTCTATCGTCGCCAACTACATTTATGCGGAAAACAACCTCGTTTTCCTGAAGCTGGACAACATCCGCGTCATCTGGCTATTACGTATCGCTACCGTGAGTACCGTTGTTGGGGGAACGTTAGTCAGCTTCCCACTCGTCTGGAAGTTGGCCGACATCATTATGGCTTGTATGGCCATCACTAACCTGACGGCGATTCTGCTGCTTTCTCCGGTTGTCCATACCATCGCCAGCGACTATCTGCGCCAGCGTAAACTCGGGGTGCGCCCAGAATTCGATCCGCGCCGTTATCCTGATATCAGACAACAGCTTGCGCCCGATAGCTGGGATGAAACGCCGCGCGAATAGCGCGGCAATCGCAACCATCGATCAATTCAGTCGTTTTTTTTGCTAAAGTCGCAGTAAATTTCCTGCAAGGACTGGATATGCTGATTCTGATTTCACCTGCAAAAACGCTCGACTACCAAAGCCCGCTGGCAACGACACGTCATACGCTGCCCGAGTTGCTGGATCACTCTCAGCAGCTTATTCACGTGGCACGCCAGCTCTCTGCACCGCAGATTGGCAAGCTGATGGGGATTAGCGACAAGCTGGCGGATCTGAACGCCACCCGTTTCCATGACTGGCAGCCTGACTTCACGCCGGACAATGCACGTCAGGCCATCCTGGCGTTTAAAGGCGACGTCTATACAGGGTTGCAGGCTGAAACCTTCAGCGAGGCGGATTTCGACTTCGCTCAACAGCATTTACGGATGCTGTCCGGGCTATACGGCGTTTTACGTCCGTTGGATTTGATGCAGCCTTACCGTCTGGAGATGGGCATTCGTCTGGCCAATGCGAAGGGTAAAGATCTCTACCAGTTCTGGGGAGATACCATCACCGATAAACTTAACGAAGCGCTGGAAGCGCAAGGCGACAGCGTGGTGATCAACCTCGCCTCGGATGAGTATTTTAAATCCGTGAAGCCGAAAAAACTCAACGCTGAGCTTATCAAACCAGTCTTCCTCGACGAGAAAAACGGCAAGTTCAAAGTCATCAGTTTCTATGCCAAAAAAGCGCGCGGCCTGATGAGTCGCTACATTATTGAGAACCGCTTAACGCAGCCGGAACAATTGACCGCATTTAACAGCGAAGGCTATTTCTTTGATGAAGAAGCATCAGGAAACGGCGAACTGGTATTTAAACGCCACGAGCAATAGTAAAAAGGCCGGATGACGGCTAACGCCTTATCCGGCCTACAGATTTTGTCGGCCCGCTAAGCAAAGCGCCAGCGGGCACAACCATTACCCGCGGGTCATCATCAGCTTACGCAGTTCAGCAAAATCAGCAGGCAGGTGATGAGAAAGCAGCGGCAGATCCGCGCGTTCCGCCAGTTCTTTTGGCAACGCCAGCGTCAGGTCAAGAATCTCTTCAACGCTTTCTTTAAACTTCGCCGGATGCGCAGTACCAAGGAACAAGCCATACTCGCCAGGGTTTAGCTGGTCACGCAGCGCGCGGAAAGCCACCGCCGCATGCGGTTCTGAGGTGTAGCCCATCTCATGTAACTCACGCATCGTGTCCTGAGTCGTGGCATCGTCAACGGCGGCATAACCCAACTCATTCAGACGCCAGATTTTACGGCGGAACAGTTCTTCCACGCGCGGCCAGTTGTTCGGCTGGCTGACATCCATCGCATTCGACAACGTCGCCTGAGTCGCTTTCGGTGCCCACTCACCTTCTGCAAGGAAGCGCGGAACCGTATCATTAACGTTAGTCGCCGCGATAAAACGCTTCACCGGCAAGCCCAGTGATTTCGCCAGCAGCCCGGCAGTCAGATCGCCAAAGTTACCGCTGGGAACGGAAATCACCAGTTGATTACGCGCCTCTTGCGGCAGTTGAGCCACAGCCTCAAAGTAGTAACAGATTTGCGCCAGCAGACGGCTAATGTTAATTGAGTTAGCCGAGTTCAGTCCCAGAGCCACCTTCAGCTCTTCGTCATCAAACGCCTGTTTCACCAGCGCCTGGCAGGCATCAAAATCGCCATCAATAGCCACAGTTTCAATGTTACCGCCCAGCGTACAGAACAGTTTTTCCTGTAATGGGCTGATCTTGCCGTTCGGGTAAAGGATCACCACGCGCACATTTTTCAGGCCATAAAAGGCATGCGCAACGGCCGCCCCGGTATCTCCGGAGGTCGCCGTCAGAATCGTTACCGGTTTGTCGCCACTAATGTGCGTCAGCATCTGCGCCATAAAGCGCCCGCCAAAGTCTTTAAATGCAAGCGTTGGGCCGTGGAACAGTTCCAGACAGCCGACATCCGCGGCAACCTGAGCAACCGGTGCCGGAAAGGCAAATGCCGCACGCACGCGCTCTTCCAGAATTTCCTGAGGGATCTCATCACCAATAAATGCGGACAGGATCTTCGCACTGCGGCTAACGAAGTCCTGCTTCAGCATCTCATCCACTTCTGTCAGATTGAATTCCGGTAGATCGTGCGGAAAAAACAATCCCTGATTCTTGCCCAGTCCTTGCGTAACAGCCTGTGCAAAGCTGACCTGTTCGTTGTGATCTTTCAGATTATACAGTTTCATTGATTATCCCAGTACCCGTGCGCCCGCCGTGTCCAGCCGGCAAATATGAACAAAGCCTTCCTGATTTTGCAGGTAATTTTTACCCAGCCAATCTGCTACGCGCTGTGCCGTATCCGGCTTATCGCACAAGGCGAACAGCGTCGGCCCAGACCCAGATATACCGCTGGCCAGTGCGCCAATTTCGGCTACCGCCTGACGCGCCTGGCTAAAGCCTGGCAGCAAGCGGGTACGATACGGCTCAGCAATGACATCTTTCATCAGCTTCGCGGCCAGAAGAGGCTGACGGGAATAGCAGGCATGGATGAATCCCGCCAGATGCCGCCCGTGAGCGATACAGTCCTGACGGCGATACTGCGCTGGGAGAATCGCCCGCGCTTCAGCCGTCGACACTTTAATCCCTGGATACGCCAGTACCCACAGCCACTCATCAAAGCCTGGCACCTGCTGGCTAATAATGCCGTTTTCTTCAATCATTAACTGCATACCGCCCAAAAAGCACGGGGCGACGTTATCGTAATGAATACTGCCGGAGATACGTCCTTCAAGTTCGCCCATTATCGCTAACAGGCGCGTATCGTTGAGCGGCTTACCGCAATGTTCGTTCATAGCGACTAACGCCGCCACGACGGAACAGGCGCTGGAGCCTAACCCGGAGCCAATCGGCATATTTTTTTCCAGCGTCATCGCCACCAGAACGGTTTTACCCAGCTCCTGGCAGAATCGCTCCCAACACTGGTAGACAATATTTTCACGTGGCTCGGACGGCAGCTTATTGGCAAAGCGCCCAAGGTTGTTCAGGCTAAACTGGTCAGCCGCCTCAACGGACACCACATCACCCAACAGCGAACCATCCACCGGAGTTACCGCCGCACCGAGGACATCAAACCCGACGCTCATATTGGCACTGGAAGCCGGGGCATAAACTCTCACCATGTCAGACTCCTAACTTCCATGAAAGGGTGCGTAGCAGGTCGGCAAAGACGCCAGCCGCCGTCACATCGTTACCCGCGCCATATCCGCGCAGAACCAACGGTAACGGCTGATAATAGTGGCTATAGAACGCCAGCGCGTTTTCACCGTTTTTCACTTTAAACAGCGGATCGTTGCCGTCTACTGCATCAATTTTCACGCGACAAACGCCGTCCTCTTCGATATTGCCAACATAGCGCAATACTTTTCCCTCATCACGGGCTTTCGCCACGCGCGCGGCAAAGACGTCATCCAGCTGCGACAATTTCGCCATAAACGCGGAAACATCACCGGAGTCATCAAACTCTTTTGGCAGGACCGGCTCAATGACAATGTCAGAAAGCTCCAGCTCACGACCGGTTTCACGGGCCAGGATCAGCAGCTTACGCGCCACGTCCGTACCGGAAAGATCGTCACGCGGATCGGGTTCGGTATAGCCCATTTCACGCGCCAGGGTGGTGGCCTGCGAGAAGCTCATGCCTTCATCCAGCTTGCCGAAAATAAACGACAGTGAGCCAGAAAGGATGCCTGAAAAACGTTGCAGTTCATCACCTGCGCTGAGCAGATTTTGCAGGTTTTCAATAACCGGCAGGCCCGCGCCCACGTTGGTGTCGTACAGGAATTTACGACGTGACTTCGCGGCGGCAAAACGCAGCTGATGGTAGTAATCCATCGACGACGTGTTGGCCTTTTTGTTCGGCGTAACCACATGGAAGCCTTCGCGCAGGAAGTCGGCATACTGGTCTGCTACCGCCTGGCTTGACGTACAGTCGACAATCACCGGATTGAGCAGATGGTATTCTTTCACCAGACGAATTAAGCGCCCAAGATTGAAAGGCTCTTTCGCGCTCTCCAGCTCCGACTGCCAGTTTTCCAGATTCAGACCGTGGACGTTGGTCAGCAGGGCCTTCGAGTTCGCCACGCCGCACACACGCAGATCGATATGTTTCTTTTTGAGCCAGGTTTGCTGACGTTTAAGCTGCTCCAGCAGCGCACCGCCCACGCCGCCTACGCCAATCACAAACACTTCAATCACCTGGTCGGTGTTGAACAGCATCTGATGGGTAACGCGTACGCCAGTGGTCGCGTCATCGTTATTCACCACCACCGAAATAGAACGCTCAGACGAGCCCTGGGCGATCGCTACAATATTGATGTTCGCCCGAGCCAGCGCGGCAAAGAACTTCGCCGAGATGCCGCGCAGGGTGCGCATACCATCGCCAACGACCGAGATGATGGCCAGACGCTCAGTCACCGCCAGCGGCTCCAGCAGGCCTTCTTTCAGTTCGAGATAGAATTCATCCTGCATGGCGCGTTGCGCACGCGCGCAGTCGCCCTGCGGGACGCAGAAGCTGATGCTGTATTCGGAAGAGGATTGGGTGATCAGCACTACCGAGATGCCCGCACGCGACATTGCGGCAAAAACGCGCGCCGCCATGCCCACCATACCTTTCATTCCAGGGCCGGAAACGCTAAACATCGCCATGTTATTGAGGTTAGAAATACCTTTTACCGGCAAATCATCGTCATCACTGCTGGCACCGATCAGCGTGCCGGGCGCTTGCGGATTGCCGGTATTTTTAATCAGGCACGGGATCTGGAACTGGGCAATAGGGGTAATGGTGCGCGGGTGCAGCACTTTAGCGCCGAAGTAAGAAAGCTCCATCGCTTCCTGATAAGACATTGACTTCAGCAGTCGGGCGTCGGGTACCTGACGCGGATCGCAAGTATATACGCCGTCGACATCGGTCCAGATTTCACAACAATCGGCACGCAAACAGGCGGCCAGTACGGCGGCAGAGTAGTCAGAGCCGTTACGCCCCAACACCACTAACTCACCTTTTTCATTTCCGGCAGTAAACCCTGCCATCAGAATCATGTGGTCCGCAGGAATACGGCTGGCGGCGATGCGGCGCGTAGATTCGGCGATATCAACGGTAGATTCGAGGTAATGGCCGACAGCCAGCAATTTCTCCACCGGGTCGATGACCGTTACGTTATGCCCGCGTGCTTCCAGCAGGCCGGCCATGATAGCAATCGACATTTTTTCACCACGGCAGATAAGCGCGGCATTGATGCTGTCCGGGCACTGTCCCAGCAGGCTGATGCCGTGCAGGACGTGCTTAATCTGAGCAAATTCTTGTTCAACAAAGGCTTTGAGCTGCGCCAGCGGAAAACCAGGTTGCTCGGCGGCAAGACCCACCAGCAGCTCGGAGAAAATGCGTTCGGCATCGCTGATATTGGCTAAAGCATCCTGACCACCGATGGTCTTCTCAATCATTGCCACCAGATGGTTGGTAATTTTTGCGGGGGCAGAGAGAACGGTCGCGACCTGCCCCTGTCTGGCATTGCTTTCCAGAATATCGGCAACCCGCAGAAAGCGCTCTGCATTTGCCACTGATGTACCGCCGAACTTCAACACTCGCATGGTTTACCTCATTGCCTTTTGTCGAAAAAAAAGCCCGCACTGTTTAGGTGCGGGCTTTTTCTTGTGTTTCCTGTACGCGTCAGCCCGCACCGTTACCTGTGGTAATGGTGATGGTTGTAGTAATGGTGATGCTGATGCGTTTCATGATGTTGTGTGCTCTGTAATTATTTATTATCTGTCCTGTATTCTTTTAGGGTTAAAGTATCTGCTGACCTAAGTCAATAAATTTTTAAATTGATCACATTCCGAAACTTGTTCATGAGCGACTGCTTGCCCTTTTACTTTCAACCAATACAGCATGTCGAGCCCACTTGAACCAAGATCAAAACACTACAAAACAAAAATTATTCAACATTTTATTTTGTGATGTTTTTTTCAATATCATGTAAAAAACGGTGCAACATTGCCGTGTCTCGCTGCCCCAACAGACCCATTCGCTGTTGCAACCAGTCCGTCAGCTTGATGTCGTCAGAAACGTTCAGCGTGGCTAATAAACGCAAAACGCGCGCACGCAATGCCTGCAGCTGAAGCTCATCCGTCACCTCAACGTTTTTGGCCGGTTGTTGTATTAAACCTGCTAATTGATAGCAATACACCATCACCGCCTGCCCCAAATTGAGTGAAGGATAGTCAGCGACCATCGGTACACCAGTGAGTACATCTGCCAGCGCTAATTCTTCATTGGTCAGCCCCGAATCTTCACGACCAAACACCAGCGCAGCATGTTCCATCCACGTGGATTTCTCCTGTAACAGGGGAACCAGTTCGACCGGGGTGGCGTAATAATGGAACTTCGCCCGGCTACGCGCGGTGGTCGCAACGGTAAAATCAACGTCGTGAAGCGCATCGGCTAACGTTGGAAAAACGTTAATATTATCAATAATGTCGCCCGATCCATGCGCGACCCATCGCGTGGCGGGTTCCAGATGCGCCTCGCTGTCAACGATACGTAATTGAGTGAATCCCATGGTCTTCATCGCACGGGCAGCCGCGCCAATATTTTCCGCTCTGGCAGGGGCAACCAGAATAATTGTTAAACGCATTTCGATACTCTTTTTGGTCAGTCTGCAAGTAATAATGTGACGCACATCAACATATTACGCAGCGCAAATTTACATTTTTTTAACAGAAGTCACTGAAAAAGGATTTCGCATCCGGTAAAAAATGCTAAACTATTTCCAAACTGTACTATTGCTTTTTATGTTAACAGAAGTTGTATATCCCTCTGTTTATCCATGATAATTTATTTTAAAATGGATCGCATTGGTTGGATTCATTACATTTATTAATTAGCTCGTGCAACTAGTTGTAATATTGCAATTTTGTGATGAAAGCAAACATTTGGATACGTTGATTTCATCAAACTGTTAACGTGCTACAATTGAACTTGATATATGTCAACGAAGCGTAGTTTTATTGGGTGTCCGGCATGTCTTAGCCTGTTATGTTGCTGTTAAAATGGTTAGGATGACAGCCGTTTTTGACACTGTCGGGTCCAGAGGGAAACTACCCACGACCAAGCTAATGATGTTGTTGACGTTGATGGAAAGTGCATCAAGAACGCAATTACGTACTTTAGTCATGTTACGCCGATCATGTTAATTTACGGCATGCATCAGGCAGGTCAGGGACTTTTGTACTTCCTGTTTCGATTTAGTTGGCAATTTAGGTAGCAAACATGCAGACCCCGCACATTCTTATCGTTGAAGACGAGTTAGTAACACGCAACACGTTGAAAAGCATTTTCGAAGCAGAAGGCTATGATGTATTCGAAGCGACAGATGGCGCGGAAATGCATCAGATTCTCTCTGAATATGACATCAACCTTGTAATTATGGATATCAATCTGCCTGGGAAAAATGGCCTCCTGTTAGCGCGCGAACTTCGCGAACAAGCTAACGTTGCGTTGATGTTCCTGACGGGCCGTGATAACGAAGTCGATAAAATTCTCGGCCTCGAAATCGGCGCAGACGATTACATCACCAAGCCGTTTAACCCGCGCGAACTGACTATCCGTGCTCGTAACCTGCTGTCCCGTACCATGAACCTGGGTACTGTCAGCGAAGAACGCCGTAGCGTCGAAAGCTACAAGTTCAACGGCTGGGAGCTGGACATCAACAGCCGCTCTCTGATTGGTCCTGACGGCGAGCAGTATAAACTGCCACGCAGCGAATTCCGTGCAATGCTTCACTTCTGTGAGAATCCGGGCAAAATCCAGTCTCGCGCAGAACTGCTGAAAAAAATGACCGGTCGCGAACTGAAGCCGCATGACCGTACCGTTGACGTGACTATCCGCCGCATTCGTAAACATTTCGAATCTACGCCGGATACGCCAGAAATCATCGCCACCATTCACGGTGAAGGCTACCGTTTCTGCGGCGACCTGCAGGATTAATTCAATCCTTACAGGTAAAAAAACGGCGCATTATGCGCCGTTTTTCATTTCACCACAGCCCTATTTCCATAAGCGAAACTCGTCACTCTGCGCAGGCTGAGGCTCCGGAATTTCTGTCGGCTTTGGTTTTGGCTGTGCCAGCGAGTGCCAGTCAAGATGACGCGTCAGGAACATCACGCCACACAACGCCACCAACAGCACGCCGGTTCCCAGCAGTAAAGAGCTGTCCTGTGAACGTAGCAGCACCCACATCACCCCATCCAGCCCCAGTAGCGCCACGGTGAATAAAATACTGTTCCGCCAACTCTGTAATATCGCCTGCAGATACACCCCGTTCATCAACGCCCCCACCAGGCTTGCCGTAATCCACGCCGCCGTAAAACCAATGTGCTCAGACAATGCCAGTAGCAGCAGATAAAACATCACCAGCGATAGCCCCACCAGCAGATACTGCATCGGGTGCAGACGCAGGCTGGTCATACTTTCAAGCACGAAGAAAGACATAAAGGTCAGTACAATCAGCAGGATGGCATACTTGGTAGCCCTGTCCGTTAACTGATACTGATCCGCTGGCGTGGCGACGGCAACGCTAAATGCAGGCATTCCCTTCCAGCCAATCTTTTCGCCATCAAAGCGTTTGCCGAGGTTATTCGCGAACCAGCTGCTCTGCCACTGGGCCTTAAATCCTGATTCGCTGATTTCGCGCTTCGCCGGGAGGAAATCCCCCAGAAAGTTGGGATGCGGCCAGTTGCTGGTTAAAGTCATTTCACTGTTACGGCCAACCGGAACAACGGAGAAATCTCCTGTTCCGCTCAAATTCAACGACAGCGCCATGCTCAGGTTTTGCTCCGCCCAGCTCGCGTCAGGTAGCGGAATGTGGATCCCTTGAGCCCCTCCATCCAGCCCCGTCCCTGGCTCAACAGCCAGTGATTCCCCATTGATCTGCGGCGCTTGCACCACACCGATCCCGCGCGCATCCCCCACGCCAACCACGATAAACGGTTTGCCGACGCTGACGTTGGGATGGTTTAAATCACGCAAACGTTCAGCGTTAAACTCGGCCTTCACCGAGAGTTCATTGTGCCAGACCTGGCCCTCATAAATGCCGATTTTACGCGCTTCAACGTTCTGATTCCCCTCAACCACCAACGAATCCGGCAGCCAGAAATGGATATAGCTGCGCTTACGCTGGATCTCTTTGCCATCATCCAGCGAGGTGTAAAGCTCTGTCACCGGAATGGCTATCAACGGCCCGACCATCTTTTGCGGCCCGCTGGTGCTCTGGCGGATAGCATCTTCGACTTCATCACGATAATCCGATCGCTCAACGATTATCTGCCTGACCATCGTCAGTGGTATTAACAGCAGTATTATGGCGCCGCCTAAGGTGACGATTTTCCAAAACAGGGGTGATTTAAACATAGCGTTCTCCTTTGCAATATCAGCAAGGTAGAACAGCTATGTGCGGAGAATTTGAAGTTATGTGAAGTGACGGTGAAGCGTAAACGAGGCCTGTGCGCCGCCCTCTGGTCGGTTAGATAATGTCACCGTACCTTCATGCAATCGTGCAACTTCACTGACAAACGCCAGCCCCAAACCGCTGCTCTTGTGTCCATTCTCGCGGGGCAGCGAGTAGAAGCGCTCAAAAATACGCGGCAATGCAAAATCAGGGATGCCGCTACCGCTGTCGGTAACCTGCAATGTGACCCGCTCCTCCTGCTGATGCGCGCTCAGCGTAATCGTCCCGTCCTGTGGCGTGAAGTCGATAGCATTGTCGAGTAAATTCCCCAACGCCTGCTCCAGTAACGCAGGATCGGCAGCGACGCTAAGCGATGAAGGCAAAATGGTCAGCGTGATGTTTTTTGCCGCCAGTTGCACGCTACGCGCCTCTTTGAGCTGAGCAAATAGCGTATCTACCTCCACCGCCGTCAACGTAACGTCCTGTCGATTCTCCAGTCGCGCCTGGCGCAGCAAAGTTTCGACCAGCGCCTGCATACGCGCATTTTGCGTCAGAATATTATCGGTAAAACGCGCTACCACGTTTGGCGGCGGGCCTTCTCGCAATATCTCTGCCGCGCCACGAATGGCCGCCAGCGGACTTTTCAGCTCATGCGTTAACGCGTAGACATACTGCTCAATGTAGTTCTTGCCTTCGAGCTTCAGACGCATACTTTCCAGCGCCTGCGCCAGTTTGCGTAACTCGCTGCTGCCTAAATCAGGCAGTGGGACGGGGCGATTCTCGGTAACGGAGTCGGCATAACGCGCCAGCCGGGCAATAGATCGGTTTATCCACCATACCATCCCGAAGCCAATCACCAGGGCAATGCCCAGCAATACGGCGCTGGCCCACAGCATTCGCCGTTCACTGCGTTTAATCACCGGTGCCATCGCCGCATTTGGTTTGCCGACACTGAGCACGCCGATAATACGCCCACCGTCTACGATCGGCGCGGCAACGTACATCACCGAGCTTTCCGGATCGTTCGGGTTTTGCGGCGTACTGCGGGCGCCATACTCACCACGCAGCGTTAACCACACGTCGTTCCAGCGGGAATAGTCCTGACCGACGGCCTGGTTGGCGGAATCAAACAACACCTTGCCCTGCGCGTCGGTCATGTAGACATGGTATTCGTTACGCACTTTGTTAATGCCACTGATGTTGGCGTTAAATGGGCGGTTATGCAGCTGCGCAAATGCCTGCGCCAGCTTGCCGTTAGCCGGTGAGTCAGAGAGCACGTCATCACGCGCCAGTGCAGCCAGCAGCGTGGCGGTATCAATTAAAGTACCTTCAGTCGCCCGACGGACGCCTGGCTTAATTTCCTGCACAAAGATAGACAGAACAAACCAGGCGGCGACCGCGACAATCAGAAAATAGCCGAGCAGCAAACGCATGCCAATGCGCATCAGCAATTCCTCAGGCTGTATCCCATACCGCGATGTGTATTGATGGGGGAAAGCTCCGGATTGATAGCCCGCAGCTTGGCGCGCAGCGTTTTGATGTGAGTATCAACCGTTCTGTCAAAGGTATCCTGCGCGTCTGCCCAGACTAAATCCATCAGTTGCTGGCGAGAGTAAATACGTCCCGGCGACATCAGCAATGTTTTCAGCAGCAGGAATTCATAACGCGTCAGGTTCAACGGCATGCTGAACCAGGTAATCTGCGCGGCCAGCTCATTAAGTTCAAAATCCCCACAGCGTGTCATCGATGAAGGCGTGGAGAATTTTTGCACCCGCCGCAGCAGCGTACGCACACGAGCGCACACCTCGCGCGGCGAGAAAGGCTTGGCAACATAGTCATCTGCCCCAATTTCCAGCCCCAACAGGCGATCCACTTCATCGCTGCGCGCGGTCAGAAAAAGGATCGGCAGCGCCGGGTGGCGTTCCAGTAAACGTCGGCACAGTTCAAAACCGCTGATATCCGGTAGCCCGACATCCAGAATGATGGCATCAGGGCATTGCTGGCGAGATTTCTCCAGCACGGGAAATCCGCGCTCAAACGCCTCTACGCTAAACCCTTCCTGTTGCAGCATGTAGATAAGCGTATCAGCGATTCCCTGCTCATCCTCAACCAACCAGATCAACGGCTGTTGCATTGTGCTTCCTTGTTATTGCCGCCACGGCATGATGGGTACCGCACTGATGGCATTTTTGGGCGATCCATCGACAACTTTATCTGAATAGGCCAGATAGGCCAGCGCATTACGTTTCGCATCGTAAAAACGCACGACCTGTAAAGATTTAAACACCAGCGAGGTACGTTTCTTAAATACCACTTCGCCCTGAGCTTTACCGTTCTTGATTCTGTCGCTCAGTTCTACCGGCCCAACCTGCTGGCAAGAGATGGCGGCATCGGAAGTATCTTCCGCCAGCCCCAGTCCACCTTTGATGCCGCCGGTCTTCGCACGACTCACATAACAGGTCACATTGGTAACATCCGGATCGTCAAACGCTTCGACCACAATTTTATGATCCGGCCCAAACATTTTGAACACTGTATCGACAGATCCAATCTGCTCCGCATGGGCGACCTGCGCCAACATCAGCAGAATTGAGGAAATGACTAAGCTCTTATATTTCATATTGTTACCATTCTTAAAAGTTGTCCTGCGTAATTATTAAACATTCTAAGATAAAATGTATACAGATCACAGGATTACAATAATCACGCTTTCGTATGTCCGAAAAAAGCACTTATGAGCAAAAAAAACACTGAATGCTAAAACAGCAAAAAATGCTATTATCCTCATACCTGACGTCAGGTACTCGTTGTTGAAAGGATGAGGATATTTTATGGATCAGGCTGGCATTATTCGCGACCTATTAATCTGGCTGGAAGGTCATCTGGATCAGCCTTTGTCGCTTGACAATGTGGCGGCAAAAGCGGGCTATTCCAAGTGGCACCTGCAGAGAATGTTTAAGGACGTGACGGGCCATGCTATTGGCGCCTATATCCGCGCCCGTCGTTTATCGAAGTCAGCAGTGGCGCTGCGCCTGACTGCGCGTCCAATTCTGGATATTGCGCTGCAATATCGCTTCGACTCTCAACAAACTTTTACTCGCGCATTCAAGAAACAATTTTCGCAGACACCAGCGCTGTATCGCCGCTCCCCGGAATGGAGCGCATTCGGTATTCGCCCACCAATGCGACTGGGTGAATTTACAATGCCTGCACACGAGTTTGTCACCCTGGAAGATACGCAACTGCTCGGCACCACGCAAAGCTATTCCTGCTCGCTGGAACAGATTTCAGATTTCCGTCATGAAATGCGTATTCAGTTCTGGCGCGACTTCCTTGCTCAGGCTCCGGCGATCCCGCCAGTGCTGTACGGGCTTAACGAAACGCGTCCGAGCATTGAAAAAGATGACGAACAGGAAGTGTTTTACACCACAGCACTGACGCCGGAACAGGCCAATGGCTATGTGCCGTCGGCGCAGCCTATCCTGTTACAGGGTGGCGAGTACGTGATGTTTACCTACGAAGGGCTGGGAACCGGTGTGCAAGAGTTTATCCTGACGGTTTACGGCACATGCATGCCAATGCTGAACCTGACGCGCCGTAAAGGACAGGATATCGAGCGATACTACCCGGCAGAAGATGCCAAAGCGGGAGATCGCCCGATCAACCTGCGCTGCGAATTCCTGATTCCGATTCGCCGCTAGCGCTGCAGTTCATCCAACGCAGGGGCGTCCAGATGTGAGATGTCCCCTGCCGTTTCAACGACCCATCCCGGCGCCAGCCATAAGCTTTCCTGGTAATCAACGCGAGAAATAGAACAGTTGCGCAGACGCAAGCGACGTTCAGCCCATGCCGGTAATCCCAGAATTGTACTCACCAGGCAACCCAGCGCGATACCGTGACTGACCAGCAGCGGACGACTTCCCGGCGGCAATTCCAGACAGGATGCCAGCGCCGCGTTGACGCGATCGCTCAATTCCTGCATCGATTCCCCTTCCGGGATACGACCATCCACCGTGCCATTCACCAACTGGCGACGCCAGCCCTCTTCCTCTGGCGTCAGCGTATCGATGTGACGTTTTTCCAGCACTCCCATATTTAGCTCGCGCAGACGGGAGTCATAGGTGATATCACAGCCACAGGCCTGGGCGATGATTTCTGCGGTGCGTCGTGTACGACCAAGATCGCTACTGATGACATGCGTAATACCAAACGAGCGGGCGCGTTCACCCACCTGCATGGCTTGTTGTTCACCTTTAGCGGTTAGTGGGCTGTCTGACTGGCCTTGAATACGTCGCTCGGCGTTCCACTGCGTTTCGCCATGGCGAACAAGGTATACCTGTAACATGCTTTTTTTCCGTTATACTGCGATGCGATGAATTTTCAAACTGAGCTTAATTATGCACAAGGTTATCTCTGCGACCACCAATCCTGCCAAAATTCAGGCAATTCTGCGGGCATTTGAAGAGATTTTCGGGGAAGGATCCTGCCATATTGAACCCGTCGCCGTCGAGAGTGGCGTGCCGGAACAACCTTTCGGAAACCAGGAAACGCGCACTGGCGCACGAAATCGCGTTGTTAACGCTCGCCGCCTGCACCCGCAGGCTGATTTCTGGGTCGCCATTGAAGCAGGAATTGACGATGACGCCACCTTCAGTTGGGTGGTGATTGATAACGGCATTCAGCGCGGTGAAGCCCGTTCAGCCACGCTGCCATTGCCGACTGTCATTCTCGACAGAGTCCGCAAAGGTGAAGCACTCGGCCCGGTGATGTCGGACTATACGGGTATTGATGAAATTGGCCGTAAAGAAGGCGCAATCGGCGTTTTTACCGCGGGCAAGCTGACGCGCTCAAGCGTCTATCACCAGGCGGTGATTCTGGCGCTCAGCCCGTTTCATAACGCGGTGTATTTATAGCATTGTGCCGGATGTTCAATCGTAGGCCGGATAAGGCAAAGCCGCATCCGGCGGATCAATTTTTCCCGAGCAACACCTGTTCCAGCCACTGACGCAAATCCACCGGTGCGGATTTGAGGCTGTTCGACCCCCGCGTAATAGTGGCAATTCCCGCCCCGAGCTCGTTTTTAAGCTCACGCTGGCTCATCTCGCCGCGCAGCAGCTCTTCAATGATACGCACACGCGTGCCCAACGCTTCACGCTCATCCGGCGTTAACATCAAATTGAGCAGTGGCAGGTGTAAATCTTGTTCGTAGGCGTGTTTAAGCAGATCGACAAAACGTAACCACTCCTGGTGACGTTGTTCTGCCATCTCTGCTGAATAGGGTGATTGCTGAGTCATAAGATATCGCCATCGTTGCGGGGGAAGCGTGCTTGCTTCCCCCTTTTGTACTCTTTAACGAGTACGATAGCATAACACAATCGACACGATCAGTAACGACGTTGCCATTCTGCCTCGCTCATCAACTCCGGTTTATCGCCGAGGAAATAGCGATAGTACGCATCATAAGCCAGCACATTCTTCACGTAACCACGCGTCTCTGAGAATGGAATACTTTCGACAAACGCCACAGCATCAATGCGTCCAGCGCTATTGCCAAGCCAGGTGCGAACGCGCCCCGGACCGGCGTTATAGGCTGCCGACGCAAAGATGCGGTTATTGCCGAATTGCTGATATACGTACTGCAAATAGCTGGTACCAATGTTGATGTTGGTATCAGGATCCAGTAGCTGGCTCGGACTGCTGTAACCTGGAATCGAGAACATTTTCACCGTATGCGTCGCCGTGCCCGGCATAATCTGCATCAGCCCGCTGGCGCCGACCGGTGATTTCACTTTCGGGTTCCAGGCGCTTTCCTGACGCGCTATCGCCATCGCATAGCTTGGCTGAATATCCTTGCCGCTGGTGTAACGGGTAAACAGATCTTTATAGGCCAACGGGAAACGCTCTTCCAGATGATCCCACAGCTTACCGGCGATCGTCGCCTGAACGCTAAGATCCCACCAGTGATTGTTGAACGCGTAACGCGCCAACTGAGCCTGCTCGGACTTGGTACGGCTGGTGACCAAATTTGCCCATTCACTGCGCGCGGTATTATCCATGTTCCAGTACATTAGCTCGCGTACGCGTGCCATTTCTGGCCCCTGAGTCAGCGCAGAATCAACGTTCGCTGGCGCTTTATCCACTTTCAGCTCGTACTCTTCGCCCAGGCGCTGTGCCGCCACCATCGGATAGAAACCGCGTTGCTGCATGAGCTGGTGCAGGATCTCTTTGGCTTCCGCATCACGTCCGCGCTCCAGCAGCAGATCCGCCTGCCAGTAGCGCCACTCGTCTTTTTCTTTTGCTTCCATTGGCAGACGTGCCAGCCAGGTATTCAGGCCACGACGATCGCCGGTTCCCAGCGCCATGCGCACCCGGCGCTCCACAAGCGAGGTGGAATTGGAGCGCATAATCGCATCATCACGCCATTTGGCCTGCTCGTCGGTGACATCATTGCCCATCAGACGCCAGGCAACAATATCGCGCAGCTCCTGGGTTTGCTCATCATTAAGCTGTTGCGCCTGCACCAGGGACGGGATCATCAGGCGGGCGTTTTCCACATCCTGACGCGCCACGCTGGCAAAGGCGACCGCCGCCATCTGTCGGGTGAAATCCGTGGCGCCGGTGGTACGTGCAAAAGTCATCACCGAATTCGGATCGTTGGCCAGCGAGATGATCGCAGAGGCAATGGTTTGGTATTGCGCGGGCATCTGTCCGGCTAGCGCCGTCACCAGACCGGTATTCCCGGCTTTCATCGCCAGACGAATACGCTCCAGATACGCCAGCGGATCCTGAGTGCCTGAGGCGCGCCATACGCCAAATAATTTGTCACAGGCGTTCGGCTGACTTTTCCCGGTCAACCACAGCTCTTTCGCGCCCTGCCAGGCTTCTTCGGTTTGCCCGGTACTCCATTTCGCGAAGTAATAGTTACATTGAGCTTCCGTGGTACCCGGTTTTTCCGGGCTGAACGCCAGCAGTCCACGCCAGTCTTCGCGGCGCGCCAGTTCATTCACGAAACGCGATTGCAGCGTACGCGCAGGGGGCAGTGTCGGATTGGCACGCACAAAATTGGTAACGGTAATGGTGGGCTGATTCATCAGATCGTCAGTGATCTGACGATATTCCAGATACGGGTACAGAGGATAGTTCTTCAGGCCGGGCATCATCTGCTCTACGACATCCATCTGTCGGTTGTCCCAGGCTTGCTTGATTTGCGCATAACGATTGCGCTGCTCATCCAGAGAGTCGGCTCGCGCCACCTGACTGACCGTCAGCAGACATACGCTGGCTGCCAGCAGGCGCCAGGTAAATTGATTGGCTTTGTCCACAAGCTCTTCCTCTTCTCATGTTACGTCTGTGCAGCATCATGCCGCTTAATTAATTCATGCTAACCAGACATTGCAGAATGCGCCACGTCACGGACACTTTTTTACTTTTGTTGCGAGTGGGATCTGCTGGCTGGGATTGGGCAATGAAAAAGGCTACACTTCGCCTTTGATAACTATTCATCATCACGATAAACATAGAGGCGAGTCCAACGTGGCCCAATTCGTTTATACCATGCATCGTGTCGGCAAGGTCGTTCCGCCGAAACGTCATATTCTTAAAAACATCTCACTGAGCTTCTTCCCTGGCGCCAAAATCGGTGTTCTCGGTCTGAACGGTGCGGGTAAATCTACCCTGCTGCGTATCATGGCCGGTATTGATACCGATATCGAAGGTGAAGCTCGCCCACAGCCAGGCATTAAAATCGGTTACCTGCCGCAGGAACCAAAACTAAACCCAGAGCATACCGTTCGTGAATCCGTTGAAGAAGCGGTTGCCGAAGTGGTTAGTGCGCTGAAAGGTCTGGATGAAGTGTACGCCAAGTACGCCGAGCCGGACGCCGACTTCGATAAACTGGCCGCACAACAGGGCAAGTTTGAAGAAATTATCCAGGCGCACGACGGCCATAACCTGAACGTGCAGCTTGAGCGTGCCGCTGACGCCCTGCGTCTGCCGGACTGGGACGCTAAAATTGAGAATCTCTCCGGTGGTGAACGCCGCCGCGTTGCGCTGTGCCGCCTGCTGCTGGAAAAACCAGACATGCTGCTGCTCGACGAACCGACCAACCACCTGGATGCGGAATCCGTCGCGTGGCTGGAACGCTTCCTGCACGACTTCGAAGGCACCGTAGTGGCGATTACCCACGACCGTTACTTCCTCGACAACGTTGCGGGCTGGATCCTGGAGCTGGACCGTGGTGAAGGTATTCCGTGGGAAGGTAACTACTCTTCCTGGCTGGAGCAGAAAGATCAGCGTCTGGCCCAGGAAGCCTCTCAGGAAGCGGCTCGCCGTAAATCTATTGAGAAAGAGCTGGAGTGGGTACGTCAGGGCGCTAAAGGCCGTCAGTCTAAGGGTAAAGCCCGTCTGGCACGCTTTGAAGAGCTAAACAACACCGAATACCAGAAACGTAACGAAACCAACGAACTGTTTATTCCACCTGGAGCACGTCTGGGCGATAAAGTTGTTGAAGTCACCAATCTGCGTAAATCCTACGGCGATCGCGTTCTGATCGACGATCTGAGTTTCTCCGTACCGAAAGGTGCAATTGTCGGCATCATCGGTCCGAACGGCGCGGGTAAATCTACCCTGTTCCGTATGATGTCCGGTCAGGAACAGCCTGACAGCGGCACCATCACGCTGGGTGAAACCGTCAAACTGGCCTCCGTTGACCAGTTCCGTGACGCCATGGACAACAGCAAAACCGTGTGGGAAGAAGTGTCCGGCGGGCTGGATATCATGCGTATCGGCAACACCGAGATGCCAAGCCGTGCCTACGTGGGCCGCTTCAACTTCAAAGGTGTGGATCAGGGCAAACGCGTAGGCGAGCTGTCCGGCGGTGAGCGTGGTCGTCTGCACCTGGCGAAGCTGCTGCAGGTTGGCGGCAACATGCTGCTGCTCGATGAACCAACCAACGACCTGGATATCGAAACCCTGCGCGCGCTGGAAAACGCCCTGCTGGAATTCCCGGGTTGCGCGATGGTTATCTCGCACGACCGTTGGTTCCTTGACCGTATCGCGACCCACATTCTGGATTACCAGGACGAAGGTAAGGTTGAGTTCTTCGAAGGTAACTTTACCGAATACGAAGAGTACAAGAAACGCACGCTGGGCGCGGATGCGCTGGAGCCGAAGCGTATTAAGTACAAGCGTATTTCTAAGTAATTAGCGTTAAGCGCCGGATGGCGGCGTTACGCCTTATCCGGCCTACGAGGTTAGTGCGACTTGTAGGCCGGATAAGCGCAGCGCATCCGGCATTAAAACCTACCTCTAAAACCTACCTCTGCTCACCCATCAACTCTTTCACCAGCTCCACGCAGCGCAGGAAGCGGCCGTCGTAGTCAGGCTCCTGAACGTGCACAAAATTGATATTGTTTTCCTGCAGCATCTCGACCAGCAGCGTCTGAAACGCTTTTCTGTCAACCGAGCTACCGAGACTACGCAAGCCATCCGCTACCCACGGGGTATTATTCTCCAGCAGGATCACCAGATCGAAGCGATACTCGTCAATCAGGGCCTGCACAAACGGATGTTCGCGCCCTTCATACTTTTTGCAGAAGGCCTGAGTGGTCACGAAATCGGTGTCGATGAACGCCACTTTATTGGCGTACTTAACAGCAAAATCAATGTATTGCGCTTGTCCCAGGGCGATTTTATCGTAGTCAGAATACTGCAACGCCATCTCATCACCGCCCAAATGGGAGAAAACGTAATCACGCCCATATTCCCACGCACTGGTGGTATTAAAGATGTTGGCGAGCTTGTTCACCAGCGTCGATTTGCCGCTCGACTCCCCACCGAGGATCGCCACGGTGCGCACGAAAAACGGCTTCACTTCGGTCGGAATATACTCCCAGTAGCGAAACGGGTTTTCACGGATTTGCCCACCGCTGATGCTCATAAACGTTCGCTTGGGATCCACCAGCACGGTTTCAATCCCCAGATGTTCCAGATACTGCGGGGCATCTGATTCTTCAGAGGTGTAGATCCAGTTTGGCTGGATCCCTTTCTCCTGCATAAACGTTTTGATCCCGTTGCTCCACACGTCCCAGCCGTGCGGATACGGTTCCATGCCTTCTTCGTTAAAGGCATGAATACGGATATTTTTCTGATACTTAAAGGTTTGCAGCAGCCAGCGTAAACGATCGGGCACCGTAGGCTGTTGCGACATGGCACTGTCTTCAAACAGGCTGCGATCGCGCGTGTCGTCATAGCCCATGATGATATGCAGTTCATCGACCTGGCTACAGGCGCGCTGGATAAGATAGATATGGCCGGTGTGCAGCGGATAAAACTTGCCGAATACCACACCGATATTTTTCTGCTGGCGCGGAAACTCCAGCCCGAGAAAACGGTGCAACGCCTCCAGCTTCTGCGCGCTGGGGCTTTTGATTTTGGCATTCAGCAGTTGGCTTAGGTATCCCTTGGTCATGCCACTGGCATCCGCCACCTGTTGCAGGGTACAGCCCTTTTGCTTTATGGCGGTTTTCAGATATTCAAATGACACAAGAGCCTCCTGCTGGAAAAATCGCGTAACACTGCCTGATGGCGCTTCGCTTATCAGGCCTACAAAATCAGTACGTACGGGTATTTGATTATAGGTCGTCAAACACGCTTAACGCATCCGCAAGCTTCTTAACGCCAAAGACCTGCATCCCTTCCGGTACTTTTTTCGGTACGTTAGCGGCAGGGACAATCGCCCGGCGAAAGCCGTGCTTCGCCGCTTCCGAAATACGCTCCTGGCCGCTGGGTACCGGACGGATTTCGCCCGCCAGCCCCACTTCGCCAAAGACCACTAAATCCTGCGGCAGCGGCCTGTCGCGCAGACTGGAAACCATTGCCAGCAGCAACGCCAGGTCGGCGCTGGTTTCGGTGACTTTTACGCCGCCGACTACGTTAACGAACACGTCCTGATCCGCCATCTGCAAGCCACCGTGACGATGCAGCACCGCCAGCAGAATCGCCAGACGGTTCTGTTCCAGACCGACCGCCACGCGACGCGGGTTCGCCATCATCGAATGATCGACCAGCGCCTGAATCTCTACCAGCAGCGGGCGCGTGCCTTCCCAGACCACCATCACCGAACTGCCGGAGGTGACCTCATCGCCACGGCTTAAGAAGATAGCGGAAGGGTTGCTGACTTCACGCAGGCCCTGTTCGGTCATGGCAAAGACGCCCAGCTCATTCACCGCACCAAAGCGGTTTTTATGGCTACGCAGAGTACGGAAACGGGAATCGGCGTCACCGTCGAGCAGTACCGAACAGTCAATACAGTGCTCCAGCACCTTCGGCCCGGCCAGCGAGCCATCTTTGGTGACGTGGCCGACCATGACAATCGCCACGCCGCGCGTTTTGGCAAAGCGCGTCAGGTAAGCCGCCGTTTCGCGCACCTGCGCCACGCTGCCCGGCGAAGACTGAATATCCGCCATGTGCATTACCTGAATGGAGTCGATCACCATCAGTTTCGGCTGTTCTTCTTCGGCAATCAGGCAAATTTGTTCAATACTGGTTTCCGACAGCATGTTCAGATTCGCCGTCGGCAAGCCAAGCCGGTGCGCGCGCATCGCCACCTGTTGTAGCGACTCTTCGCCAGTAACGTACAGGGTTTTCATCTGCTCAGCGAGTTTACACAGCGTTTGTAGCAGCAGCGTTGATTTCCCCGCGCCGGGATTACCGCCAATCAGGATAGCGCTGCCGGGTACCACCCCGCCACCCAGCACGCGGTCAAACTCTTTAAATCCAGTGGAAAAACGCGGCAGTTCTTCAAGGCTGATGTCAGACAGCTTCTGCACTTTTGCCACGCCCGCATTCCCGGCATAGCCACTGAGCCGCTCGTTACGCGCCACCGTTGGCGATGCGGCAAGGCGCACCTCGGTAATGGTATTCCAGGCCTGACAGGCGCTGCATTGCCCCTGCCAGCGCGGGTAATCGGCCCCGCATTCATTACAAACAAAGGCGCGTTTAGGAGCTTTTGCCACGTTTTACCTCTTTCGTTAACGCTTTTGCCGGATGGCGTGGGTGCTTATCCGGCCTACGGACAGCTTGCCACCGGGCAATTTAATCATTTCTGGTTCATGCTGCCGGAGAGAATGCAGAACACGCCCATCAGGTCAGCGTGGCGGATAGTAATCTCCGTCTTTTCATTCACTTTCGGTTTAGCATGATACGCAATACCCAGCCCAGCCGTTTTGATCATCGGCAGGTCGTTGGCACCGTCGCCGATCGCCACCGTCTGCGCCATCGGGATCTCATATTCTTGCGCCAGGCGGGTCAGGGTATTGGCTTTGTACTGGGCATCGACGATATCGCCGATCACGTTGCCGGTAAATTTACCGTCCATGATCTCCAGCTCGTTTGCTACCGCCGCCGTCAGACGCAGTTTATTACGCAGGTAATCGGCAAAGAAGGTAAAGCCGCCAGAGGCAATAGCCACTTTCCAGCCGAGCGTTTCCAGTTTTAACACCAGTTGAGTCAGGCCGGGCATCAGCGGTAGCGTTTCGCGCACCTGGTGCAGAATATTGGCATCAGCGCCCTTCAGCGTCGCCACGCGGCTACGCAGGCTGGCGGTAAAGTCCAGTTCGCCACGCATCGCGCGTTCCGTGACTTCCGCAACCATCTCACCGGTTCCAGCCAGTTTAGCAATTTCATCAATGCATTCGATCTGGATTGCCGTTGAGTCCATGTCCATCACCAGCAAACCCGGCGTGCGCAGATGCGGAATTTTGCCTAACGGGGCAACATCCAGTTTGGCATCATGCGCCAGTTTTGCCGCGCGCGGCGTTAACGAACCCGCCAGGCGAATCACCTGATAATCCTCGACGCACCAGGCAGCAACAATCACCATCGCTGCACCCAGTTTGCTCTGGTATTGCGTTAAACGTTGTTTATCCAGACCACGACCGTACAGCAGCCAGCCACTGCGGCCCGCATGGTAGTCCAGCGGCATGACTTCATCGCCACTTAAAGAGAGAGGCAGACCTGGCCACAGAGAAACATCTTCAGGTAGATCGCACCAGGTTATGTTAGGCATTAAAGCTCCTGTAAAATCGTTCGGGTCGGAATCATCAGGGGAAAATAACGCATGAGGCTACCCTGTAACCAGCGCTTCTGGCAACATTAAGTCTCAAATTTTCAGCAGGTGGAATATGGCTCGCGCAAAACTGAAATTCCGACTTCATCGTGCAGTGATTGTATTGTTCTGTCTTGCGCTGCTCGTCGCCCTGATGCAGGGCGCATCCTGGTTTAGTCAAAGTCACCAGCAGCAGCGTAATCCGCAGCTCGAAGAGCTGGCCCGTACGCTGGCCCGCCAGGTGGCGCTAAATGTTGCTCCGCTAATGCGTACCGAAACGCCGGATGAAAAACGCATCAAAGCGGTACTCACACAGCTGACGGAAAGTAGCCGTATTCTGGACGCTGGCGTGTACGATGAACAGGGAGACCTGATTACGCGTACCGGCGAGAGCGTCAACGTTCGTGACCGACTGGCGCTCGACGGCAAAAAAGCCGGGGGTTATTTTAACCAGCAGATTGTCGAACCCATTCAGGGGAAAAATGGTCCGCTGGGCTATTTGCGCCTGACGCTGGATACCCACACCCTCGCCACCGAGGCGAAGCAGGTAGATAACACCACCAATATCTTACGCCTGATGCTGCTGCTGGCGCTGGCGATTGGCGTCGTGCTCACCCGTACATTATTGCAAGGCAAGCGTACCCGCTGGCAGCAATCCCCTTTCCTGCTGACCGCCAACAAACCGGTGCAGGAAGAAGACAACGAGAAAAAAGAGTAAAAGCAGTAAAAACTGTAAAACAGAAGGGAAATCAACCATGACTACACTACGCCTGCTTATCTCAGACTCTTACGATCCGTGGTTTAATCTCGCGGTCGAAGAGTGCATTTTTCGCCAGATGCCCGCCACGCAGCGCGTCCTGTTCTTGTGGCGTAACGCCGATACGGTGGTGATTGGCCGGGCGCAAAACCCGTGGAAAGAGTGTAATACCCGCCGTATGGAGGAAGACAACGTGCGGCTCGCCCGCCGTAGCAGCGGCGGCGGCGCGGTGTTCCATGACTTAGGCAATACCTGCTTTACCTTTATGGCCGGTAAACCGGAGTACGACAAAACCATTTCCACCGCGATTGTCCTCAACGCATTGAATTCTCTGGGTGTGACGGCGGACGCCTCCGGGCGTAACGACCTGGTTGTGAAAACGCCAGACGGCGATCGCAAAGTTTCAGGCTCTGCTTACCGGGAAACGAAAGATCGCGGATTCCACCACGGCACGCTGCTTCTAAATGCCGATCTCAGCCGCCTGGCAAACTATCTCAATCCCGACAAAAAGAAACTCGCAGCAAAGGGGATTACCTCTGTCCGCTCACGGGTGGCGAATTTGACGGAGCTGTTACCGGGCATCACCCATGAACAGGTCTGTCAGGCCATCACGGAAGCCTTTTTTGCTCATTATGGCGAACGCGTTGAAGCGGAAGTGATCTCACCGGATAAAACGCCGGACCTGCCAAATTTTGCCGAAACCTTTGCCCGCCAGAGCAGTTGGGAATGGAATTTTGGTCAGGCGCCTGCTTTCTCGCATCTGCTGGACGAGCGTTTCACCTGGGGCGGTGTTGAGCTGCATTTCGACGTCGAAAAAGGTCATATCACGCGCACACAGGTGTTTACCGACAGTCTCAATCCCGCGCCGTTAGAAGCGCTGGCGGAGCGGCTACAGGGCTGCCAGTATCGCGCTGATGTTTTACAGCAGACTTGCGAAGCGCTGGTTACGGAATATCCGGATCAGGAAAGCGAGCTGCGTGAACTGGCGGCGTGGGTGGCGAAGGCCGTGCGTTAAGCGATTAGTGGCGAATTGCCGGATGGCGGCTGCGCCTTATCCGGCCTACAAGATCGCTCCTGTAGGCCTGATAAGCGAAGCGCCATCAGGCATTAATAGCGGCATTCCCGTAGGCCCGGCCAGCGCAACGCCACCGGGCCAAAACAACCCTTACTCTTTATCGCCCAGCAGAACGGATTCCAGCGCGATTTTGATCATGTCGTTAAAGGTCGTCTGACGTTCAGCGGCAGTGGTCTGCTCGTGAGTACGGATATGGTCGGAAACGGTGCAGATGGTCAGCGCTTTTGCACCAAATTCCGCAGCAACACCGTAGATGCCCGCCGCTTCCATTTCCACGCCCAGCACGCCGTATTTTTCCATCACGTCGAACATTTCACCGTCCGGAGAGTAGAACAGGTCAGCGGAGAACAGGTTGCCCACGCGCGCGTCTACACCCAGTGCTTTTGCCGCATCAACCGCGTTACGCACCATGTCGAAGTCAGCGATAGCAGCGAAGTCATGATCTTTAAAACGGATACGGTTAACTTTGGAGTCGGTGCAAGCGCCCATACCGATAACCACGTCACGCAGTTTAACGTCCATACGCACAGCGCCGCAGGAGCCTACGCGAATGATTTTCTTCACGCCGAAATCGGTGATCAGCTCTTTGGTGTAGATGGAGCAGGACGGGATACCCATACCGTGACCCATAACGGAGATCTTACGGCCTTTGTAAGTACCGGTAAAACCTAACATGCCGCGAACGTTGTTCACTTCACGAACATCTTCGAGGAAAGTTTCAGCAATATGCTTTGCACGCAGCGGGTCGCCCGGCATCAATACGACGTCAGCGAAATCACCCATTTCTGCATTAATATGTGGAGTTGCCATTTTTTGTCCTTATTTCGTTGTTATTGCCTGATGGCGGCTACGCCCTATCAGGCCTACAAAACGTATGCAAAACAGTGAAATACCTTAAGGATTTCGCGTTGTAGGAAGGCGACGAATTCGTGAATCCCCGGGAGCATAGATTCACTATGTGACCGGGGGGAGCGAATGAAGTCAACGCATCTACAGCGCGAAAGATAACGGGTATTACAGCATGTTTTTACCGTAGTCCATCGGTGACGTACCAAAGTAGCTCGCCAGCGTCTGACCGATATCAGCGAAGGTTTCACGGTGACCTAACGAACCTGGTTTCACTTTCGGGCCGTAGACCAGTACCGGGATGTGTTCACGGGTGTGGTCAGTGCCGGTCCAGCTTGGGTCGCAGCCGTGGTCAGCGGTCAGGATCAGAATGTCATCCTCACCCACCAGCTCCATCAGCTCAGGCAGACGGCGGTCGAACAGTTCCAGGCCCGCAGCATAACCGGCGATATCGCGACGATGTCCCCAGGAAGAGTCGAAATCAACGAAGTTGGTGAAGACGATGGTCTTATCACCTGCTTCTTTCATCTCTTTGATGGTGGCGTCGAACAGCGCGTCCAGACCGGTGGCTTTCACTTTTTTGGTGATGCCGCAGTTAGCGTAGATATCCGCAATTTTACCGACGGAAACCACGTGACCGTCTTTTTCGTCGACCAGTTTCTGCAGCACGGTCGGTGCTGGCGGCTCAACGGCCAGGTCGTGACGGTTACCGGTACGCTGGAAGTTACCGGCTTTATCACCGATAAACGGACGTGCGATAACACGACCGATGTTGTAACCACCTTCGGTCAGCTCTTCACGTGCGATTTCGCACAGCTCGTAGAGTTTATCCAGGCCAAACGTCTCTTCGTGGCAGGCAATCTGGAACACGGAGTCAGCGGAGGTATAGAAAATCGGCTTGCCGGTTTTCATATGCTCTTCACCCAGTTGATCCAGGATCACGGTACCGGAAGAGTGGCAGTTGCCGAGGTAGCCTGGCAGGTTGGCACGTTTTACCAGTTTATCCAGCAGTTCCTGCGGGAAGCTGTTTTCATGATCGGAGAAATAACCCCAATCAAACAGAACCGGGACACCCGCGATTTCCCAGTGGCCAGACGGCGTGTCTTTCCCGGAAGAAAGTTCATGCGCCCATGCGTAGGCACCAATCACTTCCGCGTTACCGTCCATACCAGCAGCAATTTTACCGGTAGAACCTTCGTGAGCTTTCACCAGGCCCAGACGGGTCAGGTTAGGCAGATTCAGTGGACCTTTGCGACCATTGTCAGCCTCACCTTTCGCACAGGCTTCTGCAATGTGTCCCATAGTGTCTGAACCTACGTCGCCAAAGCGATCCGCATCTTCAGTCGCACCAATACCAAAGGAGTCCAGCACCATAATAAATGCACGTTTCATCTTGTTCTCCATACATCTGCGCCGCAAAAAAGCGATCAGATCAGTATACAGTTATTCGGTAATACGACGATAGACTGTCGGTGTAATTTCTGGCGCTTTATCGTCAAGGCTAATTGCCGCTTTGACCGCTTTCGCCGCTTCCTGCCAGCTGGCTTCGTCTTTCGCGTGGATCACCGCCAGCGGGCGTTGTCCGTCTACGCTGTCGCCCAGACGCGCCATATCGCTAAAGCCAACGCTGTAATCAATGGTGTCCGAAGCCTGACGACGACCGCCGCCCATGGAAACGACCGCCATCCCCAACGCACGGGTATCCATCGCGCTGACAAAGCCTTCGGTATCAGCATATACCGCTTTGCTGAGCATTGCCGTCGGCAGGTACTTCGCATAATTTTCGACGAAATCGGTCGGGCCTTTTTGCGCCGCAACCATGCGACCAAAAATCTCTGCCGCTTTACCGTTGTCCAGCACCGCCTGCAATTTCGCACGGGCTTCGGCGTCATCTTTCGCCAGATTGCCGGAGATCAGCATTTCCACGCACAGCGCCATGGTGACGTCTAACAGACGTGGATTACGGTATTCACCGGTCAGGAACTGCACCGCTTCGCGGACTTCGACCGCGTTACCTGCGCTGGAGGCCAGCACCTGGTTCATATCGGTTAACAGCGCGGTGGTACGGACACCCGCACCGTTTGCCACGCCGACAATCGCCTCAGCAAGGGCTTCAGAAAGCTCGTAGGTCGGCATAAAGGCGCCGCTGCCCACTTTCACATCCATCACTAGCGCATCCAGCCCTTCCGCCAGTTTTTTCGCCAGAATGGAACCGGTAATAAGCGGGATGGAATCCACCGTCGCGGTAATATCGCGGGTGGCATAAAAACGTTTATCCGCCGGTGCGAGCGAGCTGGTTTGCCCAATAATCGCCACACCCACGTCTTTAATAATTTCACGGAAGCGCGCGTCGTCCGGGAAGATGTCAAATCCAGGAATCGCTTCCAGTTTATCGAGTGTACCGCCGGTATGCCCCAGGCCACGCCCGGAGATCATCGGAATATAGCCGCCGCACGCTGCGACCATCGGGCCTAACATCAGTGACGTTACGTCACCTACACCGCCGGTAGAGTGTTTATCCACAATCGGGCCGTTCAGCTGCAGGCTTTTCCAGTCCAGCACGGTTCCTGAATCACGCATTGCCATGGTCAGCGAAACTCGCTCAGGCATTGTCATATCGTGGAAGAAAATGGTCATCGCCAGGGCGGCGATTTGCCCTTCAGAGATGGTGTTGTCGCGAATACCATTGATAAAGAAACGAATTTCTTCATCGCTCAGCGCATGACCATCACGTTTTTTACGAATAATTTCTTGTGCGAGAAACACGGTAACCCCCAGGGGAAAAGAGTAGAAGGCCGTTGTAGGCCGGGTAAGCAACGCGCCACCCGGCAGTCGTCTTAATGCCGGATGGCGGCTACGCCTTATCCGGCCTACGTCGCTACAGCTCCGGCAATATAAGGCTTAGTAGCTGCTTGCGCTCTTGCCGTCGCCGTGACCCAGCGCTTTCAGCAGACTCGCCAGCAGGCTGGATGCGCCAAAACGGTAGTGACGAGAATCAGCCCAGTCAGCGCCAAACAGTTCATCGGCAATCGCCAGGAACTGCTGTGCATCTTCTGCAGTGCGTACGCCACCAGCCGGTTTGAAACCTACAGTTTTAGAAACACCCATGTCGCGGATCACTTCCATCATGATGCGTGCGCTTTCCGGCGTCGCATTGACCGGCACTTTACCGGTAGAAGTTTTGATGAAATCAGCACCGGCTTTGATGGAGATTTCAGACGCTTTGCGAATCAGTGCTTCTTCTTTCAGCTCACCGGTTTCGATGATGACTTTCAGCAGCACGTTTGCTGCCGCACACGCGTCTTTGCAGGCTTTAACCAGATCGAAACCAATCTGTTCGTTACCGGCGATCAGCGCACGGTACGGGAACACCACGTCAACTTCATCTGCGCCGTAAGCAATCGCCGCGCGGGTTTCAGCCAGCGCAATCTCAACGTCGTCGTTGCCGTGCGGGAAGTTGGTTACGGTTGCAATGCGGATGTCCGGCGTGCCCTGCTCTTTCAGGGTCTTACGCGCAATAGGGATGAAACGCGGATAGATACAGATTGCGGCAGTGTTGCCAACCGGGGTCTTCGCCTGATGACACAGCGCGATCACTTTTTCATTGGTGTCGTCGTCATTCAGGGTGGTCAGGTCCATCAGTTTCAGTGCACGCAGGCTGCTTGCTGTTAAATCGGTCATAACATTCTCCAACGGCATCGCCGTATAAAATTTCACCTTGCGAGTTTGTTAGTATTCTAACATCCGCTCGCTATTACACTTCGATATACATCACAGTTAATGAAAACCACATACAGATTTGCATTACTCTAATGAGATCTACTTCAAATAAATCACCTTTTCTAAAGGGATGTGGTGGCATCAGGCGCATCCGGATCAAAGGTTGCGGCGGCGTTGCTTTCTACAATGGCGTTACACCTTCGGGATAAAAAGGAATCAACGATGCCCACTTCAAGCGAACTCGCGCTGCAACAGCGTTGCCAACAAATCGTGACCAGCCCAGTGCTCAGCCCTGAGCAGAAACGCCACTTTCTGGCACTGGAAGCTGAAAACGCGCTGCCTTACCCGCAACTGCCTGCACAGGCACGTCAGGCGCTGGATGATGGGGTAATCTGCGATATGTACGAAGGTCATGCCCCGTTCAAACCACGCTATGTTTTACCCGATTACGCGCGTTTTCTGGCCAATGGCTCATCGTGGCTGGAGCTGGAAGGCGCCAGGGATCTTGATGACGCGTTATCCTTACTCACTATTCTTTACCACCATGTTCCGTCAGTGACGTCGATGCCGGTTTATCTCGGCCAGCTTGATGCCCTGCTGCAACCGTATGTTAGAATTCTAACACAAGACGAGATCGATATTCGAATAAAACGTTTCTGGCGTTATCTCGACAGAACCCTGCCAGACGCGTTTATGCATGCCAATATCGGCCCCGCCGATACACCAGTTACCCGTGCAATTTTACGCGCAGACGCAGAGTTAAAGCAGGTTTCACCTAATCTGACATTCATTTATGACCCGCAAATCACACCTGACGATCTGCTGCTCAACGTGGCGCAAAATATCTGCGAGTGCAGTAAGCCGCATATTTCCAATGGCCCTGAGAATGATAAAATTTTCACAAAAGGTCAGTACGGTGTCGTCAGCTGCTACAACTCTTTGCCGCTCGCCGGGGGTGGAAGCACGTTGGTCAGGCTTAATCTGAAAGCCATCGCAGAGCGCAGCACCTCTGTCGATGACTTCTTTACGCGCACCCTACCGCACTACTGCCAGCAGCAAATCGCCATCATTGATTCACGATGTGAATTCCTCTATGAGAAATCACATTTCTTTGAGAATAGCTTCCTCGTGCAGGAAGGGTTGATTGATCCCGAACGTTTTGTGCCTATGTTCGGGATGTACGGCCTGGCGGAGGCGGTGAACCTGCTGTGCGATAAGTCGGGACAGAATGCGCGCTATGGGAAAGATAAGTTCGCCAATCAACTCGGCTATCGTATTAGCGCCTACCTGGCGGAGTTTGTCGAAAACACCCCGGTGAAATATGGCTGGAAGCAGCGCGCGATGCTGCATGCACAGTCGGGGATCAGTTCTGACATCGGCACCACGCCAGGTGCACGCCTGCCTTACGGCGATGAGCCGGACCCGATCACCCACCTGCAAACCGTCGCACCACATCACGCGTTTTATCACGCCGGGATCAGCGACATTCTCACGCTGGATGAAACTATCAAGCGTAATCCTCAGGCGCTGGTGCAGTTGTGCCTCGGGGCGTTTAAAGCTGGAATGCGCGAGTTTACCGCCAACGTGAGCGGCAACGATCTGGTTCGCGTTACGGGTTACATGGTGCGCCTGTCGGATCTGGAAAAGTATCGCGCCGAAGGGTCACGAACCAACACCACCTGGCTTGGCGAAGAAGCCGCGCGCAATACGCGCATTCTGGAACGACAACCTCGCGTGATTAGCCATGAACAGCAGATGCGCTTTAGTAAGTAGGCTGATTCCTTTCTCCTGCGTCGACGGGCCGGGCAGTCGCCTGGCTCTGTTTCTGCAAGGATGTAATCTGCGCTGTAAAAATTGCCACAATCCGTGGACGATGGGACGCTGCAACGACTGCGGGGAGTGTGTGCTGCATTGCCCGCATGAGGCGCTGAACCTGAGCGCGGGGAAAGTGTGGTGGCAGTCCGATATGTGTCAGCAGTGTGACACCTGCCTGCATATGTGCCCCCAGCAGGCCACGCCGATGGCGCAGAGTATGAGCGTTGATGAAGTGCTGCAACATATTCGTAAAGCGTCACTGTTTATCGAAGGGATAACCGTTAGTGGCGGTGAAGCGACTACTCAACTCCCCTTTATTGTGGCGCTATTTACCGCGATAAAAACCGATCCGCAGTTGCAACACCTGACCTGCATGGTCGACAGCAACGGCATGCTGAGCGAAACCGGCTGGCAGAAGCTGCTGCCGGTGTGCGACGGCGTAATGCTGGATTTAAAAGCCTGGGACAGCACGTGTCATCGGCAGCTTACCGGCCGCGATAACACGCTGATTAAAAAAAGTATTACCTTTTTGTCCGGGCAGAGAAAACTGGCGGAACTGCGCCTGCTGGTTATTCCTGGTCAGGTGGATTATCTACAGCATATTGATGCGCTGGCGGCGTTTATCATACGCACCGGTGACGTACCTGTGCGGCTGAATGCCTTCCATGCGCACGGGGTGTATGGCGAAGCGAAGGACTGGCCGAGCGCCACGCCGGAGGATGTGGAACAGCTGGCGCAAAGATTGCGCGAACGCGGGGTGGATAATTTGATTTTCCCGGCGCTGTACCTGTGATTGCCGGATGCGACGACATCATCTGTAGGCCGGAAAAAACACAGCTGCCATCCGACGAAGTTATGCCTGATGCGCTTCGCTTATCAGGCCTACGGAGCGCACACATTTGTCGGCCGGATACGCCATCCAATCACACATTAAACAACGCCGTGGTATTACGATACAGCGCGTCAGCGATCACGTCCGCAGGTTCCGGGCGCAGATCGCATAAGACGTCGAAGACTCTGACTACCTGCTCCGGCCGGTTAGGCTGCCCCTGAAAGCCATTGAGCGGCATATCCGGCGCGTCGGTTTCCAGCAACAGCGATTCCAGCGGTAATTGCGCCATTACCTCGCGGGTTTTACTGGCGCGCGGATAGGTAATGGTGCCTCCCACGCCAATTTTGTATCCCAGTTGCACAAAGCGCTCTGCCTGCTGCACGCTCCCGGAAAAACCATGCACAACGCCAGTTCGCGGCAAAGCATGACGTTTCAGGTGCATCGCCAGCTTGTCATGGGTGCGCCGCGAATGCAGGATCACCGGCAATTCGTACCGCTTCGCCAGCTTTAGTTGCGCTTCCAGCACCCACTCTTGCTTATCGAATTGCGGATCGTCCCGATACAGATCCAATCCAATCTCGCCTAGCGCCACCAGTTTTCGTGGGCGCTTATCCAGCTCCTGTTGCAACTGGTCCAGGCAGTCATCGCTATGTTGTTCAATAACAATGGGATGCAGACCAAGCGCGGCAAACAATGAAGGATAATTTTCCGCTAACGCCAGTACGCGGGGAAAATTCGCCGCCTGTGTGGCCGGAACGATAATGCTCTGTACACCAACCTCCACCGCGCGCTGAATGCTGGCAGATTCATCGCCGGTAAACGGCGGGAAATCAAAGTGACAATGCGTATCGATAAAACGATAACTCACGCCAAATCCTCATTATCAAACGTCGTGTCGTTCGCCTGAGGCGCATTGGTCACCACTGGCACATGGGCATCGTTGGCCACCGGCGCAGGAGGAACTACCACCGGCCCCGGCACCACAATCTTCGGCGTCTGACGAGGCAGCGGCGCATTTTTCGCCAACAGTTTGCCGACTGTCGCCAGAAAGTAACGACCGCACAGGCGTCCGGTTTTGTAATCTTCCCGCAGTGCCGGAATACGGCTGCCCAACGCCATGCTATGGAGTGGTTTTGGCGGATAGATCTCAAAAATACGCAGCTTGCCCGGCGGCTTCTCAATAAAACTCTGGATAGCACGATAGCTGGTCTCATGATGCTGCACCAGATTCAGAAACGGTTGCAGGCTACTTTCACCCAACCAGCGCTCCATACGTTTGAACCACTGCGGGGTGTAGTACATTTGCGAAGGCACAGTGCGAATCACTACCAACGTTTTTGCCCCCTGCTTCGCTGCCTCCTGCACAGGTATGGCATCACTAACTCCTCCATCCAGATAGTTCACGCCGTCCAATACAACCCCTGTGCGGTAGAACCCGGGAATCGCGCTGGAGGCTCGAATGAGGTCGAGCCAGTTTTGCCGGTTCGGCGAAAAATAGCCGGGCGTGTAATCATCGCCCCGACAGGCGCACATATAAAATGCTTTCCCTGCGGCAAACAGGCGCTCGGCGTTGTCCATCGCCAGCGGCATATGCGTTGCAGTCGAATCCACCAGCCAGTCGAGATCGATCAGATTTCCCCCACGCACAAAACGCACCGGGTCAAAAAATTCGCGTCGGGTGGTGTAACGCATAATAACTTTGCGGCCGTAACCGGGCTGGTTACAGAGATAGGCTGAAAGGTTTTGCGCGCCAGCCGACGTCCCATAGTAGAGATCAAAGGGATTGAACTGCGCGCGCATGAACTCATCCAGTACGCCGGCGGTGAAGATGCCTCTTTGTCCCCCGCCCTCGCACACCAGCGCCACACTGCCTGGTTGAAATGGACGTAACGATAACGGCGCAATATTACCGAGCGTGACGGGTATTCTCTGCCCCACCTCTGCCTTCCTGTTGTTTTTGTAATAGAGCAACAAAGTAACGCAAATTGCCTGACGCTAAAACCGTAAAAGCCAGTCCAATGGACTGGCTTAGTAGCAATTTTTCTTTACGGTTTACGTACTAGGGTCGTTTACGCCCGGTAAACAGGCTGACCAGGAACAAAATGATCCCCACCACAAACACAATTTTCGCTGCGCCGGCTGCAGTACCCGCCAGTCCACCAAAACCGAGTGCGGCGGCAATTAACGCGATAACCAGAAATATGATGCCCCATCGAAACATATGCTTCTCCTTTACCATAGTTAATTTCACCGCTTGATATGAGCGCTCAGGCTGCCCATCGGCGATATTTTCAGTGTGGTGCACAACACGCCTCCCGACAAACGTCAGGAGGACGAATTAAGTCTAATTACTGAGTTTTGAGATCGTTTTTGACGCTTTTCACGCCATCAATCGCTTTGGCGATGCTCTCAGCACGATCGCTTTGAGCCTGTGAATCGACGGTGCCTGAAAGTTGCACAACGCCATCGGTGGTCTCAACTTTCACCTTGCGGGAAGGGACAATATCATCGGCCAGCAGCTTGGCTTTTACCTCACTGGTGATTGCCGTATCGCCCGCATAGCCTTTAACGGAGGTTTCTTTACTATCACGCACATGCAGTTTGTCGCTAACGGAGGTCACGCCCTCAACGCCTTTCGCCACTTTCACCGCTTCTTCGGCCTGTGCCTGGCTTTCAACAAACCCGCTTAGTGTCACCACCTTTTGATCTGTTTTGACGGAAATATCGGTGCTCTTAATGCTTTCGTGGTCCACCAGCGCGGCTTTTACTTTCGCGGTGATGGTGCTGTCATCCATGAAATTACCGACTTTGTTCATAGAGCTATCGACTTTCTGCCCCGCACTTTCGACGCCGGATTGCGCTTTATCCATCGTAGCGTTTTCTGCATAAGCAGAACCCGTTGCAACAGCGGAGGTCAGCATCACGGCCAGCAGCGTTTTAGAAATCTTAAGTCCTGTCATTGTCATCGATGTATTCCTGTATGTTTTGCTAAAAGCTATGCTCTGCCGTTACACGGCCTGAACCAGCAACTAATCTTGTAAGTGGAATAAATATCAGCAATAGACGCTACAACAGGCAGCCTAAAAAGCATTAAACGCCAATATTTATGTCATCACATTGTTAAATATAGTTCACGATTTCGTGATCGCAGTCAGAATTGATTAAAAAACAGGCAAACAAAAGAAAAACGCGAGGTTTTAAGAACATTCCGCAAGGGATTTAAAAGACAGGAAAAGTTGCAGGACACGGCGGATACCGTGCCCTGGAAGGTCGATTAGTGTTCGCGTGTTTTACGGAACTGAACGTCCGGGTAACGTTCCTGGGTGAGATTCAGGTTAACCATGGTTGGTGCGATATAGGTGAGGTTATCGCCGCCATCAAGAGCTAGCTGAATTTCGTTCTTACGCTTAAATTCTTCGAATTTCTTCACGTCAGAACATTCTACCCAGCGCGCAGTCGCTACGTTGACAGATTCATAAATCGCTTCAACGTTGTACTCGCTCTTCAGACGTGAAACCACCACGTCAAACTGCAGCACACCCACCGCGCCCACGATGAGATCGTTATTGGCGATCGGACGGAATACCTGTACTGCGCCCTCTTCTGACAGCTGAACCAGCCCTTTCAGCAGCTGTTTCTGCTTCAATGGATCCTTCAGGCGAATACGACGGAACAGCTCCGGTGCGAAGTTCGGAATACCGGTGAACTTCATCATTTCGCCCTGGGTAAAGGTATCGCCGATCTGGATAGTGCCGTGGTTATGCAGACCGAGAATATCGCCCGGATACGCTTCTTCCACATGAGAACGGTCACCGGCCATAAAGGTGAGTGCGTCGGAGATCACCACGTCTTTACCAATGCGCACCTGGCGCATTTTCATGCCTTTCTCATACTTGCCGGATACCACACGCATGAACGCCACGCGGTCACGGTGTTTCGGGTCCATGTTGGCCTGAATTTTAAACACGAAACCGGTGAACTTCTCTTCTGAGGCTTCGACGACGCGGGTGTCGGTTTTACGCGGCATCGGCGCAGGCGCCCACTCCACCAGGCCGTCCAGCATATGGTCAACGCCGAAGTTACCCAGCGCGGTACCGAAGAAGACCGGGGTGATTTCGCCCGCGAGGAACAGCTCATGGTCGAACTCGTTGGACGCGCCCTGCACCAGCTCCAGCTCGTCACGCAGCTGCTGCGCCAGGTCTTCACCCACGGCAGCATCAAGTTCCGGGTTGTTCAGACCTTTAACAACACGCACTTCCTGAATGGTGTGGCCTTTACCGGTCTGATACAGGTAAGTTTCATCTTTATAAAGGTGATAGACACCTTTGAACAACTTACCACAGCCAATCGGCCAGGTGATTGGCGCACAGCCGATTTTCAGTTCGTTCTCGACTTCATCCAGCAGCTCCATCGGATCGCGGATGTCACGGTCGAGTTTGTTCATAAAGGTCAGGATCGGCGTATCGCGCAGACGGGTAACTTCCATCAGCTTACGGGTACGATCCTCGACGCCTTTTGCGGCATCGATAACCATCAGGCAGCAGTCCACCGCCGTCAGAGTACGATAGGTATCTTCGGAGAAGTCTTCGTGCCCCGGGGTGTCCAGCAGGTTCACCAGGCAGTCATGATACGGAAACTGCATCACAGAGGTGGTAATGGAGATACCACGCTGCTTTTCCATTTCCATCCAGTCAGATTTTGCATGCTGGCTGGAGCCACGGCCTTTTACCGTACCGGCGGTCTGAATGGCCTGTCCGAATAACAGTACCTTTTCAGTAATTGTCGTTTTACCGGCATCCGGGTGAGAAATAATGGCAAAAGTGCGGCGTTTGGCCACCTCTTGCAAATAAGGAGACAACGTCATAGTCAAATCTTCTTAGGTAAGCACGGCAACGGGCCGGGCAAGTTGAATACGAAAAATTGCGGCTATTTTACCCATCAACGGGGGGGAGGCAATCAGTGTTTACACAGGAGCTGCTCCAGTTCGCTTAATGACGCTACGGTCCAGGTCGACTGAATGCCCGCTGGCTGCTCGCGGTGGTGCGTATTTAGCCAGCAGGTGGATAGCCCGGCGTTAATGCCGCCAAGAATATCGGACTCTGCGGTGTCACCCACCATCAGCACGCGAGAACGGTCAGGATTACCCGCCTGCTCCAGCGCATGGTCAAAAATACGGGGGTCGGGTTTTGCCACCCCAACCTGCTCAGAAATCACCAGCAGGTCGAAATAGTCGCGCAGCCCCGTCCGCTCAAGGCGGATTTGCTGCAACGCGGTAAAGCCGTTAGTAATGATGCCGATTTTCGTTTTATCACGAATCGCATTGAGCAGAGAAACCGCCCCCGGCAACGGTGAGCAGATCTCCGCCATCGCATTGATGAATGCGTCATTAAGCTGGCCCGGTTCAACCTTCAGGCGTTCGGCCCAGCTCTGAAAACGGGCATGCTGCA
Organism: Citrobacter sp. Cpo037; assembly: GCF_030332945.1. Lineage (NCBI taxonomy): Bacteria > Pseudomonadati > Pseudomonadota > Gammaproteobacteria > Enterobacterales > Enterobacteriaceae > Citrobacter > Citrobacter sp. Cpo037. Next base: position 264,715 of record NZ_JAOWGW010000069.1, read on the forward strand.
GTTGTAATGAGGTAATCGCGCCGTTTTGGTAATCCACCCACAGCGGTTTATTCACGGCCTGGTAGTCCTGAAAATCTTCAGCGGTAAAGGTAATGCTATAGTCGAGAAACATCCGCTGTAAGCCGGTAAACGAGTCAAACGTAAACAGCGTTTCGTCGGCATCAAAGAAAATCCAGTCCCACTTCTTCATCATTACACCTTATCTTACATGCTGATTGGCAACGCCATGATGATGGCGTCTTCATGACCATCGGCCGTTGGATAGTAGTTGCGACGGATCGTCGCCTCGTTAAAGCCTAAGCTTTCGTACAGCGCGATAGCGGCCGCATTCGAGGCGCGCACTTCAAGCCACAGGGTCAAAATGCCACGCTTTTCCAGCTCATCGATCAGATGCTCCAGCAGCTCACGCCCCAGGCCCCGGCGCTGAAAGTCAGGATCGACGGCGATATTGAACAACGTCGCTTCATCCAGTACGACCTGCGTAATTGCAAAGGCGGCCATCACGTCGTCAACCCTCAACTGAAAATTGAGGTAGCGATCGCCCTGGTTGCTGGCAAATGTTTTTTCACTCCACGGAAAAGCGTGGGCGCGTTTTTCAATCTGAAATGCTGCGGGTAAATCAGTCGGCTCGAGGGAAGAAATCGTGTTCATATGCGCAGATTTGTTGCCATAACGCGGCGCGTGCCGCTGGGTTTTCCCGTAATTCATTAAACGCAGGACTCTCGACCTGAGCGCCCTCCAGCAGCAGCGGCTCTTCGGTTCCCAGCCGCCAGCTATTACAGCGACTGCCTTGCGGCAGCATGGCGACACGGTCAGGCGTCAGTTGTAAAACCTGATCCGGGCTAACGGTTAATGCGCGTAAAATATCGCTGATCAACGGTTCGGTTAGCGCGGGTAACTGTGCAGCAACCATCACCAAACGGACATGCGCAGGAATGGAAATCGCGATCTCGCCCTGCAGTGCGCCAGGACGACGCAACGACCACTGCGTAATGCCCAGTTGCTGTAACTGCCAGTCTCGTCGGGATGTCATAGCGAAACACTCCTGTCTATCAGGGGCGCAAATATAGCAAATTTGTCGAATCCGTGCCATCAAACAACTATAATCCCCCGCTGTACAATTTAAGGAGCATTCCATGTCTGCTTTTACCCCGGCAAGTGAAGTCTTGCTGCGCCACAGTGATGATTTCGAACAAAGCCGTATTCTGTTTGCCGGTGATTTGCAGGATGACCTGCCTGCCCATTTTGAAAGCGCCGCCAGCCGTGCGCACACCCAGCAACTTCACCACTGGCAGGTGCTTAACCGCCAGATGGGCGACAACGTCCGCTTCAGCCTCGTCGCGCAGGCCGATGACGTTGCCGATAGCGATACGCTGATCTACTACTGGCCGAAGAATAAGCCGGAAGCCCAGTTCCAGTTGATGAACATTCTGTCGCTGTTACCGGTGGGCACCGATATTTTTGTTGTCGGTGAGAATCGCAGCGGTGTACGTAGCGCAGAGCAGATGCTGGCCGAATACGCACCGTTAAACAAAGTCGACAGCGCACGTCGCTGTGGCCTGTACCACGGTCGTCTGGAAAAACAGCCGGTCTTTGATGCAGAAAAATACTGGGATGAATACCAGACAGAAAATCTGACCATCAAAACGCTGCCGGGCGTCTTCAGCCGTGACGGCCTGGATGTTGGCAGCCAACTGCTGCTCTCCACGCTGACGCCGCACACCAAAGGCAAAGTGCTGGATGTCGGCTGTGGCGCAGGCGTTCTCTCCGTCGCCTTAGCCAGCCACTCGCCGAAAGTGCGCTTAACCCTGTGCGATGTTAGCGCCGCCGCCGTTGAAGCCAGCCGCGCAACGCTTGCAGCCAACGGCATTGAAGGTGACGTCATCGCCAGTAACGTCTTTTCTGACGTGACGGGTCGATTTGATATGATCATCTCCAACCCGCCGTTCCACGACGGTATGCAGACCAGCCTTGATGCAGCACAAACGCTGATTCGCGGAGCCGTGCGTCATCTGAACAGCGGTGGTGAACTGCGTATTGTGGCGAACGCCTTCCTGCCTTATCCGAAGGTACTGGATGAAGTGTTTGGCTTCCACGAAGTTATCGCGCAGACCGGGCGCTTCAAGGTCTATCGCACCATCATGACGCGTCAGGCGAAAAAAGCCTAACTGCTCCAGGCCAGATAAGGCGTTTACGCCGCCATCCGGCGTGACACCGAGCAACGCCGGATGGCGCTATCGCTTATCCGGCCTGCATAAAACACCAAAGCCGAAGAAACGCCTTTTTTTTCGGCAATCACGTTAAGTTCGATAATTAACAGTTGACGCCCTGCATAAAATCTCTAAAATCCGCCCCCGTGGTAACGATACTTTTTGAGTGTCGATGGTATGCGAAGGTGGCGGAATTGGTAGACGCGCTAGCTTCAGGTGTTAGTGTCCTTTCGGACGTGGGGGTTCAAGTCCCCCCCCTCGCACCATAATCCACGTTGATATTGCTCGCACTGGGCGAAGGTGGCGGAATTGGTAGACGCGCTAGCTTCAGGTGTTAGTGTCCTTAGGATGTGGGGGTTCGAGTCCCCCCCCTCGCACCAACGAGGCGATATCAAAAAAATAAGATGACTGTGCGAAGGTGGCGGAATTGGTAGACGCGCTAGCTTCAGGTGTTAGTGTCCTTAGGATGTGGGGGTTCGAGTCCCCCCCCTCGCACCAATTATCTTATTTCCCTCTCGATTTCCTTCTCTGTTTTGTTCATCCCTGATTCCAGTTCATCATTACCAAAACAATGCCACCAATCAGTGCCGCGCATGAAGGTAACAAAACAAAGTGCCGTAAACGTTTGTGGTACAGCATGAGCGAAGTCAGCAGTAATCCTAATACAATCATCACCTTCCATACGTAGACCGACAGGTCGCTATATGCCATCCCGGCAATCAGCATTCCCGGCAGCAGAACACCCCATCCACTGCCCAGCGTACGTTGCAACATGATTTCACCTATGACATTGATAATGATAACCAATATCATATGATAAAATTTCTCATTTGTCAGCCATGAAGCACTATCAATTATATGAGTTTTACTTAACGATTGATGACATGAATAATCCAAGGTGATAAATTGCTCACCGGTTAGCTCTTCAACTAAAAACAATAAAAACCTCTGCGAATGATACCCCGTTCGTTATTTGTTTTATTTACCAACACACCTTGGCTTTGTTGAATAAATCGAACTTTTGCTGAGTTGAAGGATCAGATCACGCATCCTCCCGACAACACAGACCATTCCGTG